>NZ_JBQYFW010000003.1:0-323966 GCF_056313565.1 Pseudomonas sp. 3B-A001-10F
AATTGGCGCAGGACGTAATGCAGAATCCCGCCCGACTTGAAGTACTCCACCTCATTCAACGTATCGATCCGGCACAACACCTCGATCTTCTCCTGGCGCCCGTCCTCACGGGTGATCAGCAGCGGCAGATTCATTCGCGGTGTCAGCTCGACGTCGGTCAGACCCTGGATTTCAAAGGTTTCCTTGCCGGTCAGGTTGAGGCTCTTGCGGTTCTGATCAAGCTTGAACTGCAGCGGCAGCACACCCATGCCCACTAGATTGGAACGGTGAATTCGCTCGAAGCTTTCCGCGATCACCGCTTTGACCCCCAGCAGATTGGTGCCCTTGGCTGCCCAGTCACGGCTGGACCCGGTGCCATATTCTTGCCCGGCAACCACCACCAGCGGCGTGCCCGAAGCCTGATACTTCATCGCCGCGTCGTAGATCGCCAGTTTTTCGCCGGTCGGAATGTAGATCGTGTTGCCACCTTCTTCACCGCCGAGCATTTCGTTGCGAATACGGATGTTGGCGAAGGTGCCGCGCATCATCACTTCATGGTTGCCGCGCCGTGAACCGTAAGAATTGAAGTCCCGCGGCTCCACGCCTTTTTCGCGCAAATAACGCCCGGCCGGGCTGTCTGCCTTGATGTTGCCGGCGGGGGAGATATGGTCGGTGGTCACCGAATCACCCAGCAGGGCCAGCACCCGTGCACCTTTGACATCCTTGATTTCAGGCAACGGGCCGGAAATGTCGTCGAAAAATGGCGGATGCTGGATGTAAGTCGAATCGTCCTGCCACACATACGTCGCCGCTTGCGGCACTTCGATGGCTTGCCACTGTTCATCACCGGCGAACACTTCGGCGTATTCCTTATGGAACATTGCCGTACTGACCTGATTGACCGCGTCGGCGATCTCTTTGCTGGTCGGCCAGATATCGCGCAGGTACACCGGATTGCCTTGCTGATCTTCGCCCAGCGGTTCGCTGCTGATGTCGCTGCGCACGCTGCCGGCCAGGGCATAGGCGACCACCAGCGGCGGTGAGGCCAGCCAGTTGGTTTTCACCAATGGATGCACGCGGCCTTCGAAGTTGCGGTTGCCGGAGAGCACCGAAGCGACGGTGAGGTCAGCTTTCTGGATGGCTTTCTCGATCGGCTCCGGCAGTGGCCCGGAGTTGCCGATGCAAGTGGTGCAGCCATAGCCGACCAGGGAAAAGCCGAGCTGATCGAGGTATTGCGTCAACCCCGCAGCCTTGTAGTAGTCGGTGACCACTTTCGAACCCGGTGCCAGCGAACTCTTCACCCAAGGTTTGCGGGTCAGACCTTTTTCCACCGCTTTTTTCGCCAGCAGGCCGGCGGCCATCATCACGCTCGGGTTCGAGGTGTTGGTGCAGGACGTGATCGCGGCGATGACCACGGCGCCGTTTTTCAGGCGATAAGTGTGGCCTTCATATTCATATTCGGTTTCGCCGACCAGATCGGCATTGCCCACCGCGACACCGCCACCGCCTTCACTTTCCAGACGTCCTTCTTCTTTACTGGTGGGTTTGAATTGCAGATCCATGAAGTCGCTGAACGCTTGTGCGACATTCGGCAGCGAAACGCGATCCTGCGGGCGTTTTGGCCCTGCGAGGCTTGCTTCGACGCTGCCCATGTCCAACGCCAGGCTGTCGGTGAACACCGGCTCTTGACCGGGCAGACGCCACAGGCCTTGAGCCTTGGTGTACGCCTCGACCAGTTTCACCACTTCCGGTGGCCGCCCGGACAGGCGCAGGTATTCCAGCGTTACGTCGTCAACGGGGAAGAAACCGCACGTCGCGCCATATTCCGGGGCCATGTTGGCGATGGTCGCGCGGTCGGCCAGCGGCAGGTCGGCGAGGCCGTCACCGTAGAACTCGACGAACTTGCCGACCACACCTTTCTTGCGCAGCATTTGCGTGACGGTCAGCACCAGGTCGGTGGCCGTGATGCCTTCCTTGAGCTTGCCGGTCAGTTTGAAACCGATCACTTCCGGAATCAGCATCGACACCGGTTGCCCGAGCATCGCCGCTTCGGCTTCGATCCCGCCGACGCCCCAGCCGAGTACGCCGAGACCATTGATCATGGTGGTGTGCGAGTCGGTGCCGACCAACGTGTCGGGGAACGCGTAGGTGCGGCCGTCCTCATCCTTGGTCCACACGGTGCGGCCGAGGTATTCGAGGTTGACCTGGTGACAGATACCGGTACCCGGCGGCACCACGCTGAAATTGTCGAAAGCGCTCTGGCCCCAACGCAGGAAGGCGTAACGTTCGCCATTGCGCTGCATTTCGATGTCAACGTTCTGCTCGAACGCGCTGGCGGTGGCGAACTTGTCGACCATCACCGAGTGGTCGATCACCAGATCCACCGGCGACAACGGATTGATTCGCTGCGGATCGCCACCGGCCTTGGCCATCGCCGCACGCATGGCGGCAAGGTCGACCACGGCGGGCACGCCGGTAAAGTCCTGCATCAACACCCGGGCAGGGCGGTATTGAATCTCGCGGTCGGAGCGGCGCTCCTTGAGCCAGGCGGCAATCGCCTTGAGGTCGGCGCCGGTGACCGTTTTTTCATCTTCCCAGCGCAGCAGGTTTTCCAGCAGGACTTTCAGCGACATGGGCAGCTTGTCGAGGTCGCCCAGGCTTTTGGCGGCATCCGGCAAACTGAAATAGTGGTAGGTCTTGTCATCGATTTGCAGGGTTTTGAGCGTTTTCAGACTATCGAGGGACGGCATTACGATCACTCCTTTGAATCCGCACGGCTACGGATTGAGGGGACGAATAGAGCTTTAAACCTAGCCCTGTTTTAGGTAGCTGGCTAATAACTGGACTCTATGAGCGGAACCAAGGTTCCGACATCGGCTATCATGCGCCGGTTTTCGTGACAGGCTTTGCTTCAACGCAAGGCCTGAGCATCGCGCGGCGGCCGAATGATCGCCCGCTGCCCAGGAGTAAGAATGAACACCCTATTCATGCATTGCCGGCCAGGCTTCGAAGGCGAAGTCTGTTCGGAGATTTCCGACCTCGCCGCGCAACTCAACGTGGCCGGCTACGCCAAGGCCAAAGCGGCTACCGCCTGCGCCGAGTTTGTCTGCACCGAAGAAGACGGCGCCGAGCGCCTGATGCGCGGTCAGCGTTTCGCTGAATTGATCTTCCCGCGCCAGTGGGCGCGCGGGGTTTTCATCGATTTGCCGGAAACCGACCGCATCAGCGTGATCCTCGCGCACATGGCCGGATTCCCGGTGTGCGGCAGCCTGTGGCTGGAAGTCGTCGACACCAACGACGGCAAGGAACTGTCGAATTTCTGCAAGAAATTCGAAGGCCCGCTGCGCAAGGCCCTGACCGGCGCCGGCAAACTGGTGGATGACGCCAGCAAACCGCGTCTGCTGCTGACCTTCAAGAGCGGTCGTGAAGTGTTTCTCGGCATGGCCGATGCCGGCAATTCGGCGATGTGGCCGATGGGCATTCCGCGGCTGAAGTTCCCGCGTGAAGCACCGAGCCGTTCGACGCTGAAGCTGGAGGAGGCATGGCACCACTTTATCCCGCGTGATCAGTGGGAGGATCGTCTGCACAGCGACATGACCGGCGTTGACCTCGGCGCCGCGCCGGGCGGCTGGACCTGGCAACTGGTCAATCGCGGCATGCTGGTGACCGCGATCGACAACGGCCCGATGGCTGAAAGTCTGATGGATACCGGACTGGTTCAGCATTTGATGGCAGACGGTTTCACCTTCAAGCCCAAGCAACCGGTGGACTGGATGGTCTGCGACATCGTCGAGAAACCGGCGCGCAATGCCGCCATGCTGGAAGAGTGGATCGGCGAAGGGCATTGCCGCGAGGCGGTGGTCAACCTGAAGTTGCCGATGAAGCAGCGTTACGCCGAAGTGAAGCGCTTGCTCGAACGCATTGCCGATGGTTTCAAGGCACGCGGGATCAAGGTCGATATCGGCTGCAAACAGCTGTATCACGACCGCGAAGAAGTGACCTGCCATTTGCGCCGTCACGACACCAAGAAAGCCAAATCCCGCTGACACAACACATAACCCTGTAGGAGTGAGCCTGCTCGCGAAAGCGCTGGGTCATTCAGCATTGATGTTGGCTGACACTACGCCATCGCGAGCAGGCTCACTCCTACAGGGGTGTGGCGTAACGCCACAGATGACCGAATACCCGGCAATGCGCGACAATGCCGGCCAGTTTCAGGAGTGAATCATGAGTGAAATGATCGATACCCCGGTCGATGGCACCCTCGACGCCACCGGTCTCAATTGCCCGGAGCCGGTGATGATGCTGCACCAGCACATCCGTGACCTGGTGCCCGGCGGCCTGCTCAAAGTGATCGCCACCGACCCGTCGACCAAGCGCGATATTCCCAAGTTCTGCGTGTTTCTCGACCATGAACTGGTGAGCCAGCACGAAGACGCCGGTACATATCTGTACTGGATCCGCAAAAAGTCCTGATCAAAGGCAAAAAAAAGACCTGCATCTGCAGGTCTTTTTTATGGGCGATCAACCCGCCGAGCGACTGATCCGAATACGCTTGCGCGCACTGCGCGTCAGGCGAATCGACAGCATCAACGCCGCACAGCTCAAGCCCACGATCAAACCCTGCCACAAACCACTCGGGCCGCGTGGCTCGCCGAGCCAGTCGGTCAGACCAAGGGCGTAACCCACCGGCAAACCAATGCCCCAGTAGGCGAACAGGGTCAGGATCATGGTCACGCGCGTGTCCTGATAGCCACGCAGCGCGCCGGCGGCGGTGACCTGGATCGCGTCGGAAAACTGGAACAGCGCCGAATACACAATCAGCATCGCCGCGATGTGAATCACCGTCGGGTCAGCGGTGTAGATTGCCGCAATCGGCTCGCGCAGCAACAGCATCATGCTCGCCGACAGGCAGGCGTAGGCCAGCGCGGTGCCCATGCCGACGCCAGCGGCAAAGCGTGCTTCACGTGGTTCTTCGCGGCCCAATGCCTGACCGACGCGCACGGTCACCGCCATGCCCAACGAGTAGGGAATCATGAACACCAGCGAACTGACGTTGAGGGCAATCTGGTGCCCGGCCACCACGGTGGCGCCAAGACTGCCGATCAGCAGGGCGATCACGGCAAAAATGCTCGACTCGGCAAACACGGCGATACCGATTGGCAGACCAATCGCCAGCAGACGCTTGATCACTGTCCATTGTGGCCAGTCGAAACGGCTGAAGATTTCGCTCGAACGATAGGCCGGTGCCCAGCGCTCATAACCGGCCAGCCCCAGCGCCATCACCCACATCACGATGGCCGTGGCCCAACCGCAACCGACGCCGCCCATCGCCGGCACACCGAAATGGCCATAGATGAAGATGTAGTTCAGCGGAATGTTCAGCGCCAGACCGCACAGGCCCAACACCATTGCCGGGCGGGTACGGCCGATGCCGTCACTGGTGCAGCGCAGTACGTGATAGAAAGCCACCGCCGGCAGACCACTGGCGATGCCGTGCAGGTATTGCATGCACGGGCCGATCAACTCGGGATCGACCTTCATCAGGTGCAGCACCGGCTCGGCGGCTACCAGCATGGCGGTGGCGATCAGTCCGACCACCAGCGCCAGCCACAACGCCTGACGGACGATAGGGCCGATTTCGCTGTGGGTACCGGCGCCGAAGCGCTGAGCGACTTTCGGCGTGGTTGCCAGCAGGGTGCCGGTCATCAGCAGGAACACCGGCACCCAGATCGAGTTGCCCAGCGCCACCGCTGCCAGATCCTTTGGCCCGACGCGGCCAGCCATCACCGCGTCGACGAAGCCCATGGCCGTAGTCGCCAGTTGCGCGATGATGATCGGCAATGCCAGGGCGAGCAGGTTCTTGAACTCCTGGCGAATCCGCGCGGGGCGAGTGAGGGAGACGGCGACAGGTTGATCAGTTACAGAATTCACGGGAAAAACGTCCACAGCTGTTGATGCGCAAGGCGCCGCATTCTACGCCGCTGACGCCTTGGTCAGGAAAAATCCTCTGTTGCGGATTTGTAAGCGCAAAGCCCGCTGGCCCGGCGACCGATCTGCACCTAAACTGCCGATCCGCCTAAGGAGCCCGCCATGCTGATTGTTGCCGACGAAAATATCCCGCTGCTCGATGCCTTTTTTGCCGGTTTCGGCGAGATCCGCCGGGTGCCGGGCCGTTCCATCGACCGTGCGACGGTCGCGCAGGCCGACGTGTTACTCGTGCGCTCGGTGACCAACGTCAACCGCACGTTGCTTGAGGGCAGCAAGGTGCGCTTTGTCGGTACCTGCACGATCGGCACCGATCATCTGGATCTCGACTACTTCAATGAGGCCGGCATCACCTGGTCGAGTGCACCCGGCTGCAATGCCCGAGGCGTGGTCGATTATGTGCTGGGCAGTCTGATGACCCTCGCCGAAATCGAAGGTGTCGATCTCACTCAGCGGACTTATGGTGTCGTCGGCGCCGGTGAGGTGGGAGGGCGCCTGATCAAGGTTCTGAAAGAGTTGGGCTGGAATGTCAAAGTCTGCGATCCGCCGCGTCAGGCTGCCGGGGGCGGCGATTACGTGAGCCTTGAGCAAATCATTGAGCAGTGTGACGTAATCAGTCTGCACACACCGCTGACACGCAGCGGCGTTGGTGCGACCTGGCATCTGTTCGATCAGCAGCGTCTGCAGCAGCTCAAGCCCGGTGCATGGCTGATCAACGCGGCGCGTGGTCCGGTGGTGGATAACGCCGCGCTGCGCGAAGTGCTGCTGGAGCGTGAAGACCTGCAAGCCGTTCTCGATGTCTGGGAGGCCGAGCCTGAGGTTGATGTTGCATTGGCCGAACTTTGCGTACTGGCCACTCCGCACATTGCCGGTTACAGCCTTGATGGCAAACAGCGCGGAACGGCGCAGATCTATCAGGCTTACTGCCAATTCATCGGCCAGCCAGCAAGCATTCAACTCAGTGAGCTGCTACCGGCGCCGTGGTTGTCGCAAGTGACCTTGCATGGCGACAGCGATCCGGCTTGGGCGCTGGCGATGTTGTGCCGAGGCGTGTACGACCCGCGCCGTGATGATGCGGATTTTCGCCGCAGCCTCGTAGGTAATGTCGGCGAGCAGCGGGCGGCGTTCGACGTGCTACGCAAGCAGTATCCGGTGCGGCGCGAGATTGAAGGGCTGAAGGTGCGGATTGAAGGGGATTCGCCGGTGTTGGCGAAGATAGTCGCGGCGCTGGGGGCGGTGACGGTCTAGAAACCGGGTCGGCCGTTTCGCAAGCAGGCTCGCTCCCACATGGATCTCGCTCTCACTGACGATCTCCTATGGGAGCGAGCCTGCTCGCGAAGGTCGCGCCAAAAGTCCCCGGATCTGCAGGCAGAAAAAACCCGGCCAAAGGGGCCGGGTCAGGAAGACGGTGGCTATATCACTTTTGTTTGGCAGGCTTGACCAATCGCTTGTCCAGTTCGCGGCACGCGTCCTGGATCATGTCTTCGGTGATCGGTACTTCACGCCCATCCTTATCGATAATCGAGCAACCCAGAGGTTGGCCGGGCTTGGTGCGGATCACTTCAATCTTGTCATCGCTGCTGTGTTGCAAGGACATGGCCTGTCTCCTCATCAGGTTGTATACCCAGATTAAAACCGCCACGTGACCAGGCTGTGACAGCGCCTTTCGATCCGTCATGAGCGGCCATTCCAGTCCAACAGAAATGACCGTTCGTCTCAACCTTGACGTTAGACCGATAGCAACTATGGCCTAGTCTTTGGGGGCATATTTAACCTGACTCATTGTGATTTACAGAGTTCCACCCCAAAGAAGGTTTACGCTAGCCCTTTCATCAACACGGATGTACACCTGAATGACCCCGAAGCTTTCTTCACGACACCGTCGCGCGCTGCGTCTGACCAGTCGATTTCTGGCCCCTTACCGCTGGCAGGTCATCGCTGCGCTGCTGGCGTTGATCGTTACGGCCGCCGTCACGTTGTCGATGGGGCAGGGGATCAAACTGTTGGTCGACCGTGGCTTCATGACCCAGTCGCCGCATCAGCTCAACCAGAGCATCGGCATCTTCATGTTGATGGTGCTAGGTCTGGCGGTCGGTACGTTTGCCCGGTTCTACTGGGTGTCGTGGATCGGCGAGCGCTGCGTGGCCGACATCCGCCGGGAGGTGTTCAACCATCTGGTCTATCTCCATCCGGGCTTTTACGAGAACAACCGCAGTTCCGAGATCCAGTCGCGGCTGACGGCCGACACGACGCTGTTGCAATCGGTGATCGGCTCGTCGTTGTCGATGTTCCTGCGCAACCTGTTGATGGTTATCGGTGGCGTCATCCTGCTGTTCGTGACCAATGCGAAACTCACCAGCATTGTGGTGATTGCCTTGCCGTTCGTGGTTGCGCCAATCCTGATTTTCGGCCGGCGCGTGCGCAATCTGTCGCGGCTGAGCCAGGACCGGGTCGCCGATATCGGCAGCTATGTATCGGAAACCCTCGGCCAGATCAAAACCGTACAGGCCTACAACCACCAGGTTCAGGATGAGCGGCGTTTCGCGACGACGGTCGAGGACGCATTCGACACCGCGCGCAAACGCATCTTTCAGCGTTCGTGGATGATCACCATGGTGATCGTGCTGGTGCTCGGCGCCGTGGCAGTGATGTTGTGGGTCGGAGGCATGGACGTGATCGCCGGGCGCATCACCGGGGGCGAACTGGCGGCGTTTGTCTTTTACAGCCTGATCGTCGGCAGTGCGATTGGCACGTTGAGTGAGGTGATCGGCGAACTGCAGCGCGCGGCGGGGGCCGCCGAACGTATCGCTGAACTGCTGGGTTCGGAAAACATCATCCAGCCGCCCGTCACTGGGCTGGTGACCTTGCCGGAGCGCGTGCGGGGTGAATTGCAATTGCAAGACGTGCGTTTTTCCTACCCTTCGCGTCCGGAAAGCTACGCCGTCAACGGTTTGAATCTGACCATTCGCGCTGGCGAGACGCTGGCGCTGGTGGGGCCGTCCGGCGCTGGCAAGTCCACCGTGTACGACTTGCTGTTGCGTTTTTATGATCCGCTGGAAGGGCAGATCCTGATTGATGGCGTGCCGTTGACCAGCCTCGATCCGCTGGACCTGCGCCGTCACTTCGCCCTGGTATCACAATCGCCGGCGCTGTTTTTCGGCAGTGTTGAAGAGAATATTCGTTACGGCAATCCCGGGGCGACGCTGGAGCAGGTCAAGGACGCTGCGAAAATTGCTCATGCCCACGACTTCATCGAGAAAATGCCCAACGGTTACCAGACCCATCTCGGCGATGGAGGCCTCGGTCTTTCCGGTGGCCAGCGTCAGCGTCTGGCCATTGCCCGGGCGTTGCTGGTCGACGCACCGATCCTGCTGCTGGACGAAGCCACCAGCGCCCTTGATGCGCAGAGCGAACACCTGATTCAGGAAGCCCTGCCGAGCCTGATGCAAAACCGCACCACGCTGGTGATCGCGCATCGACTGGCCACGGTGAAAAACGCTGACCGGATTGCGGTAATGGATCAGGGCAAGCTTGTGGCCATTGGCACCCATCAGGAACTGATTGCCAGCAATCCGCTGTATGCGCGGTTGGCAGCGTTGCAGTTCAATGATGGCAAGAGCGCGTCAACGAATCCTGTCACCGATCCTGCCATTCACTAAATAGCCGCTCAGGTTGTGCCCATAAAAAATGCCCGTATCTCGCGATACGGGCATTTTTCGTTAGTTGGCGTCAGTCAGGTGATCACTGATCGTCGAAGTAGCGCTCATGCCAGTCCACCAGCGGCTGCGGCGAGTTGAGCTTCTGGCCGTAGATCACCGAGTACGACAGCACGTTCTGCACATACTGACGGGTTTCGTCGAACGGAATGCTTTCGACCCACACGTCGAAGCTCAGGTGATCGGCGCCGCGCAGCCATTGGCGCACGCGACCAGGACCTGCGTTGTAGGCGGCGGAGGCGAGGACGCGGTTGCCGTTGAACTGGCTGTGCACCTGGCTCAGATACGCGGCGCCGAGCTGGATGTTCTTGTCCGGGTCCAGCACTTGCTGCGGCGAGGCCAGCGGAATGCTGAATTTGCGCGCGGTTTCCTTGGCGGTGCCGGGCATCAATTGCATCAGGCCACTGGCCCCGACACCGGAGCGTGCGTCGTCCATGAACGCGCTTTCCTGGCGGGTAATGGCAAACACCCAGCTCGAATGCAGGCCACGTACCTTGGCTTCACGCACGAGCGTTTCGCGGTGGGCCATCGGGAAGCGGATATCCAGATCGTCCCAGTACTGCGCCTGACTGATGGTGCGGATCGCCGGGAAATACCATTTCAAGTCGTAAGCGAGTTTCGCCTGGGCAACCATTTCATCGCGATTGAAATGGCGGCTGACGTGATACCACTCGCGACGACCGTCGACGATTTGCCCACGGGCATGGAATTCCAGCGCGCGGCGTACCCCCGGCGTGTTGCGCACCTTGTTGATCAGCGCTTGGCTGAGGACCAATGGCTTGTTGTTCAGCGAGTACGGCGATTGCGAGCGGTCGGCGGCAAGGAAACCGTAGAAATCACGTTCGCGCGCAAGGTTTTTGTAAAGGGTCTGCGCTTCCGGGTTTTGCGGCTGGGCCAGTTCCAGACTACGCGCCTGCCAGTAGCGCCAGCGGTTGGTGGTGGCCAGATCCTGCGGCAGACGGCGGGTCAACTGATAGGCGTCGTCCCAGCGGGCCAGACGCAGCAACAGGCGCAAGCGCCATTCCGAGACGGTGTTGTCGCGCAGCTCCGGGTCGTATTTGGTCATCACGTCCAGCGCGCGGCTGTCGAAACGACGGGCGAGCGTCAGGCCGATCTCCCGGGCGATCGCGACTTTTTCATCGCGGGAGAAATGCATGCTGCTGGCGTAACCGTCGAGCAACGCCATGGCCTTGTCCGGGTCCTGACGGGCCAAACGGCGCAGGCCGAGGCTGACCACGTCGGACATCGGTTCATCGGCCGGGGTGAAGCGCGAAGGCTGATTGAGCAGCTCGGGTTTCTGCGCAACATCGACCAGCAAACGACCGCGCGGGGCGAGGGTGGTCAAGCCGTTGACCAGGCTGTTGGCCAATGGATAGTTGCGGGCCTGAGCGGCAAGCTTGGTGCGCTCCCAGCGTTTCTGTTCAGTGAGCTGGCCATCGGCTGCCCAGATGCCGAATAGAGCGTCACACGCGGCGGGTTGGGATTTGCCGGTCAGCCAGAGCTTGTCGGCGTTGGCGTAACCTTCGGCCTTATGGTTGCTGCTGATCTGGTACTGCGCATTCAGGCAGTCCAGTTCAGTGAAGTTGAGTTTCGGGTCGTAATACTTGACGAAGGTCGCCCAGTCGCCACGGTCGGCGAGCCAGCGCAACCAGCGCAGTTTCATCCAGTTGGCCTGGGGCAGGTCACCGTGTTCGGCGAGGAACTTCTCGATTTCCGCGTTGCTCGCGGTTTTCAGCCGCGCGGTCAGTTCGTCGTAGGCCAGATACGGTTCCAGCGGGTAATCGGCCAGCGCCTGGCTGTAACGGAAATACGGGCCGGTATCACCCTTGGCCAGGGCGCGCTTGGCTTCATCGTAATACTGGCGTTGGGTGGACAGGTCCACCGCCTGGGCGGATTGAGCGGCAGCGGCGGTAAGTAGCAAACAGGACAAGACACTGAAAAGGCGACTGCGCATGAGACATCCGGGCAGAGAAATCATGACAAGTGCCGACCTCGGTCAGCACTGAATTGTCTGTAGCTTAGCCTTTTGCCAGCAAGCGGCGAAAGCTTTGCCGGCCTCGCAGCACAAGTTCGCAACAAATGTTGTGCAGAGTGCTTCGACAGACAAATTGCCGGCCTGCTGAAGCCCTAACTCAGGTAGAATGCGCGCCCGGTTTTTGGAGAAGCTCATGACCCTGCTCAAATTCAGCGATGTGTCCCTTGCGTTCGGCGCTATGCCGTTGTTGGACAAGGTGTCCTGGCAGATCGCCCGTGGTGAGCGGGTGTGCATCATCGGCCGCAACGGCACTGGCAAGTCCAGCATGATGAAACTGGTCAAGGGCGACCAGAAGCCCGATGAAGGCTCGGTGTGGCGTGCCCCCGGTCTGAAAATCGGCGAATTGCCGCAAGAATTGCCAGTGGCCGACGATCGGACGGTGTTCGACGTGGTCGCTGAAGGCCTTGATGGCGTGGGCGCGTTGCTCGCCGAGTACCATCACCTTGCGCAGAACTGCGTTACTGAAGATGACCTGAACAAGCTGATGCACGTTCAGCAAGACCTCGAAGCCCGTGATGGCTGGCGCTTGCAGACTCTGGTCGAAAGCACTTTGAGCCGTCTGCAACTGCCGGCCGACAAGACCCTCGCCCAGTTGTCCGGCGGCTGGCGTCGTCGCGTGCTGCTGGCGCAGGCGCTGGTGTCCGAGCCCGATCTGCTGCTGCTCGACGAACCGACCAACCACCTGGACATCGGTGCGATTGCCTGGCTCGAAGAAGCCCTGAAAGATTTCCAGGGCGCCGTGCTGTTCATCACGCACGACCGTTCCTTCCTGCAAAACCTTGCTACACGCATCCTCGAACTGGATCGCGGTGGCCTGATCGACTGGAACGGCGACTACGCCAGCTTCCTCGTGCACAAAGAAGCCGCGCTGGCCGCTGAAGAAACCGCCAACGCGCTGTTCGACAAGAAACTGGCCCAGGAAGAGGTCTGGATCCGTCAGGGCATCAAGGCGCGCCGCACCCGCAACGAAGGCCGCGTCCGCGCCCTGAAAGCGTTGCGCGTCGAGCGCAGCGAACGTCGTGAGCGCACCGGCAAGGCCAACATTCAGCTGGACACTGCCGACAAGTCCGGCAAGCAGGTGATGGTCCTCGAGAACGTGAGTTTCGCTCACCCGGGCGGCCCGTTCCTGATCAAGGACTTCTCGATGGTGCTGACGCGCGGCGACCGTATCGGTCTGCTTGGCGCCAACGGCACTGGCAAGACCACGTTGCTGAAACTGATGCTCAGCGGTCTGCAACCGACCAGCGGCAAAGTGGAAGAGGGCACGCGGATCGACGTGGCCTACTTCGACCAGTTGCGTCATCAACTGGATCTGGAAAAAACCGTGATCGACAACGTCGCCGAAGGTCGCGACTTCATCGATATCGACGGCCAGAGCCGTCACGTGCTGAGCTACCTCGGCGATTTCCTGTTCAGCCCACAGCGTGCCCGCACGCCGGTCAAGGCGCTGTCGGGTGGTGAGCGTGCGCGTCTGTTGCTGGCCAAGTTGTTCAGCAAGCCGGCGAACCTGCTGGTACTCGACGAACCGACCAACGACCTCGACGTGGAAACCCTCGAGCTGCTCGAAGAAGTGCTGCTGACTTTCAACGGCACCGTGCTGATGGTCAGCCACGACCGGGCATTCCTCGACAACGTGGTCACCAGTACTCTGGTCTTCGAAGGTGAAGGCAAGGTGCGTGAATACGTCGGTGGTTATCAGGACTGGATCCGTCAGGGCGGTTCGCCGCGTCTGCTGGGCGTGACTGAAAGCAAATCGGGCAAGGCTGACCTGAATTCGGCGGTAGTCACCGCTGAGCCTGCTGTGGTTGCTGCGCCTGCCGCTGCTGCCCCGGTTGCCAAGAAAAAGCTGAGCTACAAGCTGCAGCGCGAGCTGGAAGCGTTGCCGGGCGATATCGACGCCAAGGAACAGCAGATCGCCGCAGTGGAGGCCGAGATGGCTGAAGGCGGTTTCTATCAGCGTCCACCGGCTGAAACAGCCAAGGTGATTGCCTCGCTGGAGCAGTTGCAGGCTGAGCTGGACGCGTTGATGGAGCGTTGGGCCGAGCTGGATGCCTGATTGATCCGGATGTGAAAAAGCCCGGCGTTCAGTGATGAACGCCGGGCTTTTCATATGCGGGTGGAGACCCAATGTGGGAGCGAGCCTGCTCGCGAATGCGGTGTGTCAGGCTAAGCGAAGAGGATCGCTCCCACAATGATCAGTGTTTCAACGTTTGACCAGGTGGACGGCGAGGACGTCGCATGGCGCGCCGTGCAGTACGTCGTTCGCGGTCGAGCCGAGCAACAGCGCCAGACCATGACGGCCATGGCTGCCGACCACGATCAGATCGCACGTGTTTTCCTTGGCGAAATGATGGATTTCCTGGCGTGGCTGGCCATAGGTCAGGTGGCAGTTGGCGCCCTCAAGCTCTGAGTATTTGGCTTTCAGACGCTCCAGGCGCTCCTTGGCCTGATCGAACTGCTGTTGTTGCAGTTGTGACAGATCCATCGGCACGTCGCCGCCGAATGCCATCGCCATTGGTTCGACGATATGCACCAGCGACAGTTTGGCGCCATTGCTCACCGATAGCTCGCGGGCGCGGTGAATCACTGGGTCGCACTCTTCGGTCAGATCTACGGCGACCAGGATGTGGTGGTAGGGCATGAGGTGCTCCTCGTGAGGTTTCAATATTGTTAAGTATGGCTGGTTTCAAGCGCATTGGTTCCAAAGTGACACAATGCGCTCACCAAGAATTGGGAATAGAGATATGACGGTCTGGTTGGTGGTGTCAATCCTGCTGGTGGTTTTGAGTCCGTTGGCGTGGTTGCGCCCATCGCGCGCGCAAAGCGGTCGCATCGCCTTGCGCATGGAGGCGCGGCGCATGGGTCTGGCCATGCAACTGGCGCCTCAGGAATGGCCGCACTGGCTGGCGCAAGAGCCGCCGAATCCGTGTGCGCAGTATCATCGGCCGCGGCGTAGCAAGTCGCCTGCCTGCTGGACTTACTGGCAAAAATCGCCGGGTGTGTGGGTCAATCAATGGCAGGAAGTCTGCGAAGATCGGGCGCTGCTCAATCATTTCGAAAAGTTGCCCGGCAACGTTTTCAAAGTCGAAGCAGACAAGCAGATGATCGCCTTGTACTGGGGCGAGAAGGGCGAAGCGTCGGTGTTGCAGGACATCGACACCACTCTGAAAGCACTGGCGTGACGCGCGGACTTTTCCCACTGCAACGGTGGGGAACGTCCGGCAGACGCGCAATAAAAAGCCCGACATGATTCATCGGGCGGGGTTGGCCAGGCAGGCCGGAAATCTTTTTTGATGCAGGTTCTGTCAACGCATTTCCCTGTCGTCCACCCAGCGTAGCCCTTTAAACAAGGGCTGCTGCGAATTAGGGCGACTTTTCTAACTATTGATTCTATGAATGGCTTCACATGCAGACGCGTGTTGCGGGTCTTCGTCTTACAGAAATGACCGCAAAGTCGCATTTCAACCCGTATTTTGGGCGATTGACAATTGTCGGAAATTCCGTGAAGGTGACGTACCCAAATCAAACGGGCGTATGAATTGAGCGTTTGTCTTACAGACTGCTCCTACAGAATCCCGACTATCGCGTTGGCGGGTGTGCCGGGTGGATTGGCGTTAGCATCGACGAAAAAGCGTCCTGCCGAGCCATTCGCCTGCGTCCGACGTGTACTGTTCAGCTTCCATATCGTGGAGATCAGTTGATGATTTACGAAGGTAAAGCCATCACGGTTAAAGCTCTTGAAAGTGGCATCGTCGAATTGAAATTCGACCTCAAGGGTGAGTCCGTCAACAAGTTCAACCGTCTAACCCTGAACGAACTGCGTCAGGCCGTAGACACCATCAAGGCAGATGCTTCGATCAAGGGCGTGATCGTCAGCAGTGGCAAGGACGTGTTCATCGTCGGCGCCGACATCACCGAATTTGTCGATAACTTCAAGCTGCCGGATGCCGAGCTGGTTGCTGGCAATCTCGAAGCCAACAAGATCTTCAGCGATTTCGAAGACCTCAACGTCCCAACCGTAGTGGCCATCAATGGCATCGCCCTGGGCGGCGGTCTGGAAATGTGCCTGGCGGCTGACTATCGCGTCATGTCGACCAAAGCCAAGATCGGCTTGCCGGAAGTCAAGCTGGGCATCTACCCAGGCTTCGGTGGCACCGTGCGTCTGCCGCGCTTGATCGGTGTCGATAACGCCATCGAGTGGATTGCCTCCGGTAAGGAAAACCGCCCTGAAGACGCCCTGAAAGTCAGTGCCGTCGACGCCGTGGTTGCTCCTGAAAAACTGCAGGAAGCTGCCCTTGAACTGATCAAGCGCGCCATCTCCGGCGAGTTCGATTTCAAGGCCAAGCGTCAGCCGAAACTTGAAAAACTCAAGCTGAACGCTATTGAACAGATGATGGCTTTCGAAACCGCCAAAGGTTTCGTCGCCGGCCAGGCTGGCCCGAACTACCCGGCGCCGGTTGAAGCGATCAAGACTATCCAGAAAGCCGCGAACTTCGGTCGTGACAAGGCGCTGGAAGTCGAAGCTGCCGGTTTCGTCAAACTGGCCAAGACCTCTGCCGCGCAGAGCTTGATCGGTCTGTTCCTGAACGATCAGGAACTTAAGAAAAAGGCCAAGGCCTACGACGAAATCGCCAAAGACGTGAAGCAGGCCGCTGTACTCGGCGCCGGCATCATGGGTGGCGGTATCGCTTATCAGTCGGCCTCCAAAGGTACGCCGATCCTGATGAAGGACATCAACGAGCACGGCATCGAGCAGGGTCTGGCTGAAGCCGCCAAACTGCTGGTTGGCCGCGTTGATAAAGGTCGCATGACCGCTGCGAAAATGGCTGAAGTGCTCAACGCCATTCGTCCGACCCTGTCCTACGGCGACTTCGGTCACGTTGATCTGGTGGTCGAAGCTGTCGTCGAGAATCCTAAGGTCAAGCAAGCCGTGTTGGCTGAAGTGGAAGCTCAGGTTAAAGAGGACACCATCCTCGCGTCCAACACCTCGACCATTTCCATCAGCCTGCTGGCGAAAGCCCTCAAGCGTCCGGAAAACTTCGTCGGCATGCACTTCTTCAACCCGGTGCACATGATGCCGCTGGTGGAAGTAATCCGTGGCGAGAAGTCCAGCGAGCTGGCTGTTGCCACCACCGTTGCCTACGCCAAGAAAATGGGCAAGAACCCGATCGTCGTCAACGACTGCCCGGGCTTCCTCGTTAACCGCGTGCTGTTCCCATACTTCGGCGGTTTCGCCAAGCTGGTCAGCGCCGGTGTCGACTTCGTCCGTATCGACAAGGTCATGGAAAAATTCGGCTGGCCGATGGGCCCGGCTTACCTGATGGACGTGGTCGGCATCGACACCGGTCACCATGGTCGTGACGTCATGGCTGAAGGTTTCCCGGATCGCATGAAGGATGACCGCCGTTCGGCCATCGACGTGCTGTACGAAGCCAAGCGTCTGGGCCAGAAGAACGGCAAGGGCTTCTACGCCTACGAGGCCGACAAGAAAGGCAAGCAGAAGAAAGTCGCCGACCCTTCGGTGCTGGAAGTGCTCAAGCCGATCGTTTACGAGCAGCGCGAAGTCACTGACGAAGACATCATCAACTGGATGATGATCCCGCTGTGCCTGGAAACCGTGCGTTGCCTGGAAGACGGCATCGTTGAAACTGCCGCCGAAGCCGACATGGGTCTGGTCTACGGTATCGGTTTCCCTCCATTCCGTGGCGGTGCGCTGCGCTACATCGATTCGATCGGTGTTGCCGAGTTCGTTGCCCTGGCTGACCAGTACGCTGATTTGGGCGCGCTGTACCACCCGACCGCGAAGCTGCGCGAGATGGCCAAAAACGGCCAGAGCTTCTTCGGTTAAGCGCCCCCAACTAGAGTGAGAGTGAACTTATGAGCTTGAATCCTAGAGACGTCGTGATTGTCGACTTCGGTCGTACTCCGATGGGCCGCTCCAAGGGCGGCATGCATCGCAACACCCGTGCCGAAGACATGTCGGCGCACTTGATCAGCAAGTTGCTGGAACGCAACGCCAAGGTCGATCCTGCAGAAGTCGAGGACGTGATCTGGGGCTGCGTCAACCAGACCCTGGAGCAGGGCTGGAACATCGCGCGCATGGCTTCGCTGATGACCCAGATCCCGCACACCTCGGCCGGTCAGACTGTCAGCCGTCTGTGCGGCTCGTCGATGAGTGCGCTGCACACCGCTGCGCAAGCAATCATGACCGGCAACGGTGACGTGTTCGTGGTTGGCGGCGTCGAGCATATGGGCCACGTGAGCATGATGCACGGTGTCGATCCGAACCCGCACATGTCGCTGTACGCGGCGAAAGCCTCGGGCATGATGGGTCTGACCGCGGAAATGCTCGGCAAAATGCACGGCATCACTCGCGAACAGCAAGACGCTTTTGGCGTGCGTTCCCACCAGTTGGCCCACAAAGCCACCGTGGAAGGCAAGTTCAAAGACGAAATCATCCCGATGCAGGGCTACGACGAGAACGGTTTCCTGAAACTGTTCGACTACGACGAAACCATTCGTCCGGAAACCACCCTGGAAAGTCTGGCGGCCCTCAAGCCTGCCTTCAATCCAAAGGGCGGCACCGTGACTGCCGGTACTTCGTCGCAGATCACCGATGGTGCTTCGTGCATGATCGTGATGTCGGCGCAGCGTGCACAGGACCTGGGTATCCAGCCAATGGCGGTGATCCGTTCGATGGCAGTGGCGGGTGTGGATCCGGCAATCATGGGCTATGGTCCAGTTCCGGCGACACAAAAAGCCCTGAAGCGTGCGGGCCTTGGCATCAACGATATCGACTTCTTCGAGCTCAACGAAGCTTTCGCCGCACAGGCCCTGCCAGTGCTGAAAGATCTGAAAGTACTCGACAAGATGAACGAGAAGGTTAACCTGCACGGCGGCGCGATCGCCCTGGGTCACCCGTTCGGTTGCTCCGGTGCCCGTATTTCCGGCACTTTGCTGAACGTGATGAAGCAGAATAGCGGTACCTTCGGGGTGGCCACTATGTGCATTGGTCTCGGCCAAGGCATCTCCACCGTCTTCGAACGCGTTTAAGCGTCTCGTCGATGGAAGCCGGGGCCAAGTGCCCCGGTTTTTGTTTTTGTGGATTTATTTTGTTTTTATTTTTGAAAAAATTTGAGTGAGGGCCGAAGCATGCCGATACAACCTGGGCTCTACCAACATTACAAAGGTCCGCAGTACCGCGTATTCAGTGTTGCGCGGCATTCCGAGACCGAAGAAGAAGTGGTCTTTTACCAAGCCCTGTATGGCGATTACGGCTTTTGGGTACGCCCTCTGAGCATGTTTCTCGAGTCAGTCGAGGTTGACGGCGAGCAGGTGCCACGCTTTGCTTTGGTGCAAGCCGAACCGAGCCTTTTTTCCGAGGCATAAGGCGAGGGCGCACAGAACCCTGTGCTTGACCTCACCTTGTATCAACTATATATAGCGGTGCCGCGTCAGGCGCCAACCGCCTTTCACTTCTAGAATTCAGGAATTTTCTGATCCATGGGCAAATCGCTGGTCATTGTGGAATCCCCGGCTAAGGCCAAGACCATCAACAAGTATCTGGGTAACCAATACGTGGTGAAGTCGAGTATCGGCCATATCCGAGACCTGCCCACCAGCGGTTCGGCTAGCGCCAGCAAAGAGCCAGCCGCCAAGCGCGGCAAGGCTGCTGCGGGCGAAGGTCCGGTGCTCTCGCCGAAAGAGAAAGCGCGCAAGCAGCTGGTCTCGCGTATGGGTGTCGATCCCGATCATGGCTGGAAAGCCCAGTACGAGATCCTTCCGGGTAAAGAGAAGGTCATCGAAGAGCTGCGCCGGCTCGCCAAAGATGCTGACACCATCTATCTCGCAACCGACTTGGATCGCGAGGGGGAAGCCATTGCCTGGCACCTGCGCGAAGCCATCGGTGGTGACGACAGCCGCTACAAGCGTGTGGTGTTCAACGAAATCACCAAGAAAGCGATTCAGGAAGCTTTCTCGGAACCGGGTGAGCTGGACATCGATCGTGTCAACGCTCAACAGGCGCGTCGCTTCCTCGACCGCGTTGTCGGTTACATGGTCTCGCCGCTGCTGTGGGCGAAGATCGCTCGTGGCTTGTCCGCCGGTCGCGTGCAATCGGTTGCCGTGAAGCTGGTGGTTGAGCGTGAACGTGAAATTCGCGCGTTCAACCCGGAAGAGTACTGGGAAGTGCATGCCGATCTCGGCACCACCAAAGGCTCCACCGTGCGTTTCGAAGTGGCTCGCGAAAAAGGCGAAGCGTTCAAGCCGCTCAACGAAGCTCAGGCCATGGCCGCGCTGGAGAAACTCAAATCTTCCAGCTACAGCATCGTCAAGCGCGAAGACAAACCGACCAGCAGCAAGCCGTCGGCGCCGTTCATCACATCGACCCTGCAGCAGGCTGCGAGCAACCGCCTGGGCTTCGGCGTGAAGAAAACCATGATGATGGCCCAGCGTCTTTACGAAGCCGGCTACATCACTTATATGCGTACCGACTCGACCAACCTCTCGGCTGATGCCGTGGCGATGGCGCGTACTTACATCGAAGACGAGTTCGGCAAGAAGTACCTGCCGGAAACGCCGAACGTCTACAGCAGCAAGGAAGGCGCACAAGAGGCTCACGAAGCGATTCGTCCTTCTGACGCCAACACCACGCCAAGCAAGCTGGCGGGTATGGAGCGTGACGCTGAGCGTCTCTACGAGCTGATCTGGCGCCAGTTCCTCGCTTGCCAGATGCTGCCGGCGCAATACCTGTCGACCACCGTCAGCGTAGGCGCTGGTGACTTCGAGCTGCGCGCCAAGGGCCGTATCCTCAAGTTTGACGGTTACACCCGTGTCATGCCGCAGATTGCCAAACCGGGTGATGACGACGTTCTGCCTGATATGGCGCAGGGCGACGTGATGAAGCTGATCAAGCTCGATCCATCGCAGCACTTCACCAAACCGCCGGCCCGCTACTCGGAAGCCAGTCTGGTGAAAGAAATGGAAAAGCGCGGTATCGGTCGTCCTTCGACTTACGCTGCGATCATTTCGACCATTCAGGATCGCGGTTACGTGACCCTGCACAACCGTCGTTTCTATTCGGAAAAGATGGGTGACATCGTCACCGAGCGTCTGTCGGAAAGCTTCTCGAACCTCATGGACTACGGCTTCACCGCAGGCATGGAAGAGAACCTCGATGACGTGGCGCAGGGCGAGCGCGACTGGAAAAACGTACTGGACGAGTTCTACGGCGACTTCAAAAAGAAACTCGAAGTAGCCGAAAACCCGGACAGCGGCATGCGTGCCAACCAGCCGGTCATGACCGATATTCCGTGCACGACTTGTGGTCGTCCGATGCAGATTCGTACCGCGTCGACCGGCGTTTTCCTCGGTTGTTCAGGCTACAGCTTGCCGCCGAAAGAACGCTGCAAGGCCACCGTCAACCTGGTGCCGGGCGATGAAATCGCCGCGGACGACGAGGGTGAGTCGGAATCGCTGGTACTGCGTGGCAAGCACCGCTGCCCGATCTGCAGCACGGCGATGGACGCGTACCTGCTCGACGAAAAACGCAAGCTGCACATCTGTGGTAACAACCCGGATTGCGCAGGCTACGAAATCGAAGAGGGCAGCTATCGCATCAAGGGCTACGAAGGTCCGAGCCTGGAATGCGACAAGTGCGGCAGCGAGATGCAACTCAAGACCGGGCGTTTCGGCAAGTTCTTCGGTTGCACCAACCCGACCTGCAAGAACACCCGCAAACTGCTTAAGAGCGGTGATGCGGCGCCGCCGAAGATGGACCCGGTGAAGATGCCTGAGCTGAAATGCGAAAAGGTCAACGACACCTACATCCTGCGTGACGGTGCGTCCGGTCTGTTCCTGGCTGCCAGTCAGTTCCCGAAAAACCGTGAGACCCGTGCTCCGCTGGTGATCGAGATTCTGCCGCACAAGGACGAGATCGATCCGAAGTACCACTTCCTCTGCGACGCTCCACAGAAAGATCCTGATGGTCTGCCGGCGGTGATTCGCTACAGCCGCAAGACCAAGGAGCAATACGTACAGACCGAAGTCGATGGCAAGCCTACCGGTTGGAAGGCGTACTTCGACGGCGGCAAGTGGACGGTTGAAGACAAGCGTACGAAGGCCAAAGCTGAGTAAGCGTTAGCCTGATACTGAAAGGCCGCATGATGACCCCTCCGGGTTTTCATGCGGCCTTTTTGTTTTGTGCTTGCGGTGGGATCGGCTGATCCACGACACTGTCCGGCCTGTGTGAAGCAAATATTTCGTTGTGGAGAGCGCCGTCATGGCTCACGAACTCTATACCCGCACCAACCAGAAGATCTATTTCGCCGGACTGTCGCTCGAAGCTCTGGCTCGCGCCGAAGAGGGGCGAGCGATGAATTCGCTGGCGTTGATTCAGGCGGGGCGTGAATCGGCGTTGTTTCACCTTTACGGCGCTTTGCTCGGTCTTTGTCACGAGATCGCTGGTTTCTATCGTCTGCCGCAGGCCAATGCTCCACGCGCCGAGATGCTGCTGACACGTGAGGTCCTGGAGTCGATCGCGATTCCCGAGTTGGCCGAGATGGTTGAGTTGGCGGGCAATTCGGAAACCTGGTTGGCAAAACTGCTGGCAGCGCATTCGGCGCTGTTTCAACCGCCACGGGTGCCACACAAGCCCAAAGGGGACGTGACTCAGCCGCTGATTCAGGCGATTAATCTGGATGAAGAAGAAGCGCCAGAAGAGTTGAGTCGAGAGGAGCTGGAGAGCTGGCGGCAAAATCTGAAAGGCTTGGCGATTCGCTTTCGCGAAGGCTTGAACGAGTGCTGAGGGTGATTGACACGGTGGCAATCTGAAACATGCTGCTGGTCAAGATCCCGAGCGAAGCCTGAATGATGTCTATATAATCCCTGCCTTTCGTGGAGAACAGACCTATATGCCAACGTCCTTTCTAGAAATTGTCGAGTTACCAGACGGCCGAATCGAACTGCGCAGGGCTGAGGACGAGGGTTCTCTGGTGACGCTGGATTTCTCCGACGATGCCAAGGCGTTCCTTCAAGGTCAGCATGTAGAAATCGCCAAGGCGATGCTAAGCGTCGGCGTGCAGATGGCCGGTCGTATGGTCGAAGGCGAGTTTGATAAGGAAGAGGGGCCGCGGGTTCTTCATTGATCCGCGCCTTTGCTTTTTAACGTTACCGCTTCAGATCGGCTTCTCTGTCCCTGGAGAAGCCCTGCGCTTCACACAGCGCGTAGTCGCAACCCTCAACCCAAGCGAATATTCAAGCTCTGAGCTTCGCCCGTGCGTGCGGCGCTGATCAGTTGTTGCCGCGAGTGGGTGTTTAGCGGGTTGAGCCAAGTGACCACAGTGTGGCTGCGCCCCAACCGCAGAGCTTCGCACGCCAGTTGCTGGGCGCTTTGAGCACCCCGTGGTTGCAGTAGCAGAATACGTTCGCGGTTCAGGCCGGCATCCCGCAGCCAGGTTTGAGTCAGGCTGGCAGGTGGTGCGATCAACGTAAGCCAGCGTGCATCCTGATCTTCGCTGAGTTCGCGAAGAATCGGGGCGAGCAGGTTCAGGCAGTTCCCGGCCGCACCACGCAGTGACAGCTCACTGAATACTTCGGGTTCGGCATTCCAGGGGCGTTCGACCACGTCTTTCAGGATCGGCGCCATCGGTTGCGCCAGAAACGCTTCGAATAAAGGCAGTTGTGTTTGCTGAGGGGTGTGTGGGAACTGCATAAAGCCTCCTTTAGCGGCGGATTACGCCGACACTCAAGCCTTCGATCACCAGTTCCTGATCTTTCAGGTCGACTTCGATAGGGGCGAACTCGGGGTTTTCGGCAATCAGCCAGACCTTGCTACCTTCACGCTTGAAACGTTTGACCGTCACTTCGTCGCCGATACGGGCAACGACGACCTGGCCATTACGTGCTTCGCGGGTGGTGTGCACGGCAAGAAGGTCGCCGTCGAAAATACCGATGTCCTTCATGCTCATGCCGTGTACGCGCAGCAGATAGTCGGCGCGCGGATGAAAGAAGGCCGGGTTGATGTTGCAGGATTCTTCGATGTGCTGTTGGGCGAGGATCGGCGCGCCGGCAGCGACCCGGCCTATGATTGGCAGGGTAGAGTCGTCGGCTTTGGCTTCAAAGCCGGGTATGCGAATACCGCGAGAAGCGCCCGGTGTCATCTCGATGGCGCCTTTTCGGGCCAGTGCCTTGAGATGTTCTTCAGCCGCGTTTGGCGATTTGAAGCCTAGTTCCTGAGCGATTTCCGCACGGGTTGGCGGGTAGCCGTTGTCTTCAAGGCAGCGTTTGATAAAGGCCAGAATCTCGGCTTGGCGTGGCGTCAGCTTTAGCATATTGAGCGCTCTGTCTTTTTATACAGTGACTGGGATTATATACAGTGAAGCGTCCTTGGCAATGCCCGTTTTTTTGCAGGCCGCCAGACGGTCGGCATTCGTGCTTATTAATGAGTTGGGCTTGTGTGGTTAAATAGCTGACCGACCATTCCCAAAACGAACCGGCAGGCTTGACAAGGCACAGGCTGAAACGTATGTTTCAAACAAGTGTTTGTCAGGCGGAGTAGCCATGGCCCAGTCGGAAACCGTTGAACGCATTCTTGATGCTGCCGAGCAGTTGTTCGCGGAGAAAGGTTTCGCCGAAACCTCATTGCGTTTGATCACCAGCAAGGCCGGCGTCAACCTGGCAGCGGTGAACTATCACTTCGGCTCGAAAAAAGCGCTGATTCAAGCGGTTTTCTCGCGCTTCCTCGGGCCGTTCTGCATCAGCCTCGATAAAGAACTGGAGCGCCGTCAGGCCAAGCCTGAAAACAAGCCGACGCTTGAAGAGTTGCTCGAAATCCTCGTCGAGCAGGCCCTTGTGGTGCAACCACGCAGCGGCAATGACCTGTCGATCTTCATGCGCCTGCTCGGCCTCGCGTTCAGCCAGAGCCAGGGCCACTTGCGCCGTTATCTGGAAGACATGTACGGCAAGGTATTCCGTCGCTACATGTTGCTGGTCAACGAAGCCGCACCACGCATTCCGCCGATCGAGCTGTTCTGGCGCGTGCACTTCATGCTCGGCGCCGCCGCGTTCAGCATGTCTGGCATCAAGGCGTTGCGCGCAATTGCCGAGACCGATTTCGGCGTCAACACCTCCATTGAGCAAGTGATGCGTCTGATGGTGCCGTTCCTCGCTGCGGGCATGCGTGCCGAAACCGGCGTCACTGACGCCGCGATGGCCACCGCGCAACTGCGTCCGCGCAGTAAATCAACGCCGATCGCCGCCAAGGTTTAACCGCGCACGGGTGGGCGCGGCAGCTTGTATCCGCTAAGCTAGCCGCCCATGCCGACTCTCGTTCTGAACCCGAAATCCATAGAAATTGCCGACCTGCCGAGCATTGCTCAGGGTAGCGATTTGCTGCGGATCGGGTTTTTCGTTTTCAAGGAATCTCTATGACTGCTGGCCTGCAAGGCTCGTTGATGGTGGACGTCGCCGGTACCTGGCTGACGGCCGAAGATCGCCAATTGTTGCGTCAGCCCGAAGTGGGCGGCCTGATCATTTTCGCGCGCAACATCGAGCATCCGCGTCAGGTGCGTGAGCTCAGCGCGGCGATTCGGGCGATGCGTCCGGATCTGCTGCTGGCAGTGGATCAAGAGGGCGGTCGCGTGCAGCGCCTGCGTCAGGGCTTCGTGCGCCTGCCGGCCATGCGTGCCATCGCCGACAATCCGAACGCCGAATACCTCGCCGAGCAATGCGGCTGGATCATGGCCACTGAAGTGCTGGCGGTCGGTCTCGACCTGAGTTTCGCCCCGGTGCTGGATCTGGATTACCAGCGCAGCGCTGTTGTCGGCACCCGTTCATTTGAGGGCGATCCGGAGCGCGCCGCAGTGCTTGCCGGAGCGTTCATTCGCGGCATGAAAAGCGCGGGCATGGCGGCCACCGGCAAGCACTTCCCCGGCCACGGCTGGGCCGAAGCCGATTCCCACGTGGCGATCCCGAACGACGAGCGCAGCCTGGACGAGATCCGCGCCAACGATCTCGTGCCCTTCGCCAGACTCAGCAAACAACTGGCCGCTGTGATGCCGGCCCACGTTATCTACCCGCAAGTCGACTCGCAGCCTGCCGGCTTCTCCCGGCGCTGGTTGCAGGACATCCTGCGCGGCGAATTGCAGTTCGACGGTGTGATCTTCAGCGACGACCTGTCGATGGCCGGCGCCCACGTGGTTGGCGATGCCGCCAGTCGTATTGAGGCCGCACTCACGGCCGGTTGCGACATGGGCCTGGTGTGCAACGATCGCGCCGCTGCCGAACTGGCCCTCAGCGCGGCGCAACGCATGAAGGTCAAGCCGTCCGCGCGCATCGCGCGCATGCGCGGTCAGGCATTCGCCAGCACCGATTACCGTCAGGATCCGCGCTGGCTCACCGCCATTGGCGCCCTCAAAGATGCTCAACTGATCGATTAAGGATTTTGCTATGACGGTTTACGCAATCATCGGTGGCACCGGCCTGACCCAGCTCGAAGGCTTGACCATTCGCCAGTCACTGGCGGTGGACACTCCCTACGGCGCGCCATCGGCCGACGTGCAGATCGGTGAATACGCCGGCAAGGAGGTGCTTTTCCTCGCCCGTCACGGCCATCCGCATCGATTCCCGCCGCACAAGGTCAACTACCGCGCCAACCTGTGGGCCCTGAAGCAGGCCGGTGCCGAAGCAATCATTGCCGTTAACGCGGTGGGCGGTATTCATCCAGCGATGGGCACCGGTCATTTCTGCGTGCCGCACCAGATCGTCGACTACACCAGTGGGCGCGAGCACACTTTCTTCGCCGATGATCTGGAGCACGTCACCCATATCGACTTCAGCTTCCCCTACAGCGAGCCGCTGCGTCAGCAGTTGATTGCGGCGGTGGCTGCCGAAGGCTGCGAATACAGCGATCAAGGCGTGTATGCCTGCACTCAGGGCCCGCGTCTGGAAACCGTGGCGGAGATCGTGCGTCTTGAGCGCGATGGCTGCGACATCGTTGGCATGACCGGCATGCCGGAAGCGGCGCTGGCGCGTGAGCTGGATCTGGATTACGCCTGTCTGGCGCTGGTAGTGAACCCAGCCGCGGGCAAGACCACCGAAGTAATTACCATGGCTGAGATCGAGCAGGCCTTGCATGACGGCATGGGCAAGGTGAAGGCGACGTTGGCGCGGGTGTTGGCCGGCTAAGGACTGCCCATGAGCATTATCATCGAACAGCTTAAGTCGTTGGCCTGGGCCCGGGCATTCACTAGCAACGCGCTGGCCAAGGCTCGGGCTTATGCCGCCGATGATCGGGTAGAGATCATCGAGATCGATGACAGAAAGATCGAGGCGTTCTGCGTCGGTTCGGAAGATCAGGCGTATGAACAAACCATTTACCTGTCCGAAGATCGGCTGGGTTCCGTCAACTTGCGTTGCCTGTGCACCTGTCCTGTCTCAATCGACTGCAAACACTGCGCTGCGGTGCTCTATCACCTGCAGGGCAGTGATCATGAAGCGTCCGAAAGTAACGCACAGACCCAGTTGGGTCGGGCGCTGGAACATTGGCTTTCGACCATCCCCGTGCCGGCCAAGCCCGCCGAAGAAGGCGCGCAAACTGCAGGCACGCGCCTGTTTTACAAGCTCAAGCCAACGTCAGTGAGCGGCAAGTGGCTGCTCGATATTTTCAAGGTCTCCCAGCTCAAGAGCGGCGAGTTGCGCGAAGTCAAACCGATGTATTCGCTGGCGGAAATGCTCATGCGTCAGCCCGGCTACCTGTCCGAGCTGGATCTGCGCGTCGCCAGACTGCTGGTTGCCATGCACTCCCATCACGCCTATTACAGCGGCTATCCGCTGGAAGGCAGCAGCGGCGCCGAACTGCTGGAAATGCTCCTGCGCACCTCGCGGCTGTTCCTCGATTTCGAGGATCTGCAACCGTTGATGTCTGGCGCGAAACGCATCGGCCAGTTCGCCTGGGCCGAGCAGGCCGACGGCGGGTTCCGTGCGCAGTGGAGCAGTGCCGAGGCTGCGCAGGAAACCGTGCTGGCGCTGGAGCCGCTTTATTACCTGGATCGTGAACAGCGGCAGATTGGCCCTCTGTTCAATGAACTGGAAGAAAAACTGGCCAGCCATTTGACTCTGGCGCCGGACATTCCGGCGCGTCAGGCCATGCAGTTCAGCCATCGCATGAGCGCGGCAACGAGAATCCCGCCGCCCCACCAACTGACCGAACGAATCATCGACGACGTACTACCGCAGCCGCAACTCACCCTCGTCAGCGGTCGGGAGCGCTCGCGCTGGGAATACGTTCTTGAGCACCGCGCCGCCCTGGTGTTTACCTACAACGGCCAGCCGACGGTGGATCGCAACCCGGAAGTAATGATCCTCAACGGCACCGAAACCCAGCGCATTCAGCGACAGCCTGCGGTGGAAAAGAAACTGCGTCAGATCCTGCAAAAGTTCGGCTTCAAGAAAACCACGCGCAAGAGCTCGCTGGATCGTTCCGGCGAGATGTTCACGTTGCCGGATGATTCCGCCTGGCTCGGGTTTATGCACGAAGGGCTTGCCACGTTGCGCGCCTCGAACTGGGAAGTCGAGATGAGTCCCGGCTTTCATTTCAATGTGCAGCCAGTCGAGCATTGGTACGCGGAGGTCGAGGAAGAGGCCGGGCATCAGTGGTTTGATTTGCAGTTGGGTATTGTCGTCAATGGCCAGCGCTACAGTTTGCTACCGATCCTTCTGCACTTGTTGCGCACCCAGCCGCGCTTGCTTGACCCGGTCAATCTTGCACAACGCAGCGATGACGAAAAACTCCTGATCGAACTGAAACCCAGCGGTTTTGGCGACCCATCGGGCGCCAAGGTCGCGCTGCCGCTGAGTCGGATCAAACCGCTGATGGCCACGCTGGGCGAGTTGTACCTGGGCGGTCATCAGGGCGATGCACTGCGCTTGAGTGTCCCGGATGCCGCGCGCTTGAGTATGCTCGATGGCGTGCCGCTGGATTGGCAGGGTGGCGAGCGGCTGCGCACCTTCGCCAAGCGCTTGCAGAATTCCAGTCACACCCAGGTCGCTGCGCCGACCGGCCTTAACGCGCAACTGCGCCCCTATCAGCTCGAAGGCCTGAACTGGATGCAAACCCTGCGCGAGCTTGAAGTAGGCGGCATTCTGGGCGATGACATGGGGCTGGGCAAAACGCTGCAAACCTTGGCGCATCTGCTCACGGAAAAACACGCCGGACGCCTCGATTGCCCGGCTCTGGCGGTGATGCCGACCAGCCTGATTCCCAACTGGCTCGACGAGGCCGAGCGCTTCACCCCCCAGTTGAAAGTGTTGGCGCTGCACGGCTCGGGGCGGCAAAAGGATTTCGCTGATCTGGCTGGATACGATCTGGTACTGACCACTTACGCTTTGCTGCCGAGGGATCTTGAGGTTCTACAGCCGCAGTTGTGGAGCGTGCTGATTCTCGACGAAGCGCAGAACATCAAGAACCCGCTCAGCAAAGCCGCGCAGGCCGCACGCGATTTGCAGGCCCGCCAGCGCTTGTGCCTGAGCGGCACGCCATTGGAAAACCACTTGGGCGAGCTTTGGTCGCAGTTTCATTTCCTCATGCCCGGTTGGCTCGGCGACAGCAAGTCCTTCAATCGCGATTACCGCACGCCAATCGAGAAGCACGGCAATGTTCAGCGCATGCAGCACCTGACAGCGCGCATCAAGCCGTTTTTGTTGCGCCGCAAAAAGGATCAGGTGGCCACCGAACTGCCGCCGAAAACCGAAATTGTCCATTGGGTCGATCTCAGCGACGGCCAACGGGATGTCTATGAAACGGTTCGCGTGGCGATGGACAAAAAAGTCCGCGACGAAATCGCCCGCAGTGGCGTGGCGCGCAGTCAGATCATCATTCTGGATGCCTTGCTCAAGCTGCGGCAGGTCTGTTGCGACCTGCGCCTGATCAACATGCCGCTGACAGCGAAGGCGCTGCGCTCCGGCAGTGGCAAGCTGGTCAGCCTGTTGGAGATGCTCGAAGAGTTGCTCGGCGAAGGTCGAAGAATCCTGCTGTTTTCGCAGTTCACCTCGATGCTCGCCTTGATCGAGGAAGAATTGCAGCAACGTGACATTGCCTATTCGCTGCTGACCGGGGACACCACGGATCGACGCACACCGGTGAAGGATTTTCAGGGCGGCAAGGTGCCGCTGTTTCTCATCAGTCTCAAAGCGGGCGGTACCGGTTTGAACCTGACCGCTGCGGACACGGTGATTCACTTCGACCCTTGGTGGAACCCGGCGGTGGAGAATCAGGCCACCGATCGTGCGTATCGAATCGGGCAAAACAACCCGGTGTTCGTTTACAAGCTGATTGCTCGTGGCACGGTAGAGGAAAAAATACAGGCGCTGCAGCAGGAGAAAGCGGCGTTGGCCGGAGCGGTGCTTGAGGGCGGGACGACAGGTGGCTGGAAGCTGGAGCAGAGTGACATTGAGGCGCTGTTTGCACCGTTGCCGGTTTCCAAGGATTGAGCCTGGGTTTTAAACGTTATACCGAGGTGAGCCATTCGCGAGCCTGCTCGCGAAAGCTATCTAACAGGCGACGCAGATATCAACGCTTGTCGGGCTTATCCGGCAACGGCGCAAACAACGCCTCGATATCATCACTCTGCAACTTCCAGTCCCCGGCCTTGCGCCCATCCAGCACGCCCGCTGCCAAGTCAGATTTTTCCTTTTGCAGGTGCTGAATCTTCTCCTCCACGGTGCCCCGGGCAATCATCTTGTAGACGAACACCGGTTTCTCCTGGCCGATCCGATAGGCGCGATCCGTCGCCTGATTCTCGGTGGCCGGGTTCCACCACGGGTCGTAATGAATCACCGTGTCGGCCTCGGTCAGGTTCAAACCGACGCCGCCGGCCTTCAGGCTGATCAGAAAGATCTGACGCTTGCCACTCTGGAATTCCTTCACCGGCGTGCGCCGATCCCGGGTCTGGCCGGTCAGTAGCGCGTAGGACACGTTACGTTTTTTCAGCTCTTCCTCGATCAACGACAGCATCGAAGTGAACTGCGAAAACAGCAGAATCCGCCGGCCTTCCTCGAACAACTCCTCGAGCATTTCCATCAAACTGTCGAGCTTGCCTGACGTGCTGCCGCGAGCGGGCAGGGTGGCGTCATTGACCAGGCGCAGATCGCAGCAAACCTGACGCAACTTGAGCAGCGCCTCAAGAATGATGATCTGGCTGCGCGCCACGCCTTTGCGGGTGATCTCGTCGCGGACCTTCTTGTCCATCGCCAGGCGCATGGTTTCATATACATCGCGCTGCGCTTCGTTGAGATCGACCCAATGGATGATCTCGGTTTTCGGCGGCAACTCGGTCGCCACTTGTTCCTTGGTGCGGCGCAGCAGGAACGGTTTTATCCGACCGTTGAGGTGCTGAAGCCTGACTTCACTGCCGCGCTTTTCAATCGGTACACGGTAATCGGCGTTGAAGCTTTTTACGTCGCCGAGCCAGCCCGGCAACAGGAAGTGAAACAGCGACCACAGCTCGCCCAAGTGGTTTTCCAGCGGCGTGCCGCTGAGGCACAAGCGCTGACGCGCATTCAGCTCGCGCGCGGCTTGAGCGGCTTTGCTGTTCGGATTCTTGATGTACTGCGCTTCATCCAGCACCAGCACATGCAGCGGCTGTTTGGCCAGACGTTCGACGTCTTTCGGCAGCAGGGCGTAGGTGGTGAGGATCAGGTCGAAGTCGGCCAGGTTATCGAAATGCTTTTTGCGAGTGGCGCCATACAGGGCAACCACTTTCAGTTGCGGGGTAAAGTGCGCCGCCTCATCGAGCCAGTTCGGAATCAGGCTGGTCGGCATCACCACCATGCACGGACGATCGAGACGTCCGGCGTTTTTCTCGCTGAGAATATGCGCCAGGGTCTGTAGGGTTTTACCCAGCCCCATGTCATCCGCAAGAATCCCGCCGACTTCCAGTTGCCGCAGCGATTGCATCCAGCTCAAGCCTTCGAGCTGATAAGGGCGCAACGTCGCATTCAAACCTTCCGGTGCTTCTGCGCTGAAATCACGAATATCACGCAGACGTTGGGCAAACGTGCGGATCTGTTCGCCGCCCTCCCACAGCAGCGGAAGGCCTTCCAGCGAATTGAGACGAGTGGCATCGGCCTTGCTCAGGCGCAGGGTGGTTTCGCCCGGCTCTTGTAAGTAAAACTCCCCGAGCGTCATCAGCACCGGCTTCAGCCGGCCCAGGGGTAAGGCCACCTGCAACGGCCCGTGCTCGCTGTTGCGCTGCGGAATATTCACCAGAATCAGCTCGTCATCGCGGCGGCGCGCCAGGCGTTCCGGGTTGAGGATTTCCGCGTGCGAGCGCATCAGATTGAGCAAGATAGGCAACAGACTCAGGCGCTCACCATTGACGATGATCCCCAGTTCCAGATCAAACCAATCGCGTTCCGGCACCTGCTCGACGGTGGCGTACCAGTCATCAACGGCGGTCAGGTCAAAACCGAATTCCTCGTCGATCTGCAGTTCCCAGCCTTGGCTGCGCAGTTTCGGCAGGTCGTTGAGGGTGAACGTCAGCCAAGCGCTGTCATTGACCATTTCGTACAGCTCGCCAGCGCTCTCCGGCAGGGCTTTGCTCTGGCGGGTGGCGATGCGAAAGCCGAGGATGCGCAACTGTTCGCGGTACGACTGCTCGACATCCGGATGGCGTTTGACGCGCAGCGTCTGGCTTTCCTGGCGAATCAGGATGTCGCTGTTCTTTTGTCCGCTGACGTATTCATCCAGATAGCTGAACGACAACGCCGCGCGATGCTGAATGTAGCGCTGCATCTTGCCGTTGCGCGGTTCGAAGGCGCTGAACTCGACGCTGGCCAGCCATAGGCGCGGCATTGGCTGCACATTGTCGACCAGCACTTGCGGTGGCGCCTTCGGGCTGCGGTTTTCCAGCACGGCTTGCAGCTTTTCCAAGAGTTCGGCGTCTTTGGCGGCGGCAGGGTAATCGAGGGTTTCCTGCACTTTCAGGAGCACCGCTGCGCAGTGTTTGCAGTTGCTGCGAACCGGGCAGGTGCAGCTTGCATCGACCAGGAGCAAGGTGCTTTTGGCGGATTCGCGCAGCTGGATGGTCTGGCGGTAAACGTTACCGCCAGAGCCTTCGCAACTGGCGGTGATGGTCGCATCGCCGACCTGGGCGATGCGTACCCGGTTTTCCAGGGCATAGCGGCGGCCACGCTCCAGGCTCTGTTCCTTGAATCGGCTGACCCAGGAGGGTGCCAGCGGTTTACTCAGGGGCGGGGACATAAGGACTTCGATCAGTCCGGAATCGCTTCAGGCGCTTCCCGTGGCGCTGGCGCGGTCAGGGAAGTGATCTTGATCAGCAAGGCCAGATGGCCGTTGTCCAGGTAGTTGAGTTGGCCGTTCTTGGTGTGACTGTCCTGTTTCAGGCGCTCGCTGGCGGTGACCAGGCCATTGGCGTCGATCTGATTGACCCAGAAATCGGCGTTCACATCGGTGAAACGCCCCAGTTTCATTTCCAGCGTGCCCTCGATCGGGAATTGACCGAACTGCTCCTGACCGTCGCTGACTGCCACTTTTGCCGGTGCTTCGCCAAGGGTTTGCTGCCAGGCTTTGTGCATCAGCACGCTGTAGTCGCCGCTGGCCGTGAGTTTGCTGACGACGTCATTCAACGCCGGTGTGCGTTTGCTGTCGTCGCTCAAACGCTGGGCGCCAGCGGCCCAGTCTTCCGGCGCGGCGCGGCTGACGATTGCCGGCACGGCGTTCTGGCGCACCAGAATCATTTCGACCTGATACAGGTCATCGGCGAAAGCCGAAGGGGCTACCAAAGCAAGTAGCAAAGTCACTGAGCGGAACAGGCGCATTGGGCGTCCTTCAAACAGATTTCGGGAGGAGGCGCTCAAACAGCGCCTCTACAGTATTAAAGCGCTCTTCCGGACGTTCCATCGGTACCTGGAATTTGAACATCGTCGCGCCTTCGAATTTATAGCGTTTTGGCTGGCTCTGGATCAGCTTTATCAGCGTCATCGGGTCGACCGGGGTTTGCGCGGCGAACTCAATACGCCCACCTTGCGGGCCACCATCGACCTTCTTGATGCCCAATTGCTCGGCCTGCAACTTCAGCGCTGTGATGCGCACCAGATTCTTCGTCGGTTCCGGTAGCAGGCCGAAGCGGTCGATCATCTCGACTTGCAGATCTTTCAGGCCTTCCTCGTCGGTGGCCGAAGCGATGCGTTTGTACAAAATCAGACGCGCGTGAACGTCCGGCAGGTAGTCTTCCGGAATCAGCGCCGGCACTCGCAGATTGACTTCCGGGCCACCGCCCAGCGGTTGATCAAGGTTCGGTTGCTCGCCCTTGCGGATCGATTTCACCGCGCGTTCGAGCATCTCCATGTACAGCGTGAAGCCCACGGCCTGAATCTGCCCGCTCTGGCCATCGCCGAGCAGTTCGCCGGCACCACGGATTTCCAGGTCGTTGGTCGCGAGCACGAAACCGGCGCCGAGATCCTGAGTATTGGCAATCGCTTCCAGACGCTTTTCCGCGTCCGAAGTGATTTGCTGGCGCGGCGGCGTCAGCAGGTAGGCGTAAGCCTGGTGGTGACTGCGGCCGACACGACCACGCAACTGGTGCAGTTGTGCCAGGCCGAACTTGTCGGCGCGCTCGATGATGATGGTATTGGCGCTCGGCACGTCGATGCCGGTCTCGATGATGGTCGAGGCGATCAGCACGTTGAAGCGTTTGTGATAGAAGTCGCTCATCACCTGTTCGAGTTCGCGCTCGCGCATCTGTCCGTGACCGATGCCGATGCGGGCTTCCGGCACCAGTTCGGCGAGATCGGCGGCGCACTTCTCGATGGTTTTCACATCGTTGTGCAGGTAGTAAACCTGGCCGCCGCGCAGCAGTTCACGGAGCAGGGCCTCTTTGACCGTGCTCTTGTTCTGCTCCATGACGAAAGTGCGCACCGACAGGCGTCGCGCTGGCGGTGTGGCGATGATCGACAAGTCGCGCATGCCCGACACCGCCATGTTCAGCGTGCGCGGAATCGGTGTGGCGGTCAGCGTAAGAATGTCGACTTCGCTGCGCAGGGCCTTGAGCTGTTCTTTCTGACGCACACCGAAACGGTGTTCTTCGTCGATGATCACCAGCCCGAGGTTTTTGATTTTCACATCGTCGGACAGCAGCTTGTGCGTACCAATGACGATGTCGATTTTGCCTTCGGCCAGATCAGCGATAGCCGCGTTCACTTCCTTGGCCGACTTGAAGCGGCTCATCACTTCCACGGTTACCGGCCAGTCGGCGAAGCGGTCGCGGAAGCTGTTGTAATGCTGCTGGGCGAGCAGGGTGGTCGGCACCAGAATCGCCACCTGACGACCGCCGTGCACGGCGATGAATGCCGCACGCATGGCCACTTCGGTCTTGCCGAAACCGACATCGCCGCAGACCAGGCGATCCATTGGTTTCGGCGCGAGCATGTCTTCGCGCACGGCTTCAATGGTCGATTGCTGGTCCGGGGTTTCTTCGAACGGGAAACCGGCGCTGAACGTCGCGTAATCGGCTTTCGGGTCGGCGAATGCATAACCTTCGCGAGCGGCACGCCGGGCATAGATGTCGAGCAGTTCAGCGGCAACATCGCGCACCTGTTCGGCGGCTTTGCGCTTGGCCTTCTGCCAGGTTTCCGAGCCGAGGCGGTGCAGCGGGGCCAGCGCATCGTCGCTGCCGGTGTAGCGCGCAATCAAATGCAGGTTAGCTACGGGCACGTAAAGCTTGGCGTTCTCGGCGTATTCGAGGGTGAGGAATTCGGCGGGCTGATTGTCGATTTCGAGAATCGTCAGACCCAGATAGCGACCGACACCATGATCAATGTGCACCACCGGCGCGCCTTCGCGCAGCTCGGTGAGGTTTTTGATCACCGCATCGTTATTGCCGTCGGCACGCTTCTCGCGGCGGCGGCGTTGCATCACGCGTTGGCCGAACAGCGGACTTTCCGCGACCAGGGCCAGCGCCGGGTCATCGAGCATCAGGCCTTCATCGAGCGGGGCAATGGTGATCGCCAGACGATCCTTGCTCGCGACGAAGTCCGGCCAGCTGTCGACGGTTTTCGGTCGCAGCTTCAGGCGTTCAAGCAACTCCAGCAGGACTTCGCGACGGCCGGCGGATTCGGCGGTGAACAGCACGCGTCCGGGGAATTCATCGAGAAATGCCGACAGTGCCGCCAGCGGTTGCGTGGCTTTGGCCTCGATTGCCAGATTCGGCAGGGCTTGCGCGGGGAAGCGCTCGCGGCCGACGCCGGTTTCCACGTCTTGTTGACTGGCGACCACACGTGGCCAGCTCTTCAAACGGGCGAAACAGTCTTCCACCGGCAGGAACAACTCTGCCGGCGGCAATAAAGGACGCGAAGGGTCGACGCGACGCTCTTCATAACGATTGCGCACGTCGTTCCAGAAGTTTTCCGCCGCTTGCTCGATGCCCGGCAGAGAGAACACCTGGGTGTCTTGCGGCAGGTAATCGAACAGGGTCGAGGTTTCGTCGAAGAACAGCGGCAGGTAGTACTCGATACCGGCCGGAGTGATGCCGCTGCTCAGATCCTGAAAGATCGGGCAGCGACGGAAGTCGACGTCGAAACGCTCGCGAAAGCGTGCCTTGAAACGGGTGACCGCGTCTTTCTGTAGCGGGAACTCACGGGCCGGCAGCAGCTTGACCGATTCGACCTTGTCGATGGAGCGCTGGTTTTCCGGGTCGAAGGTGCGCAGGGTTTCGATTTCGTCATCGAACAGGTCGATGCGATACGGCAACTTGCTGCCCATCGGAAACAGGTCGATCAACGCACCGCGCACGGTGAACTCGCCGTGCTCATAAACCGTATCGACGTAGCGATAGCCACTGGCTTCGAGTCGCGAACGCATCTGTTCAACATCGAGCTTCTGCCCGACATCCAGCACCAGGCTGCTGCCGAGCAGGAATTTCGTCGGCGCCAAACGGTGCAACGCTGTGGTGATCGGCACCACCAGCACGCCATGCGCCAGTTCCGGCAGCCTATATAAGCTGGCGATGCGCTGGGAAATGATGTCCTGGTGGGGCGAGAACAGGTCGTACGGCAGGGTTTCCCAGTCAGGGAAATGCAGAACGGGCAAATCCGGGGCGAAGAAACTCAGCTCCTGTTCCAGTCGTTCAGCACTCTGGCTGTCGGCGGTCAGTAGCAGGGTGAAGCGCGTGGCAGCGCTGGCAGCCTCGGCAATCGCCAGGCTGAGGGCAGCACCGGGCAGATTGCCCCAATGCTGTTTACCTGCCTCGGCAGGGAGTAGCGGTAGACGCAGAACGGGCACGGAAGGTTGAGCTCCAGGCTTTGCGACAAAGTCGGTAATTGTAGCGGCGTCCGGTGCCGCCTGTCAGTTGCAGACTACGTCTATCTTCGCTGTTTGGACGAAATGTAGTGGTAACCATAAAAACCAGCCGTTTTTTTGTGGTTATGTAGTGCCGAAAGTGGCTGGTGTTACGGAGGGTTACAGACATCGTCTAACAGTCGTCGAAAAATTGACTGCGCTGAAAGCCCCGGTTTTACTGGGCTTGAGAGAGGCGTAATTTTTTTGAACGGAATTTTGTTACCGATTTCGCGACAAGCGCACATTGCTACAAGAGGTTGTCGGCGGCATAATGTAGCCCCTTTTTTCTGCCCCTACATGTGGAAGGTTACCGTGACTCAGAAGCCCGACCAGTGTCTTGGTGAATGGATCGACCGTGAAGCACTCGCAGAAGCGATGATTCCGCTTATCGGTCAGCTCTACCGCAATAACAACGTGGTGAGCTCGATCTATGGCCGCAGCCTGATCAACCAGTCTGTCATCGCGATTCTCAAAGCTCACCGCTTTGCGCGCCACCGTTCTTCCGACGACAGCGAACTCTCCGTCCACGAAACATTCCCACTGCTCAAAGCCATGAGCGAGCTCAAGCTCGGCGCGGCTTCGGTAGACCTGGGCAAGTTGGCGTTCAAATTCCGTAACGAAGGCAATGGCCGCAGCGCCGAGCAATTCGTTCGTGAAGAAATGGCTGACGTGGTTGGCCAGCAAAACGCTTCCGCACGTAAAGGCACTGACGTTGTGCTGTACGGCTTCGGTCGTATCGGCCGTCTGCTGGCGCGCATCCTGATCGAAAAAACCGGTGGTGGCGACGGCCTGCGTTTGCGTGCCATCGTTGTGCGCAAAGGCGCCGACAACGACCTGACCAAACGCGCCAGCCTGCTGCGTCGCGATTCGGTCCATGGTTCGTTCAACGGCACCATTACCATCGACGAAGAAAACAACACCATCACCGCCAACGGTAACCTGATCCAGGTGATCTACGCGAAGAACCCGACCGAGGTGGATTACACCCAGTACGGCATCAAAGATGCGCTGCTGGTGGACAACACCGGGGTATGGCGTGACGCCGATGGTCTGGGCCAGCACCTGCAATGCCCGGGTGTCGCCCGCGTTGTTCTCACCGCGCCTGGCAAAGGCAAGCTGAAGAACATCGTTCACGGCATCAACCACAACGAAATCACCGCTGACGACAAGATCGTGTCCGCCGCTTCCTGCACCACCAACGCCATCGTGCCGGTGCTGAAAGCTGTGAATGACAAGTTCGGCATCATCAACGGTCACGTCGAAACCGTTCACTCGTACACCAACGACCAGAACCTGATCGACAACTTCCACAAGGGCGATCGCCGTGGCCGTAGCGCCGCGCTGAACATGGTCATCACCGAGACCGGTGCTGCCACCGCTGCTGCCAAGGCCCTGCCTGAGCTGGCCGGCAAGCTGACCGGTAACGCGATCCGCGTTCCGACGCCAAACGTGTCGATGGCCATTCTCAACCTCAACCTTGAGAAAGCTGCCACCCGTGAAGAGATGAACGAGTACCTGCGCTACATGGCGCTGCACTCCGATCTGCACAAGCAAATCGACTTCGTCAACTCGCAGGAAGTGGTTTCGACTGACTTCGTGGGCTCGCGCCACGCCGGTGTGGTCGACGCTGAAGCGACCATCGTTCAGGACAACCGCGTTGTTCTGTACGTCTGGTACGACAACGAGTTCGGCTACAGCTGCCAGGTGGTTCGCGTGATGGAAGACATGGCCGGTGTAAACCCGCCAGCGTTCCCGCGCTAAGCACTCGTTGCAAATGAAAACGCCCCGACTTAGGTCGGGGCGTTTTTGTTTGTGTGCCGTTTAGAGCTGTGTTGTCAGTGCTGGCCTCTTCGCGAGCAGGCTCGCTCCCACAGGGGATTGTCTGAGCGACACAGATCCAGTGTGGGAGCGAGCCTGCTCGCGAAAGCGTTCTATCGAGTGCCGCCGGGTATGGCTGCTTGCGCGGTGCGCAGTTCATGCTTATTGCCGCGGAACAACACCAGCGTTGCAATCAATCCCAACACCGCCGCACCACTGAGCCAGATCCCCGGCGCAGCCTTGTTGTCCAGCACATGAATCAGGTAAGTACACGCCGCCGGGGTAAACCCGCCGAACGTCGCGGTTGCCAGGCTGTAAGTCAGCGAGAAGCCGGTCGTGCGCACCTCCACTGGCATGATCTCGGTCAGCGCCACCACCATCGCGCCGTTGTACGAACCGTAGAGGAACGACAGCCACAACTCGACAATCAGCAAATGGCTGAAGCTCGGGTTCGCCACCAGCCACGACAGCGCCGGGTAGGCGGTCAGGATCGCCAGAATCGTCGCCGCCAGCAGTAAGGGTTTACGGCCGATCTTGTCAGACACCGAGCCCATCACCGGCAACCAGAAGAAGTTCGACAGGCCGATGCATACCGTCACCAGCAACGCGTCGAAATCCGACAGGTGCAGCTCAGCCTTGCCGAACGTCGGGGTGTACGCGGTGATCAGGTAGAACGACACCGTGGTCATCACCACCAACGCCATGCCGGCGATGACGATGCCAAAGTTCTGACCGATCGAACGGACGATTTCCCGCAGGGTAGGGCGGTGTTTTCTGGCCTGGAACTCCGGCGTCTCCTCCAGCGAGCGGCGAATGACGAAGATTACCGGCACAATCATGCAGCCGATCAGGAACGGCACGCGCCAGCCCCAATCGCCCATTTGTTCCGGGCTCAGCCAGTGATTGAGGCCGACCCCGAGCAGGCCGGCGAAAACCACTGCCGCTTGCTGACTGGCGGATTGCCAACTGACAAAGAAGCCCTTGCGGCCCGGGGTGGCGATCTCTGCCAGATAGACAGATACGCCGCCCAGTTCTACGCCAGCGGAAAAGCCTTGCAGCAAGCGACCGAACAGCACGATCAGTGGCGCGGCAACGCCGAGGGTCGCGTAGCCTGGCACACAGGCAATCAGCACCGTACCGGCAGCCATCAACGCCAGCGTGATGATCAGCCCTTGGCGACGGCCATGGCGGTCGATATAGGCGCCGAGGAAAATCGCCCCGAGCGGTCGCATCAGGAAGCCGGCACCAAAGGTTGCCAGTGAAAGCATCAGCGAAGCGAAGGCGCTGTCGGTAGGGAAGAAGGTCTTGGCAATGGCTGTGGCGTAAAAGCCGTAGACCATGAAGTCGAACATTTCGAGGAAGTTGCCGCTGACAACGCGAAAAATCGCTTTGCCTTTGCCCGTGGTGGAGGACATGTTCAGGTACTCACTATTGGATTTTGTATAAAGATGTTGCAGATCCTTTAATTCATAATGGCCGTCGCGGTTTTACGGAGAGATGAATAATTGTTCACTGGACGGTTGCTGGGGCGTGTGATTCTGGCTGGCTTATTGGCTGGCTGCGGCAATGGCGACTCCATGGAAAGCTTTGGTGGGCCGACCATGGGCAGCACGTATTCAATCAAGTATGTGCGCCGCGCCGGCTTGCCCGAGCCGAAGCAAGTTCGCGGTGAAGTGGAGAGGATCCTCGGCGAAGTCGATCGGCAGCTATCCACCTATCGCAACGATTCGGACATCGAGCGCTTCAACGCTTTGCCCGCCAACAGCTGTCAGAAAATGCCTGCAGCGGTACTTGAACTGGTCCGCACAGGCGAACAACTGTCAGCGCAAAGCGAAGGCTCCTACGACCTGACTGTCGAACCGCTGATGAATCTCTGGGGGTTCGGCCCGCAGGGGCGCGAAGAGAAAGTCCCTGGCGCCGCCGCACTCGCCGAGGTGATGTCGCGCGTCGGTTATCAGCACTTGCGCATCAAAGGCGAGCAGTTGTGCAAGGACGCCGCCGTCGAAGTCGATTTCAACAGCATCGCCGCCGGTTATGCCGTCGACACCATCGCGGCACGGCTCGATGCCATGGACATCCACGATTACCTCGCTGAAGCCACGGGTGAGTTAAAAGCCAGAGGCAGAAAACTCGACGGCTCACCTTGGCGCATTGCTCTGGAAGAACCCCGTGATGATCAGCAGGTCGCCGAGCGCATCATCGATGTCGACGGCTACGGGGTTTCTACTTCCGGCGACTACCGCAACTATTTCCTGCAGAACGGCCGGCGTTATTCCCACACCTTCGATGCGCGCACCGGTGCACCGGTCCTACACGACCTGGCGTCCGTCACGGTGATTCATCCTTCAGCGCTGATGGCCGATGGACTATCGACGCTGTTGCTGATTCTTGGCCCGGAAAGGGCCTGGGACTATGCGGAAAAACATGACATTGGTGCATTCTTTGTGATTCGTGCCGATACAGGTTTTGTCGTTCGTACCAATACGGCTTTCGAGCGCCTCAGTGGCAAGAAAACTGACTGAGAACAATACGAAAGCTGGCGTTGTAGTGCAGGCAAAAGTAGCCTACGACGCGACCAAGGGTTAATGTGCGCGGCGTTGACGCTTCTATAGACTGTGTCCGGGTTCTTGATTGACCCCCAATTGTTCCTTCGCGCCGCCGTTCGGCGTGATTTAGCCGCCGGTGCTGCTGGCACCGCGGCCTGTTCTGAGGAGTACGCATGGCTGTCTACAACTACGACGTGGTGGTGCTGGGTTCCGGCCCGGCGGGAGAAGGCGCGGCAATGAACGCCGCCAAAGCAGGGCGCAAGGTCGCGATGGTCGACAGCCGTCGCCAGGTCGGCGGCAACTGCACCCACCTCGGCACCATCCCGTCCAAGGCACTGCGTCACTCGGTGCGGCAGATCATGCAGTTCAACACTAACCCGATGTTCCGGGCGATCGGCGAACCACGCTGGTTCTCCTTCCCGGACGTGTTGAAAAGCGCCGAGAAAGTCATTTCCAAACAAGTCGCTTCACGCACCGGCTACTACGCCCGTAACCGCGTCGACGTGTTCTTCGGCACCGGCAGCTTCGCCGATGAGCAAACCATCGAAGTGGTCTGCGCCAACGGCGTGGTCGAGAAACTGGTGGCCAAGCACATCATCATCGCCACCGGTTCGCGCCCGTATCGCCCGGCGGATATCGATTTCCACCACCCGCGTATCTACGATAGCGACACCATCCTCAGCCTCGGCCACACCCCGCGCAAACTGATCGTTTACGGCGCCGGCGTGATCGGTTGCGAATACGCGTCGATCTTCAGCGGTCTGGGTGTGTTGGTTGAACTGGTCGATAACCGTGGTCAGTTGCTGAGCTTCCTCGACTCGGAAATCTCCCAGGCGTTGAGCTATCACTTCAGCAACAACAACATCACCGTGCGCCACAACGAAGATTACGATCGCGTTGAAGGCGTCGACAACGGCGTGATCCTGCACCTCAAGTCCGGCAAGAAGATCAAGGCTGATGCCTTGCTCTGGTGCAACGGCCGGACCGGTAACACCGACCAGTTGGGCCTGGAAAACATCGGCGTCAAGGTCAATAGCCGTGGCCAGATCGAGGTCGACGAGGCTTACCGCACCTGCGTGCCGAACATCTACGGTGCCGGTGACGTGATCGGCTGGCCGAGCCTGGCCAGTGCCGCCCACGACCAGGGCCGTTCGGCCGCTGGCAGCATCGTTGATAACGGTAGCTGGCGCTTTGTGAATGACGTGCCGACCGGCATTTACACCATTCCGGAGATCAGCTCGATCGGCAAGAACGAACAGGAACTGACCCAGGCCAAAGTGCCGTACGAAGTCGGCAAGGCGTTCTTCAAGAGCATGGCGCGTGCGCAGATCGCCGGCGAGCCGCAAGGCATGCTGAAGATCCTGTTCCACCGTGAAACCCTGGAAGTGCTGGGCGTTCACTGCTTCGGTTATCAGGCGTCGGAGATCGTTCACATCGGCCAGGCGATCATGAGCCAGCCGGGCGAGCTGAACACCCTGAAGTACTTCGTCAACACCACGTTCAACTACCCGACCATGGCCGAAGCCTATCGGGTAGCGGCGTACGATGGCCTCAACCGGCTTTTTTGACGGGCTCCGGCCGGTGGCCTGAGCCGGCCGGGGAGACCGATTTCAGCAATTCTCGAGGGTGGCAGTGGCCAAACCGGGAAAGTCTGTAATCAGGCTGTCAACGCCGAAGTCGGCGAGTCTGCGCATCAGCGCAGGCTCGTTGACGGTCCACACCGACACATGCAGCCCCTGACGCTGCGCCTTCTGCAGGCGTTCCGGCGTACACAGCGTCCAGTTCAACGCGAGAATCTCACAGCCATAGCTGGCCGCGACTTTCAATGGGTCGAGCCAGGCGTATTCGGCCACCAATCCGCGTGACACATCCGGCACCAGATCCAGCGCCGCTTTCAGCACTTCCCGCGAACTCGAGGTGATCGTCACCTTGTCGAGCAGGCCATGCCGTTGCGCCATTTCACGAATCGCCAGCACCGTGGTTGCGGCGCGAGTACGTGAAGCGCTTTTGACTTCCAGTTGCCAATGCTCGAAATCACACTTCTCGAACAACTCTTCCAGCGTCGGAATCGGGCACGGCTTGATCCAGCCCGGGCCACCCTTGCGCGCGTCGTAAGTGACCAGCTCGGCGGCGGTGTGTTCGACGACTTTGCCGCGCCGCTCCGTAGTGCGTTTGAGGGTCGGGTCGTGGATGACCATCAACTCGCCGTCCTTGGACAGGTGCAGATCGAGTTCGCAACGGCGCACGCCGTGCTTGAGACATTCCTGAAAGCTGCTCAGGGTGTTTTCCGGTGCTTCGCCCTTGGCGCCGCGGTGGCCGTAGATGAGGGTCACGGTGCTTCCTTAAATTAAATGCCTGATTCGTTCTGTTCGCGGGCCAGACGTCGTTCCTGGGCCTGCTTCTGCAAGATATAGCGGGCGAGCAACTGGCGCTGGGCATCGGTCAGGTGTTCGAACTCGGTACCGATGTCATAACCTTCGCCCTTGCGGTCGCAATGGGTGACGCGGGCACGCAGCAACAGGCCCAGCGCTTGCGGCATCAGCACCAGTTTCACTGACAGGTGAGCGCCGGTGGCAATCGGTGTCGGGTGCTGAAAGTCGATCCCGCCTTCGGAGATGATCACCGGTTGCGGCTCGCCGATATGGCCGAGCACGGTCAGGGCGACCACCTGGCTGAGCAGGTCGATGCGTTTGTTCTGGGATTTCAGGAACGCGGCAATGGCCCGGTCACGCTCGCTGATCTGGCGCAACAGGTGTTGCGACTCGAATTCACTCAGGTGCAGTTCGCTGAGCAGGTTGAACAGTGGGGAAGCATCCTGCAACACTTCCTGGCCTGCGGCTTCGGGAGCAGACAGGGGCCGAATTTCCAGTGCGATCGTGTCCTCGATACGGTAGTATTCGCGGCGATCTTCTTCATCTAATGTCGACATGGCGAACCCATGGTAGCGGCGGTGGTCTGAGTGTAAAGCTGGTTATCGACCCCCGCCACAAGGACGTTCCTTTTCCCTCCGAACAAGCCCCGACATGTTCAGACCTCTCTTCGTATTTATCGGCACGCGTTATACCCGTGCAAAGCGTCGCAATCATTTTGTGTCATTCATTTCCCTGACTTCGATGATCGGGCTCGCCCTTGGCGTGGTCGTGATGATCGTCGTGTTGTCGGTGATGAATGGCTTTGATCATGAGATGCGCACCCGCGTGCTGGGCATGGTGCCCCACGCGACCATTGAATCCACCGAGCCGATCAACGATTGGCAAAGCCTGGCCACCCAGGTCAAACAGAACCCGCAGGTGACGGCGGTAGCGCCGTTTACGCAGATGCAGGGCCTGCTGACCAATAACGGTCAGGTGTCCAAGGTGTTGCTCAACGCCATCGACCCTGCGCTCGAGCGCAATGTGTCGATCATCGACAACTTCATGAAACAGGGCAAACTCGACGATCTGACGCCGGGCAGTTTCGGCATCGTCATCGGCGACAAGGCTGCGACCAAGCTCGGCGTCGGCATCGGTGACAAGGTCACCTTTGTCGCGCCGGAGGTCAGCGTGACCCCGGCCGGGATGTTCCCGCGCATGAAGCGTTTCACCGTTGTCGGCATTTTCCATGTCGGCGCCGGCGAGCTCGATGGCTATCTGGGCGTGACCAACCTGCAGGATCTGGCGAAGATGCACCGCTGGAAACCGGATCAGGTGCAGGGCATCCGCCTGAAGTTCGACGACCTGTTCCAGGCGCCGCGTGTGGCATGGAACATCGCCCAGCAGCTTGGCGAAGACCATTACTACGCCCGTGACTGGACCCGCACCCACGGCAATCTGTATCAGGCGATCCGCATGGAAAAAGCCATGATCGGCCTGCTGTTGTTGCTGATCGTTGCCGTGGCTGCGTTCAACATCATTTCCACGCTGGTGATGGTGGTCAACGACAAGAAGGGCGACATCGCCATTCTGCGTACGTTGGGCGCGACGCCGGGCACGATCATGCGCACGTTCATGGTGCAGGGCACGGTGATCGGTGTGGTCGGCACGGCGATTGGCGCGGTGGTGGGTATTTTCGCCGCGCTTAATGTCAGCGCCGCGATCTCGGCACTGGAAGGCCTGATCGGCCACAAATTCCTTAATGCTGACGTGTATTTCATTGATTATCTTCCGTCGCAGGTGCAGAGCCAGGATGTGGTCATGGTCTGCGCCGCTGCGTTGGTCCTGAGTTTCCTCGCCACCCTGTATCCAGCCTGGCGTGCCGCGCGCACCCAGCCGGCGGAGGCGCTACGTTATGAGTGAGTCGGGCATGAGTGAACAAGCAATCCTGAGCTGCCGCAACCTGGGCAAATCTTACGAGGAAGGCCCGGAATCGGTAGAAGTACTGGCCGGCCTGCAACTGGAGTTACACCCGGGCGAGCGCGTCGCGATCGTCGGCACCTCGGGTTCGGGCAAAAGTACCTTGCTCAACCTGCTTGGCGGCCTCGATACGCCGACCAAGGGCAGCGTCTGGCTCGACGGTGAAGAGTTGTCGGCGCTGAGCGAGAAGAAGCGTGGCCTGCTGCGTAACCGTGCGCTCGGTTTCGTTTACCAGTTCCACCACTTGCTGCCGGAATTCACCGCACTGGAAAACGTCTGCATGCCGCTGCTGATCGGCAAGACGCCGATCCCGGAAGCCCGTCAGCGCGCCACGGCGTTGCTGGAACGCGTCGGCCTCGGTCATCGCCTGGAGCACAAACCGGCGGAACTGTCCGGCGGTGAACGTCAGCGTGTGGCCATCGCCCGTGCCTTGGTGAACAAGCCGGGCCTGGTGATGCTCGACGAGCCAACCGGCAACCTCGACTCGCACACCGCCCAAGGCATTCAGGATTTGATGCTGGAACTCAGCACCTCCATGCGCACGGCGTTCCTGGTGGTGACTCACGACATGAACCTGGCCCGCCAGATGGATCGCGTACTGCACCTGCAAGAAGGTTGCCTCACGCCTATCTGACTGGCTGAAACCCGACGTCTGTAAAGGCGTTGGGTCTTTTATTTTTATACGGTGCCCCAGCGAATGTTCAGACCGTTATCGATCTTTATCGGCACGCGCTATACCCGCGCCAAGCGCCGCAATCGCTTTGTTTCGTTCATTTCGATGACCTCGATGATCGGCCTCGCCCTCGGCGTGCTGGCGATGATCGTGGTGTTGTCGGTGATGAATGGCTTCCAGCGCGAAATGAGCTCGCGCATCCTCGGCATGGTGCCCCACGCGACCATCGTTGGCGTCAAGCCGATCGATGACTGGCAGCCGGTGGCCGCCGCCGCGATGAAAAATCCTGAAGTGACTGCCGCCGTGCCGTTCACTGAGATGGAAGGCATGCTCTCCTACAAGGGCTTGATGCAGCCGATCCAGATCAGCGGCGTCGATCCTGCGCAGGAAGGCAAGGTGTCGATTGTTGCCCAGCACATCGTCCAGGGGCGTCTGGATGCCTTGAAGCCCGGCGAGTTCGGCGTGGTGATTGGCGAAATCACCGCCCGCCGTTTCCGTCTCAATGTTGGCGACAAGATCACCCTGATCGTCCCGGAAGTCAGCACTGCGCCGGGTGGCATCACCCCGCGCATGCAGCGTTTGAACGTTGTTGGCGTGTTCAAGGTTGGCGCCGAACTGGACGGCTCGATGGGCCTGATCCATGTGGCTGACGCCGCGACCATGCAGCATTGGCAGCCGAATCAGGTGCAGAGCGTGCGTCTGGCGGTGAAAGACCTGTACGCCGCGCCGAAAGTCTCCTCGGACATCGCCGCCGGGTTGGGCGCCGAGTTCAAGGCTGATGACTGGACTCACACCCAGGGCAGCCTGTTCAGCGCGATGAAAATGGAAAAAACCATGATCGGCCTACTGTTGCTGATGATCGTCGCGGTGGCGGCGTTCAACATCATCGCAACGCTGATCATGGTGGTGAACGACAAAGGCGCGGACATCGCGATCCTGCGTACCATCGGCGCCACGCCCCGCCAGATCATGGCGATCTTCATGGTGCAGGGCACGGTGATCGGCATTGTCGGCACCATTATTGGCGGTGTGCTGGGCGTGATCGCCGCGCTGAATGTCAGTCAGATCGTGGGCTGGATCGAGCGAGTCAGCGGGCAGCACATCTTCAGTTCTGATGTGTATTTCGTCAGCAATTTGCCGTCGGAATTGCAGGGTGGGGATGTGCTGTTGATCTGCTCGGCGGGCTTTATTCTGAGCTTCCTGGCTACGGTGTATCCGGCCTGGCGGGCGGCGAAGATCGAGCCGGCTCACGCCCTGAGATATTCGTAAGCGACTCCATGCTCGTTCCCACGCTCTGCGTGGGAACGCCTCAACGGACGCTCCGCGTTCGGCTCTGGAAGGGACGCGGAGCGTCCCTGGCTGCATTCCCACGCAGAGCGTGGGAACGATCAGGTTCGAGGTAGCTCAATCACAAACCGCGTCCATCCTGCTTCAGATTCGCAATGAATCTGCCCACCATGGGCGCGGACGATCGACTGAGTAATCGCCAGCCCCAATCCCGCATGCTCACTGCTGCCTTCCTGCCGCGCCGGATCGGCCCGATAAAACCGGTCGAACAAACGTGGCAGCAGCTCCGCAGAAATCCCCTCGCCACTGTTCTCTATTGAAACGCGCACAGCGTTCGGTTGCTCAACGATTCGCAAGCTCACATAGCCCTCAGCCGGGGTAAACCGCAGTGCGTTATCCAGCAAATTCGACAGCGCCCGGCGTAACATGCTGCGATCACCCTCGATCCGCGCACGGCCCTCGCGCGTCAGCTTGACCCCGGCGTCCTCCGCCAGCGGCGCAAAAAACTCCAAAAGCACATCCGTTTCATCCGCCAGTTCCAGCGCTTCGCGCTTGGGCATCAGCAAACCGTGGTCAGCCTTGGCCAGGTACAACATGTCGTTGACCAGTTGCGCCATCCATTGCAGCTCTTCGAGGTTGCTGTGCAGCGCTTCGCGGTAATCCTCGATCGGCCGAGGGCGGGTGAGGGTGACTTGAGTGTGGGTTAGCAGGTTCGACAATGGCGTGCGCAACTCATGAGCGATGTCGGCGGAAAACGCCGAAAGCCGCTGAAACGAGTCGTCGAGGCGTGCGAGCATGGCGTTGAAGCTGTGGGCCATTTCCGCAAGCTCGGGCGGCATTTGCGCTTCCGGCAGTCGGGCATTCAGCGATTGGGCGGAAATCCCACGGGCGACCGCGCTCATGCGCCGCAATGGACGCAAGCCACTGCGGGCCGCCCAGGCGCCGAGCAAGGCAGTGGCCAGCGCCGAGAGACCGACGGTCAGCCAGATCAGGTGCTGCATGCGTTGCAGGAAGTGTTGGTGATGGGTGATGTCCAGCAACAAGGACAATTGCGGTGAATCGGCTTTGTCCGGGTAGAGCGGGGCGTTGAGTACGCGATAGTCGCTGCCGTCGTTGCTAACTGTCGACAGGCCGGATTGTTGCGGTAAATCCTTGGGGATTAGCGTCGAACTGTCGTACCAGCGTTGGCCGTCTCCGCCAGTGATGCGCAGCGACAGATCGGCCTGACGACTCAGCTCATCCGCCAGCCGTGCTTCACGTTGGCCGGGTTGAAGATCCTGCAAGGCGCGGCGCAGGCCGATCAGCTTGCCGTCCAGTTGTTGCTGGTCGAGTTCGATGAAGTGCGCTTCGCTGGCACGGTTGAACAACACCCCGGCGAACAGCGAAACCACCGCGGTGCAGGCGGCAAACAACAAGGCCAGGCGTGAACTCAGGGACAAACGACGCATCAGGCGCTACGCTCTTCGAGCACATAACCCATGCCGCGCACGGTGTGGATCAATTTGTTGGGAAACTCGTCGTCGATTTTCAGGCGTAAACGGCGGATCGCGACTTCGATGACATTGGTGTCGCTGTCGAAATTCATGTCCCAGACCTGTGAGGCGATCAGCGATTTCGGCAGCACCTCACCCTGACGGCGCAGGAGCATCTCCAATAACGCGAATTCTTTGGCGGTCAGGTCGATGCGCTGACCGCTGCGTTCAACCCGGCGGCGGATCAGATCCAGCCGCAGGTCGGCCAGTTGCAGACTGGTTTCCTGGGTTGTAGCGCTGCCGCGACGCAACAGGCTGCGCACCCGCGCCAGCAGTTCGGAGAAAGCGAAGGGCTTGACCAGATAGTCGTCGGCGCCCAGTTCGAGGCCATGCACCCTGTCCTCCACCGCGTCTTTGGCCGTGAGAAAAAGTACCGGCGTATCCAGTCCGGCGCTGCGCACCGCTTGCAGAATCTGCCAGCCACTGCGCCCCGGTAGCATCACGTCAAGGATCAGCAGCGCGTAATCGCCGCTCAGTGCCAGTTGCTGACCGCTGTTGCCATCGGCCACCAGCTCCGTATTGAACCCGGCCTCTGTCAGGCCCTGGCGCAGGTATTGGCCGGTTTTCGCTTGGTCTTCGACGATCAACAGTTTCATGGGCAACTCGGGTTGTAGTAACTAAGGCTTTATATCGTGAGCGCGTGCGGTAAGCGCCAACCTGACAAAGTTGTAATCTGCCTGTCAGGTAGATGCCAGCGCAGGCCGGCTAGAGTTTCCCACAGGCTGAACCTTATCTTGTTGGAGAACGACCATGTTTTTACGCCAATCCCTGACGTTGGCTGCCTGTCTGTTGGCGCTGAGTTCGCCAGTGTGGGCCGCGCCAGCTCATACCTACGATTTTGGCCAGCCAGCACCTGCCGCCAACGCCACGCGCAGCATTGAAGTGGTGTTGAACGACATGTCGTTCGACCCCAAGGCGATTCAGATCAAGGCCGGTGAGACCGTTCGTTTTGTGCTGGTGAATAAAGGCCAGTTGTTGCACGAATTCAACCTCGGTGACGCAGCGATGCACGCCAAACACCAGCAGGAAATGTTGCAGATGCAGCAAAGCGGCATGCTTACGCCTACCGGTATGAAGGAAATGTCCCACGACATGGCCGGCATGGATCATGCGGCGATGGGGCACGGCATGAAACATGACGACCCGAACAGTGTGCTGGTCGAACCGGGCAAGACTGCCGAACTGACCTGGACCTTCAGCAAGGCCACGAGCCTTGAGTTTGCCTGCAATATTCCCGGGCATTATCAGGCTGGCATGGTCGGCAAACTGACGGTCAGTCAGTAAGCACTCAAAGGCGCGGGCAAAGGCTGGTAGAATCCGCTGATTCTTCAGTCAGGTTTCCGCCATGCATCCCGCAGCCGAACATTCGCCGCTGGGCAAATCCAGCGAATACATCGCCACATACACGCCGTCCCTGCTGTTCCCGATTCCGCGCACCGCGAAATGGGCCGAGCTGGGCCTGACCGCCGAAACCCTGCCGTATAAAGGTGTGGATTTCTGGAACTGCTTCGAGCTGTCGTGGCTGCTGCCGTCGGGCAAGCCGGTGGTGGCGATCGGCGAATTCAGCATCCCGGCGGATTCGCCGAACATCATCGAATCGAAGTCGTTCAAGTTGTATTTGAACTCGCTGAACCAGACGGCGTTTGCCGACGTCACTTCTTTGGAAGCAACGCTGGTCCAGGACCTTTCTGCCGCTGCCGGCAAATCGGTGGGCGTGCGGGTTCGCAGCCTGAAGGACGTGGAAGCGGAAGGCGTTGTGGCGTTGCCGGGCGTGTGCATCGACGATCTGGATATCAGCGTCAGCAACTACGAGCATCCGCGCCCGGAATTGCTGCGTTGCGATGAATCGCGGATTGTTGAAGAGACGGTGTACAGCCATCTGCTCAAATCCAACTGCCCGGTGACCAGTCAGCCGGACTGGGGCAGTGTGGTGGTGGAATATCGCGGCTCGGCGCTGGATCATGCGAGTCTGCTCGAATACATCGTCAGCTTCCGCCAGCACTCGGACTTCCATGAGCAGTGTGTTGAGCGGATTTTCCTCGACTTGCAGCGCTTGTTGAAACCAGAAAAGCTCACCGTATTTGCACGTTACGTGCGTCGCGGCGGTCTGGATATCAACCCGTATCGCAGCACCGAAAGCGTACAGCTGCCGAACCACCGGCTCGTGCGTCAATAAAGATCCGGAATGTGCGATATCCAATGTGGGAGCGAGCTTGCTCGCGAAGGCGGTGTGTCATTAAACGATGATGTCGACTGACACGACGCATTCGCGAGCAAGCTCGCTCCCACAGGGGACTGCATTGCAAATCGTAGACATGAAAAAGCCCTGCCAGTGATGGCAGGGCTTTTTGCGTTTCGGGGGGAATCAGATCCCCATGCTGCCCAGCGCGTTGACGATATTGCGCAAGGTGCCAGCTATGGTTGGATGGTCAACTTCAAAGCGTTCAACGGCGAGGTTCACGCCGTCGGCAATGTTCGAATCGTTGGTCTTGGTTTCGAGTTCAAGTTCCAGTTCAATCTGCTTCATCAGCGCATGCAAATCCTCACGCTCAACTTCCGACAGCGGCGGATTCTGCTCCAGCTGCTCGCGCAGGGTCTCGAGCTGTTTTTGCAGTTCTTGGGCGGGCATGGTGTTTTCCTTTTATCAATAGGCACTGGCATTGACCGCAGCCGCGCGCCAAAGGTCTATGGCTGACCTTTAGATTAATCCACTCCCGGCAAACCTGCATGATCCCGATCAGGGCTTTTCGCCTTTGAGGCGGCGCAGGCTGATGTCTGCCAAACAAGTGTCGAGTTCGCCCAAATGATCGATCACCGAATGCACGCCCAGCCCGAATAACTGCACGGTCGCCTTGCCGCGCAAGTGTTCGCGTTCTTTCTGGCTCAAGGCTTGCCATTCGTGGGGTGCCAGGCCACACAGCGAGCCGCAGGAGGCGAGGCCGATGGTCCATAGCCCGGCGTTCAGGCCGGCCTGCAACAGGCGCGGCTCACCGCTGACCAATACGCAGCCGTCCAGACTGGCGACGTTCAAGTCCATCAAGGCTTGCCAGCAGGCGTTCGGCGCAGGCCACGGATTGATTGTTGCCGAATGTTGCGCAGGTTTGATTGACGCCGGGAGTAAGGCCGACAACGATTGGGCGAGCGCAGGGGGCAGTTCATCCAGCCAAGCGCAGGGAATCTGCTGGCGCTGCAAATTGTGCAGGCTGTCGAGCGCACCCGGTGTTGCCTCGGCATGCTCGGGCAGGGCGATCGTCTGTTGCCGGGCACGAGCACCGAAATCCACCAGACAGCCGCTGAGTCCGAACAGTACGGCTGTCAGGCCCGGCGCGGCGAGGGGCAAGGTTTCGGCATGTGACATGGCAACGTCCCTGAAATAGCGATAAGGCTAGTCATTCCAGGTGACAGTTGCGTGACGGCTATGTGAAGCGCGACGCGGGAAGCGTCCTACAACTTTGCACAATTGGCCGACTGTCCAAACCGGCGTTTACGCTTATACTAGCGACCTTAATGCCCGGGCTCCGATGTCCGCGACAGTACAAATCCAAGGAGTTTTTCTATGCGCTGGAGCTATCCGCTCGCTCAGCTAAGTGTATGTGCCGGCCTGTTGCTGGCGCCGTTCGCCACTCAGGCGGCAACGGAAGAAGACCCTTGGGAAAGCGTCAACCGCCCGATTTTCCAGTTCAACGACTTCGTTGACACTTACGCGCTGAAGCCATTGGCCCAAGGCTATGAGTTTGTCACGCCGCAGTTCCTCGAAGACGGCATTCACAACATGTTCCGCAACGTCGGTGACGTCACCAACCTTGCCAACAACATCCTGCAGGCCAAACCGGCTGCCGCTGGCGTCGACACGGCGCGCTTGATCTTCAACACCACGTTCGGTCTGCTCGGCTTCTTCGATGTCGGCACCAAAATGGGCCTGAACCGCAGCGACGAAGACTTCGGCCAGACCCTCGGTTACTGGGGCGTGGGTAGCGGTCCGTACGTGATGCTGCCGCTGATGGGGCCGAGCACGTTGCGCGATGCGCCTTCCAAGTACGTCGACAGCTATACCGGTATGTACCGCTACATCGACCACGTGCCTACGCGTAACTCGATCTTCGGTCTGAACATCGTCGACACCCGCGCCAGCCTGCTGTCGAGCGAGAAGCTGATCAGCGGCGACAAGTACACCTTCATCCGCAACGCTTACTTGCAGAACCGCGAGTTCAAAGTGAAGGATGGCCAGGTCGAAGACGATTTTTAATCTCGACCGGTAAAAAGAAAGGCGACCTTAGGGTCGCCTTTTTTGTGTGTAGCTATTTCATCTTCAGGATGGTCAGACCGAGTTTCTGGCCGCCGTCATCCTGTGCTCGAATCCAGACCACTTCGGTCTCGGCCTCAAGGCCAGTGAGTGCCGCGTGGTCGGAGTCGATGCGTACGCTCAAACGGTCGCCGACGGCGAACTGGCGCGGCGCTTCGACCTGCATGCCACTGCTGGAGAGGTCGATGCACACCCCTGAAACCTCATCCCCTTCATGAATCAACACGACATCGGCATCGACCCGCATGCGGATGAAATCGCGCTTTTCGCTGTAGTCCCGACTGGTTTGACTCATAGGTTCGTCCTTCCATTGGGTTACGGTTTGAGCTGTTCTTATAACTCTCGGTGATTTGACAAGTAAAGTCGTCAAGCGACCATCGGCGCATGCTTGAAACGCTCTGCGGATGGGAGTACCGTCTGCGCCTTAGAAGGGCACCTCTGGTGCAACCGCGTTTGCAGTCAATGCTCGAAAGCGGTGCAGCAGAGAGGCTAGAAAGCGAATCCAGTAGTCTGCGCAGGGCCAGATGCCCCGCGAACTACGCCAACCTAATTCTGGCGCCGTTTGCCCACATGCCAAAAACCAGTGCCACGCTGCTGATAATCGATGATGACGAAGTAGTGCGCGCGAGCCTCGCGGCCTATTTGGAAGACAGTGGTTTCAGCGTCCTGCAGGCCAGCAACGGCCAACAGGGTCTTCAGGTATTCGAGCAAGACACGCCCGACCTGGTCATCTGCGATCTGCGCATGCCGCAGATGGGCGGTCTCGAACTGATCCGTCAGGTCACCGAGCGATCGCCGCAAACGCCGGTGATCGTGGTGTCGGGTGCCGGCGTGATGAACGACGCGGTCGAGGCTTTGCGCCTGGGCGCGGCGGATTACCTGATCAAGCCTCTCGAAGATCTGGCTGTGCTCGAGCACTCTGTGCGCCGGGCCCTTGATCGTGCGCGCCTGCTGGTGGAGAACCAGCGCTACCGCGAGAAGCTGGAAAAGGCCAACCGCGAGCTCGAGGCCAGCCTGAACCTGCTCCAGGAAGACCAGAACGCCGGTCGCCAGGTGCAGATGAACATGCTGCCGGAAAGCCCGTGGAGCATCGACGAGTTCAAGTTTGCGCACCAGATCATCCCGTCGTTGTACCTATCGGGTGATTTTGTCGACTATTTCCGTGTCGACGAGCGCCGGGTCGCCTTTTACCTGGCGGATGTCTCCGGTCATGGCGCCTCTTCAGCCTTCGTCACCGTGCTGCTGAAGTTCATGACCACGCGCTTGCTGTTCGAATCCAAGCGCAACGGCACATTGCCGGAATTCAAACCTTCTGAAGTCCTTGGTCATATCAACCGGGGGCTGATCAGTTGTAAGCTGGGTAAACACGTCACAATGGTCGGTGGAGTCATCGACGAGGAGACCGGTTTGTTGACCTATAGCATCGGCGGCCATCTGCCGTTGCCTGTGTTGTACACGCCTGACAGTGTTCGTTATCTCGAAGGGCGTGGTCTGCCGGTGGGCCTCTTCAATGAAGCCACCTACGAAGATCACGTGCTTGAGCTGCCGCCGACGTTCAGCCTGACGCTGATGTCCGATGGCATTCTGGATCTTTTGCCAGAACCTACGCTCAAAGAAAAAGAAGCCGCTTTGCCTCAACGGGTGAAGTCGGCGGGCGGCAGCCTGGATGGTCTGCGGCAAGTGTTTGGATTGGCCACGCTAGGGGAGATGCCGGATGATATCGCCCTGTTGGTGTTGAGCAGGAATCTTTAATGAGTACCGGTAGAATCCAGTTCGCCGAGCAGGACGGCACCTTTGTCCTGAAGTTCGTCGGTGAAGTTCGCCTGACCCTGTGTTCGGCGTTGGATGCGACTATTGAGAAAATCTTCACCGCGCTGAATTTCAACGCGATCGTGATCGATTTGACCGAAACCCGCAGCATCGACAGCACAACGTTGGGCCTGCTGGCCAAACTGTCGATCCTGTCGCGGCAGAAGGTCGGCCTGCTGCCGACCGTCGTCACCACCCACGAAGACATCACCCGTCTGCTGCAATCGATGGGTTTCGAGCAGGTGTTCAACATCGTCAACCACCCGGTGCCATGTCCCGAGTGTCTGGACGACCTGCCTGATCAGGACCAGTCGGAAGAAGTGGTGCGGATCAAGGTGCTCGAAGCGCACAAGATCCTCATGGGCCTGAACGATTCCAATCGTGAAGCGTTTCATGACCTGGTGAATGCCCTCGAGCGGCATTGATCTCATGACGTGATGTTGTCTGGGCCGGCCTCTTCGCGAGCAAGCTCGCTCCCACACTGGATCAGTGTCGATCACCAATCCCCTTGTGGGAGCGAGCTTGCTCGCGAAGGCTTAAGTTCAGTCAACGCGGCTCCCAATGCAGAATAAAAAAGGGCGAACCTGTGAAAGTTCGCCCTTTTTGCATTTCACCGACTCAAATCACAGCTTGGCCTGCAACAGCGCCTCAAGCTTCTCCTGGTCGCGAGCAAACTGACGGATGCCCTCAGCCAGTTTCTCGGTGGCCATTGCGTCTTCGTTGGACAACCAGCGGAACTGCGCTTCATTGAGGCTCAGACGGGCTTCACCGGCGTTGCCCGGTGCCAGTTTGCGCTCCAGCTTGCCGGTATCGGCCGCCAGCTTGTCGATCAGGTCCGGGCTGATGGTCAGGCGGTCGCAGCCGGCCAGTTGCTCGATCTGGTTGAGGTTACGGAAGCTCGCGCCCATGACCACGGTCTTGTAGTCATTGGCCTTGTAGTAGTTGTAGATGCGGGTGACCGACTGCACGCCCGGATCATCAGCACCGGTGTAGTCGTTGCCGTTGGCCTTCTTGTACCAGTCGTAGATGCGGCCCACGAATGGCGAAATCAGGAACACGCCAGCGTCAGCGCAAGCGGCGGCCTGAGCGAAGGAGAACAGCAGGGTCAGGTTGGTCTGGATGCCTTCCTTCTCCAGCACTTCAGCGGCGCGAATGCCTTCCCAGGTCGAGGCGATCTTGATCAGTACGCGATCACGGCCAACGCCGGCCTTGTCGTATAGCTCGATCAGACGGTGCGCGCGTTTCAGCACGGCGTCCTTGTCGAACGACAGGCGCGCATCCACTTCGGTGGAGATACGGCCCGGGATCACTTTGAGAATTTCCTGGCCGACCGCGACGCCGAAACGGTCGCTGGCCAGACCGACATCGCCCTTGCAGTCGCTGACGCAAGCATTCAGCAGTTCGGCGTAGGCCGGAATGGCTGCCGCTTTGAGCAGCAGGGAAGGGTTGGTGGTGGCGTCGACCGGTTTGACTCGGGCGATCGCTTCGAAGTCGCCGGTGTCGGCAACAACGGTGGTGAATTGTTTGAGTTGTTCCAGCTTGGAAGTCATGGGCGTGCTCTGTCCTATGGGTCTGATGACATTACCCGAGCGCTGACGGCCACTCAAGGGTAGGTGCGTGTATCGATGGCCCCTGCAGCAACAACCTGAAAACGATTGTTTGAAAGGCGGGGCGCGGTATCGATGAATACGATGCCAAAACAGCCAACAGGTTCAAAGCAACCGACCTGCGAACAGGCCGGTTGTGCATGCGCTACTGGGCGTTCAACAGGGCTTCGACGGACATACGCGCCGGTTTCGGCTGCCCGTCAGAGGTCAGCAGGCCGAAGTTCTTCTCGCGGTCGTTACTGCCCGAATCACTGTTCTTCCATTCATAAATGGACGTCAGCGGAATATTGAGCTTTTTAACATCGCCAATAAACGTGTTGATCTTGCTCGCTTGTCCTTCAGGCCCACCATTGGAGGCGAGCGCCGAGATGCCCCATTCACTGATGACTCCCGGCAGATGGAAGTTTTGCTGAATGAAGTTTTGCGCGTTGCTGATCTGCGTGGCGGTCATGCCGTAGGGGTGGTAGGACACGGCGCTCAGGCATTTGGGGTATTCGCTGACGATGCGGTTCAGCGCCACGGTTGCAGCCGAGCCTGCGCTAGGCGGGCGAGCGAAGCCGTAACCGATCACGGGTGTCGATGGAGGCTGCTCCTGCAGCGCCTTGCACACGCCGCTCATGAACGGCACAAACGTGGTGTCGAAATTGCGCGTCGGCCAGTAGGTTTCCAGGTCCGGCTCATTCCATAACTCGATCGCCACCAGTTGCGCGCTGTACGACTGTTGCAGCCCCGTCACGGCTTTGGCGAAGCCTTCACCGGCAGTGCTCAGCTCGGCGCTCGAGGTGGCGGGCAACGCCTTGATCGCGCGGACCGTCAGCAACACCGGCAGGCCCGCAGACTGTGCTGCGGCAAAGGCATCGCTGACCTGTTTCTGATAAGCCTTGGCTGTCAGGCTGTCGCTCCACACACCGAAGCGGACAAAACCGAAGCCTGCCGATTTGATCTGCGCGGCGTCGGCGGCCGTGAAGTTCTGGATCTTCACCTGCACACCGATGTTCTTGGCTGGAAGGTTGGGAAACAGGGTGCTGGCGTGAACCTGAGTTGCACCCAGCGCCATCAACGCCAAAGCGCCGAGTCTTTTGAGATGTGTTGGTTTCATGTCTGCTCTCCCGAAGAGAAGTGACAACTGCGAATAAATGATCTCGTTTCTCAATTTTCGAGTGAGGTGATGGCACTTAGTGCGCGAATGTTAGTTTTTGTCGGAAAACAATCATCTGAAAATCACAGTTATTTTTAGTCCGTTAATAGTGGTTGGGGAGCTTTTAAACGCTGTGGTACTTAATGCTTCGGTACTAACAGGGCGAATCTATTTCTGAGTGCAGGAAGATCTTGAGGGTTCATTCAATTGCTCTCGGATGTTGGCCGTTTGACATTACACAGGAAAGTAAAACCTTGTTCAGAAAGATCCTTGTCGTTTGCGTGGGCAATATATGCCGTAGTCCGACGGCAGAACTGATGCTGCGTAGCGCGCTCGCCCCCTCAGCGATCACCGTTTCCTCCGCAGGCCTGTCGGCGCGGGTGGGCGAGGGTGTAGAAGCGTCCGCCCGGCAAGTGCTCGAAGACCATGGCCATAACGCCGAAGGCTTCATGGCACGGCAACTGACCGCAGACATCGTCAATGAATCAGACCTGATTCTGGTCATGGAAAAACAGCATGTTAATCAAGTACTGAAGATTGCCTCTCACGCCAGAGGCAAAGTGTTTCTGCTCGGCAAGTGGCAGAGCGAGCGCGAAATACAGGACCCGTATCGTCAAGGCAAGGCCGCTTTTATTCATGCCCATGCATTGATTGAAGATGCTGTTAGCTCATGGGCACAACGTCTCGCGCGTTGATGAATATTCTTCAGATCAATGAATGGTAAGAACAGACTTATGCAGTTACCGTCCGTCATCGGCACCCGCGACAATGATCAAGACAGTATTGATCTTCTCGGCATATTCGGCAGTTTGATCGACCAGAAATGGTTGATCGGCGCGCTCACCGGCGCCTTCATGGTCACCGGTGTCGCGTACGCGGTTTTGGCCACGCCCGTATACCTGGCCAATGCGCTGGTGCAGGTCGAGCCGAAAAAGAACGACATGCTCGGGTTTTCCGACCTCAACAGCATGCTCGGTGGGCAATCGCCGTCGGTGACCGAAATCGGCATCATCAAATCCCGCGCGGTGATCGGCAAAACCGTCGACGACCTGCGGCTGGACATCGATGTCACCCCCAACACCTTCCCGATGATTGGTGGCTTTCTCGCCCGGCGTTATCGCGGCGAGACTGAAACCAGTGTCGCGGCGCCGCGTTTCGGTCTGAACAGTTACGCCTGGGGCGGTGAGCGTCTGGAGTTCGCCCGGCTCAATCTGCCCAAAGAGTTGTTGGGCAAGAAACTCACCCTGATCGCCGGGGAACAGAAGCACTTCCAGTTACTCGATGACAACGACAACCTGCTGGTGGAAGGCGTCGCCGGTGAAGCCTTCGCGCAGGATGGCGTAGAAGGGCAAATCACCCAGTTGTTGGCGAATCCCGGTACGCGTTTCGAAGTGGTGCGCAATCCGCGAATCGTGACCATTCAGGGCTATCAGGACGCACTGGATATCTCCGAACAGGGCAAGGAATCGGGGATTATCAAACTGGCGCTGGCCAGCAGCGACGCCGCCGAAGCGGTGAAGATCCTCAACAAGATCGCCGCGCTGTACGTCGATCAGAACGTGCGCCGCACCTCGGCGGAAGCAGCGCAGAGTCTGGCTTTCCTGCAAAGCCAGTTGCCGCAGGTCAAGCGTGATCTGGCCAAGGCCAGCGATGCGCTGAACGCCTATCAGACCCACGGCAAGACCGTGAACATCTCGCTGGAAACCCAGTCGGTGCTCGGTCAGTCGGTAGCGCTGGAAACGCGGATCTCCGAGCTGAAAATGCAGCAGGCGGAGATGGATCGCAAGTTCACCAAACAGCACCCGGCCTATCGCGCGTTGATGAGCCAGATCGGTGAATTGACCCAGCAACAGAAGTCGCTGGAAGGCAAAGTCGGCGATCTGCCTGCCACGCAACAAGAGCTGCTCAACCTGACCCGCGATGTCGAAGTGGCCTCGCAGATCTACACGCAGTTGCTGAACAAATCCCAAGAGCTGGACATCGTCCGCGCCGGTGCCGTGGGTAACGTGCGTCTGGTCGACGCAGCGGATGTCGACCTGACCAGTCCGGTCAAACCGAAAAAAGCCCTGATCGTGCTGATCGCCACCTTCCTCGGCGCTTTTGTCGGCGTGGCGCTGGTGCTGCTGCGCAAATCCCTGAGCCGTGGTCTGGAAGGCCCGGAAGCTATCGAGCAACTCGGTTTGCCGGTGTACGCGTCGATTCCGTACAGCGCCTTGCAGGATGAAGAAGACAACAAAAAAGGCCGCGCCCGCGACGGCGTCGACAAACCGGCATACCTGTTGGCCCTGCGTAACCCGACCGACCTGTCGATCGAATCGATCCGCAGCCTGCGCACCTGCCTGCACTTTGCCGGGCTCGATTCGACCAACAACCGCATCATGATTTCCGGGCCGAGCCCGCAGGTCGGCAAGACCTTCGTCTCGTCCAACCTCGCCGCGGTCATGGCTTTGAGCGGTCAGCGCGTGGTGCTGATCGATGCCGACATGCGCAAAGGTCACCTGCACAAAACCCTCAACACGCCGATCACCAACGGCTTGTCCGACCTGCTGGTCAAGCGCTGCAGCATCGATCAGGCAATCAACAAGGTCGAAATCGACAACCTGCACTTCATCAGCCGTGGCCAGGTGCCGCCGAATCCTTCCGAGCTGTTGATGCACGCCAACTTCCGCGAGCTGTTGGCGGAACTGAGCGAGCGCTACGACCTGGTGATCATCGATACGCCGCCGCTGCTGGCGGTGACCGATGCCGCGATTGTCGGACGTGAAGCCGGGATCAGCCTGATCGTCACGCGCTTCGGGGTGAACCCGGCCAAAGAGATCGAACTGACCATTCGCCGCTTCGCGCAGAACGGCATCGAGTTGAAAGGCGCGGTGTTCAACGGCGTCGAGAAGCGTGCGGCCAGCTACTACGGCAACGGCGGTTACGGCTATTACAACTACGAATACGCGTCCGACAAATCCTGACTGTCAGCGACTGTTTTTTCCTGTTTGAAGTGGGTGATTTGTGAAGAAAATACTGCACGTGGCAGAGACGATCAAAGGTGGCGTCGCGACGGTGATCCGGACGATTTCGGCTTCGCCTGAAGGTGATGCGGCGAACTACGAGCTGGTGTACCTGGTGCCGGATGATCAGGCCAAAGAGTTGCACGGCATCGGCGCGCAGCAGATCCGCACCTTTCCCCGCACTGGACGCAATGTGCCGTCGTTGCTGCGTTTCGCCTGGCGTTTGACCCAGGTGATGCTCAAGGAAAAACCCGACGTGGTGCATTTGCACAGCACCTTTTCCGGGGTGATCGGGCGATGCGTATGTGTGCTTCTGCGACCGTGGCGCAAGCCGAAAATCGTCTACTGCCCGCACGCGTTTTCGTTCTTGATGGAAAGCTCGCCGACCAAGCAGAAAGTCTATGCGTGGATCGAGCGGGTGCTGCAGAAAGTCACCGATGTGATCATTTGCGTCAGCCAGTACGAACTCGACAAAGCCGCGCGTTTCGGCATCGAGCGCAAGCGCATGAAGCTGATCTACAACGGCATTCACCACAAGGATGACGCGCCGAAAGCGGCGAGTCCCGAGCCGATTCATCTGCTCTTCGTCGGTCGCCTCGATTATCAGAAAGGCTTCGACGTGTTGCTCAAGGCCTTCGCCAACGTGCAGCGCAAAGACTTGAAGCTGACCGTGGTCGGCAGCGCGGTGAACGAGGACGCGGTGGAGTGCCCGCCGATGGACTCTGTTGAATACCTGCCATGGGTCACGCCGAGCGAAGTGCAGGCGCTGTACCAGAAAGCCGATGCGCTGATCGTGCCGAGTCGCTGGGAAGGTTTCGCCATGGTGCCGCTGGAGGGCATGGCCATGGGTTTGCCGGTAATCGCCAGCAACTGCACCTCGCTACCGGAACTGGTCACCAATGAAGTCTCCGGTTATGTCTTCCCGTCCGGTGATCACCAGGCATTGGCCGACGTGCTGACGATTATCCAGAAGCCACGCTTGCTCGACCTCGGCAACGAAGGCCGGAGCATTGTCCGCGAGCGTTTCAGCGCCGCGTTGATGATTCGCCAGACCTACGACCTGTATCGCGCTCCCACTTTTTAAGTAGAACTCAAGCATATGAACGTAACGATTTTGCATGGCTACAGTGCGTCCAACTCCGGTGACGGCTTGCTCGTCGATCTGGCCATTGCGCTGGTGCAGCGCAACTTTGGCGAAGACACCGCGATCAGCGTGGTCGCTTCCGATCCGGATTCTTTCAGCTACTTGCCGCACCCGCGTTTCGACGCGCCGGTGATGGCGGCCAAGGGTTTGGGCCGGGTCAAGCAAGCGGTGTTCCTCAATCAGTCCTACGCCGGGCTGGCGGATCTGTTGAAGAAAACCGACCTGATCGTCGGCGTCGGCGGCGGCTACATGCGCTCGAAAAGTGCTTTCGAACATATCAAGCTGAAACTCGGCCACGCCAAGCAACTGGAAACCGCGATCCTCAGCAAAGTGCCGTCGGTGTACCTGCCGCAAAGCATCGGCCCGTTCCATGGCGAAAGCAGCAAGATCGTCGAGCATTACGCCAGCGCCGACGCGGTATTCGTCCGTGACAACCGCTCTTCGGCCATTTTCGATGCCTGCGCCAACGTCTACCGTGCGCCGGATCTGGCCGTGCAGTCGCTGGCGAGCAAAATCCTCCAGCAAGCGAAATTCACCCGTTGCGCGTCGTCGCCAGCCACGGTCTGCGTGGTGCTGCGCAAGCCGCCGGAGTGGAGCAAGGAAAAGAAAGTCGCTTACGTCGCCAATCTGAAATTGCTGCTGCAGCGCTTGAAGAACAAAAGCAAAGTGGTTTGCGCCGTACAGAGCGCGGTGCGTGGCAACGATGACGGTGCGTTCTATCGCGAGCTGGGCATTAGCGAAGACTTGCTGTCGTTGAAGGCGACGATTGCCAAGTATCAGCCGGACCTGGTGATTTCCGTACGCCTGCACGGCGCTATCGAATCGCTGCTTTCCGGCGTGCCGGCGTACCACATCAGCTACGAACGCAAAGGCTTCGGCGCCTATCAGGACATGGGCGTGGAAGACTGGGTGATCAACGGCGGCGACATCAACGTCGACACCATCATCGACACGGTTTACGCGCCGAATGCGTTGTCGAATTTCGGCAAGCGCCTGACCGATACTTGCCGTGAAATCGAGGCAAAAACCGTGGCCATGGACGAGATCATCAAAGGTGTCGTTCGATGATATTTCGGCTACTGCTTCGCGGCGGTGCATTGGGCGCGAAGTTTTTGCTGGTGTTGGCGATCACCCATTACCTCGGGTATGAAGCGCTGGGTTTTTACGGTGTGGTGGTCGCGGCGTCGCTGATTGCGTCGAAGTTCTACAGTGTCGGGTTCAGTTCCGAGATCAATCGCTTGATCAGTGTCGGCGGCAGTTCGCGCCGCGTGGTCGACAAGGTGCTGCTGCTGTATCTGGCGGTGGGGCTGGTGCTGTCGGTGGTGACGGTGCTGATTTATTCACTGTTCCAGACAGTTGAAGCGAGCGCCGCGCTGATTCTCTGCGTGACGCTGGTGTTGCTCACTGAGCACCTGTCGTTCGAGATCAACTCGTTCGTGTTTTCCGCGCAGAAAGCCACGGCCGGTGCGCTGTTGTTTTTCATCAAGACCGGCCTATGGGCGGTGTTGGCCGTTGGCGGGATGATGCTCGGTTGGGTCTCGGGAATCGCCAGTGTGTTGTGGCTGTGGGTGGTCGCCAACGTGCTGGTGATCATCGCCGGTTACCTGATCGTGGTGAACGTTCATCACGGCCGAGAAGCCGGGACGCTGGCCACTGCTACTGTGTGGAAAGCGGGATTACCGTTTTATCTCGGCACCGGGTTGATCGCGTTGAGTCAGTACGCCGAGCGGTTTCTGATCGCCGACCTCGAACCGTACGCCAAACTGGGTCAATACGTGTACGCGTGGTCAGCGGCCAACACCTTGCAGGCGCTGTCGTATGCGGTAGTGGCGGTGGTCGGGATTCCGCTGTTGGCCAAGCGTTTTCAGGCTGATCAGCAGGCGTTCACGGTCAAGCAGTTGTTTGTCAACAAGTGGGTCATGCGCTCGCTGGTGGTGTCGGCGGCGGTGGCGGTGGCGATCTATGTGTTTTTCAACGTGGTGCTCGATTACGTCGCCACCAGCGTGCCGCGTCCGGACAATGCGATCCTCGGCGTGCTGATTTTTTCCTTCGCTTTGCGCGCGATTGGCGACATCGTCTGGGGCGGTCTGATTGCTTCGAAAAACAGCCGGGTGTCACTGGCCAGCGCTGCCATTTGTTTGTTGATTTCGGTGCCGGTCAGCTATGTGTTGATCAAGCACTATTCGATCTACGGCGCGGCGTGGGGCAACGTCTTCGCGATCATCGTGCAACTGCTGGTGATTGCCGTGCTGACCCGCGCAACGGCCGGGAAAAAGGCTGCGTTGTCATGGGCCTGAAGCTGCCGTGCATCGAGTTTCGTGGCAAGCGACTCGATTCGTCGATCTCATTCCTGATCCTCTTCACCGGGCTGTTTCTCTCGGTGGCGATGCCGCTGTTGATCCCCCGTGATCCGGGGCCGGATGCGATGACCTTGTGGTCGTCCTACGCGCGTGCCGACAACTGCAATTTCTGGAACCCGTTCTCGCCGGATCGCTCGTCCTACGAGTGTTCGGCATTCCTGCTGCGGCCCACCGGGATCAACCTGACCAATGCCTGGGCCTACGGCATGTTCTGCAATTTTTTCCTCACGGCGATCCCGGTGGTGGTGTTCCGGCGCATGCCGTTGGCGATCTTCGGCACCCTGTGCCTGTGGGGCATCGTGCGCTCGTTCTTCCTCGAGAACCTGACCAAGGAAATCATTGTGTCGGTGGCGGTGTTGAGCATTTTGCTCAGCTCGCTGACGCGAAAATATCGCGGCGGATTTTTCCTCTCGGCAGTGATCTACGGCGTGCTGATTCGGCCCTACTGGATTCTGTTTTCGCTGTCGTGGGTCGGCGTCTGTGTGATGAAAAAGTACGTGTCGCGCACGACGTTCTTTCTGATGCTGTTCCTGTTTTATCTGGCGGTGGCTATGTCGATCCAGCTCGCCCTGGGCTTTCCGGTGTCGTCGATCCGCGCCAGTAACAACGAGTTGCGCACGGCGGGCGAGGAGGGCTCGAAATCGTTGATCGTGTCGTGGCTCAGCGGTAGCGACTTCGTTTCGCAGGCGCTGGACTCGATGATCATCTTCTTCCGCCTGTCGTTCCCGGTGGAGCTGATTCTGCTGTCGGGGCCGGGGCAGGTGATCTTCGTGGCACTGATGATCATGACCGCGTTGCTGCTGTTCAAAGTCATCACCTCGACCGATTACAAAGGCGCGCCGATCCAGACCAAACCCAAGGAACTGATCGCGATTCCGCTGGCGTTTCTGCTGGTGCAAGGCCTGTTCGAGCCGGACTTCGGCTCCTTCGCCCGGCACTTCTCGATGGTGGTGCCGGTGTTGTTCGTGGGGCTGGGCTTGATGCTGCGGGCGAACAAACCGGTGCAGGTTGAATCAAGAATTCTGAATTGAGGCAGGTGCTTTATGTCGAGCAAGAAAAAGTCCCTGGAGATTGAAACCCTGCGTGGCCTGGCGTGCCTGTTGCTGGTGCTCTATCACGTCATCGGCCCGCTGGGCGGCGGGTTGAAGATCGATGTCGGCTCGCCGTTCCGGGTGCTCGCCGATTCGATGGTGTATGTGCGCATGCCGTTGTTCACCTTCATCTCCGGGTACATCTATTCGATTTACAAAATCCGCGGCAATGACTTTTCCGCGTTTTTCAGCGGCAAAGTGCGCCGCTTGATCGTGCCGCTGTTTTGCGTCGGTGTGCCGTTCTCGGTGTTGCAGGCAGTCGGGCCGGGGGTGAACAAGGATGTCGGGGTGATCGACGCGCTGTTGTCGTTCTGGGTGCCGATCAACCACTTCTGGTTCCTGCAGGCGGTGTTCATCATTTTCATGTTCGTCGGGCTGCTGGAGTGGCGCGGGATGCTGCGCTCGGCGACGCGCTTGTATGGGCTGTTCGCGTTTGCAGCGCTGTTGTTTTTGTTGCCGCCGTTCAAGTTCGATGCGTTCGGGATCAACGGTGCGATTTATCTGCTGCCGTTTTTTGTCGCGGGGATGATTGGCCAGGAGAACGTCGATGCGCTGAAGCAACGCTTCAAGGTGATCGGGCCGTTGGTGTTTGTGTTGATCTCGCTGACGTTGTTGTATGTGGCTGCGATTGATCGTGAGTTGATTGTTGATCGCCGCAGCCTGATCGGTTTGACCGTGGGTTGCGTGTCCTGTATTGCGCTGCTGTCGAGTGATATGCGCTCGAAGGCGCTGACCTGGCTGGGTGGCTATTCCTATGCGATCTTCCTGTTCCATGTGCTGTTCGCGGCGACGTCGCGGTTGGTGCTGGGGCGGTTGGGGGTGAAGGATGAGAGCCTGCTGGTGCTCGGTGGTTTGACCTTTGGTTTGCTCGGGCCGGTGCTGTTGTCGATGATTTTCAGCCGGTTCAATTTCACCTCGGTGTTGTTCCTTGGGGAGCGGGCGGCGAAGAAGAAAGCGGCGGCGCCTGTCACCCCAGTGGTGCAAGCACAACGCAGCTAAGAGCTTCGCGAGCAGGCTCACTCCTACAGTTGATCAGTGTACATCCCGGCATTCAGTGGGCCATTTCAGACTGAAGGAAATTTTGCATGTTGGCAGTAGATGACGCGCAACCCGTGGCAGCGTCGGTGGTTCAGGTAGGCGATGCCCGCGAGCGTTTCGCGCAGTGGCGTGAAGGTAAGGCCGGCAAGGTTTTGTCGGTCTCGGTGATCGGCGACAGCTACAGCGCCGGGCAGGATTTCTACCTGAACAAACTGGTGCAGCGCGTCGCCGGTGAGGTGGGTTTTGCCGGGCCGGGTTACGTCGGTTTCAACCACGGCGCGGCGCTGGGCGGCACCCATTTCAAATACACCCGCAGCAGTGACAAGTACTTTGGCGGCGACTGGAAGGTTTCAGAGTTGGGGCAAGCAAGCCCGGACAGCCGCACAGTGACGGGCCGGTCCGGTGCGTGGTTGCAGGTGGATGCCAATCCTTCGCCGCGCATCGATACGGCGGTCACTCAGGCGAAACTGCTTTATCTGGGTAACGGCGAATCCAGCGAGATCCGCTACCGCTGGACGCCCACGCAAGACTGGCAACCCTTGAAGCTCGAAGGTGCTGGTGTTCAGGAAGTCCCGCTCACAGGACTCTCGGCGGCGAAAGACTGGTCCTTCAAACTGGAAGTGGTGAAAGGCGCCCCGACGTTGTTCGGCCTGTGGATGAGCAACGATCAGAATGGCGTGCGGGTTTCGAAACTGGCAGCCTCCGGTGCGGCCTCGGCGGATTTCTATCACAAGGATCCGCAATGGCAGGTGCAGTGGAAAGCCGCAGTGTCGAAGATCCCGGCCGACGTTTACCTGATCATGCTCGGCGGCAATGACCAGGGTTTCGGCGTGAAGCCTGCGCAGTATCTGCAGAACGTTCAAGGTCTGGTCGGGATGTTGCGTGAGATTCAACCGCAGGCGAGCATCAACCTGATCATGCGGCAGGACACCACGCGCTCCAGCGCTTACCCGATGTCGGCGTATGCGCAGGTGCTTGAGCCGTGGGCGCGAGAGCAACGTCTGGGCTACGCCAATCTGCAATGCGCGTTCGGCCCCGACGTCAAACGCTACGCGGCGGCGATGATTGGCCCGGACAAGATTCATCCGGTGCCGGCCACGGGCGGGAAGGTGATTGCTGATTACTTCTATGGCTGGATCACCGGCGCCAAGGATCGTTGCGACGCCTCCCCTAAATAACACGCAAACCCCAGAGCGGTGATCGTTCCCACGCTCTGCGTGGGAATGCCGCCCGGGACGCTCCGCGTCCCTTCGCTGGGTGACGCAGAGCGTCACTGGATGCATTCCCACGCAGAGCGTGGGAACGATCAGGTGAGGGGAGTTATTCGAAGGCGTCTACTTGCTCGAGCAACTCCGCAATCTTCTGCGGCATCAACCGCGTATCGCACCGTGTCTCAACGTTGATGATGATCGCCGGGTCGTTGCAGCAAATCCGCACGCGAAAGCGCCAGTCGCTGAAGATCACTTTCAGGCCATCCTGGTCATCCATCTCCAATGCCTGCTCGCCATACAGCTTTTTCAGATGAGCGAGCAGGGGATACGGATCACGCAGCGGCCGGCGGATATCACCGGACGCCGGAAACACGCCAATCCGCTCCACCAGCAGAATCGTGCCCAGCCAGGACTCGTTGGCGCTGGGCAACGGCTGATGGCGCGACAGCCAGCTCATCACCCCGAGGTTACCCACCTCGCGTTCAATCTCTACGGAATGTTGTGCAATGTTCATGGTGGCCTCGTTGGGTGAAGGGAGCCGTCTCAGCGGCCCTTGAGATAGACGTTTTCGTAGCAGAAATTGGTCGCCTGCAAGTAACCCTCGGCGTCACCGCAGTCAAAGCGCAGGCCTTTGAATTGGTAGGCCAGCACGCAACCGTTCTGCGCCTGTTTCATCAGTGCGTCGGTGATCTGGATTTCACCGCCCTTGCCCGGTTGGGTGTCGGCGATCAGATCGAAAATGTCCGGCGTGAGGATGTAGCGGCCGATGATCGCCAGGTTCGACGGCGCGTCTTGCGGGGCCGGTTTTTCCACCATGTTGTTGACGCGGTAGATGCCGTCGGACATCAGCTCGCCGGCGATCACCCCGTACTTGTGGGTCTGGTCGGCCGGGACTTCCTGGATGGCGACGATCGAGCAGCGGAATTTCTTGTACAGCTCAATCATCTGCGTAAGCACGCCGTCACCTTCCAGGTTCAGGCACAGGTCATCGGCCAGCACCACGGCAAACGGCTCATCGCCGATCAGCGGACGACCGCTGAGAATCGCGTGGCCCAGACCTTTCATTTCCACCTGCCGGGTGTAGGAGAAGGTGCAGGTGTCGATCAGTTCTCGGGTACCGGCGAGGAATTTCTCTTTCTCGGTGCCGCGAATCTGGTGTTCGAGTTCGTAGCTGATGTCGAAATGGTCTTCCAGCGCACGCTTGCCGCGACCGGTGACGATGGCCATGTGTTGCAGGCCGGCGTCCCGCGCTTCTTCAACGGCGTACTCGATCAACGGCTTGTTGACGATCGGCAGCATCTCTTTCGGCATGGCTTTGGTGGCCGGCAAGAAACGCGTGCCATAGCCGGCAGCGGGGAACAAACATTTACGAATCATAAAAGTATCCTGGACAGTCATGGAACACAGGCGACGGATGCGGGCCATAAACAATGGCTGCAAGTTTCAATATTGATTGAAGGCCTACTTTAATACCTGAGTCAGGTTGTTAATGGCAATTAGTTGGGCCGGTAAAACATGACAATGTTATGAGATGTCGGCGAATGCTTTATTAGTTATTTTTAGTCGGTATCGGTTGATAGTGATGAGCGCACAGGGAGTGCTAATAAGTAGCGGGCAATACAGTGTGACCTGCAAAAATATTTATTGCCAGTCATTGAACTAGTTTTGTTTTCGGTTGTTGTCGCCTGTTTGTGTGAGTTGTGACACATCTTCAATAAAACAGGCTTGACACGCTACTTGTCACTCATCCAAAGACGGATAGCACTATGAAGATTCTGGTAACGGGTGGCGCCGGCTATATCGGCTCGCACACCACACTTGCTCTACTTGAAGCAGGTTATGAAGTTGTCGTACTGGATAACCTTTGTAACAGCAGCGAAGCCGCGTTGCACGCCGTTGAGGGCATTTGCGGCAAGAGTGCCTGGATGATCCGCGGCGATGTCTGTGACCGGGCATTGCTTGACCGGATTTTCCGCGAGCACAACATCGAAGCGGTGCTGCATTTTGCCGGCCTGAAAGCGGTCGGCGAGAGCGTGCGCAAACCGCTCGAGTACTACGAGACCAACGTCAGCGGCAGCATCAATCTGTGTCAGGCGATGGCGGCGGCAGGGGTGTTCCGGCTGGTGTTCAGCTCGTCGGCCACGGTGTATGGCGAGCCTGAGCAGATGCCGATTCGCGAGGATTTTCCCACCGGCAATCCGACCAATCCCTACGGCCAGTCCAAGCTGATCGTCGAGAATGTCCTGCGTGACTTGAGCCTGGCCGAGCCGCGCTGGAGCATCGCCTTGCTGCGCTACTTCAACCCGATCGGCGCCCACGCCAGCGGGCAAATGGGCGAAGACCCCAACGGCATCCCGAATAATCTGGTGCCGTACATCAGTCAGGTGGCGGTCGGCAGCCTGCAAGAGCTGTCGATCTTCGGCAACGATTACCCGACAATCGATGGCACTGGCGTGCGCGATTACATCCACGTCGTCGATCTGGCGGACGGCCACTTGAAGGCGTTGCAGTCGATCTCCGAACGCAGCGGCATTCATACCTGGAACCTCGGCACCGGCGATGGCTACAGCGTGCTGCAGGTGCTCCACGCTTTCGAGCAGGCCTGCGGGCAACCGGTGCCGTACCGAATGATGCCGCGCCGCTCCGGGGATATCGCCGAGAGTTGGGCCGACGCCTCCAAGGCGGCAAAAGAGCTGGGCTGGAAAGCTACGCGCAACTTGCAGGACATGGTCACTGATACTTGGCGCTGGCAATCGAACCATCCCCAAGGCTATTCGCGATGATGGCCATTTAGTCCAATGTTATTTTCAGTCAGGTTGTTAGATAACGTCGGGAAATTACACTGGCAATGCCTTTTGCAAATCCGTAGATATAAACCTGCCGTTCGACTTTTATCAGTTGGGTAAGACTGTGAAAGAACGACGGATCATGTTCGCGCTTTTTGCGGACTTGAACTCACCACCGCTAACTCAGGCCGGTTTTTTAACAGGTCGAATGTTAGAAAGGAGTTGATATGAAAAAAGTGATGGCAGTTGCCCTGTTGACGATGTTGAGCAACTGGGCTGCCGCCGCTGAAGCACCGTTGACAGCGGTAACCAATGTAGGTGGCAACGTGGCGGCTTCTCAAGCGCCCGCAGCCAGTACTGCAATGGTTGCCAGTGCTGTAGCGGCGTCTAACAGCGGTGGCAGTGCCAACGGCGGTACCACCGGTACGACGGGTACCACCGGTACAACCGGCACGCATAACTAACAGGAAGTTCTGTTAGTGCAGTACAGGGTCGCCCGACGCAAGTCGGGTGACTTTGTTTTTGGATTCGCCCTTGAATAGCGTAGTGCCATTATGACTCGTAGTGTTTATCTTTTAATGTTGGCAAGTCTCGCTTTGCAAGGTTGCATGTTTTCCCCCGGTCAATACCTCAGCACCAGTGACATCACCCGCCAGGGTGCCAGCGAAAGCAGCCGGGTCGAGCTGATTCCGATCACGCCGAAGCTGATTGCCATGAACCGCGCCACGCAAAAGCGTGAGTCGCTGCCGCCGGAGCTGCTGGCGACGCCGGCCGAATACCGCATCGGCAACAATGATGTTCTGTACATCACCGTGTGGGATCACCCTGAGCTGACGGCCCCGTCCGGCGCGCAACAACAGATCGATGCCAACGGCCGTCTGGTGCGCTCCGATGGCACGCTCTATTACCCGTTCATCAAGGAAGTCCAGGCCGCCGGCCGGACCATCCAGCAACTGCGCTCGGACATTGAACAGCGGCTGTCGGCATTCATCGCCGAGCCGCAGGTAGATGTCGCGGTGTTGCGTTTCGCCAGTCAGAAGGTCGTGGTCACCGGCGCGGTGGCCAAGGCCGGCCCGCAAGCGATTTCCACCAATCCGCTGAGCGTGGTCGAAGCCCTCGGCTCGGCCGGCATCGACACCAACAACGCTGATCTGTCCGGGTTGTTGCTGACGCGCAAGGGGCGTACTTATCCGCTCAATCTCGACTCGCTCAATCAGGCGGATTCCGAGTTGCAGAACGTTTACCTCAAGGGCGGCGATCAGCTGTATCTACCGTACAACGACAACAAGCGCATCTACGTGATGGGCGAGGTCAACCAGCCGCGTGCGCTGAGTTTCAAGACCGCGACGATGAACCTCACCGACGTGCTCGGTTCGGTCGGCGGCCTGGCCCAGACCACCTCCAATGGCAACGCGGTCTATGTCATTCGTGGCGTGGAAAACCTTGATGTCGAACCGGCCAAGATCTACCAGCTAGAAGCCGAATCGCCGACCGCCATGGCGCTCGCTTCGCACTTCGAAGTTCGCCCGCAGGACGTGGTGTATGTCGGGCCTGCGAACGTGACTCGCTGGAACCGTCTGATCAGCCAATTGGTGCCGTCGGCATCGATTGTCGGCACTGGCGCTTCCGCTGCGAAGAACTGGAGCGAATACAGTAACAACAGCAAATAAGGTCGCCGACTTTGAACATTTTGAAAGTTGGCCTGTGCCTGATGGCGGCCTCGTTGCTGTGCGGCTGTAACCCGCTGATGAGCGCTTCGTTAAATAACCTTAAAGCGGCGGTCGTCGGCCCGGATGAGGTCGATGTGTCGGCGGCCGAAGTGGCGGGGGTCAACTATCCGCAAATGAAACTGACCACGCCTTCCGGCTCCGGGGTGCTGGCGCTGGTGCGCGAGCGTGAAGACCTGCAGTTCTGGGTCGCCTCGGGCAAACAGGTTCTGCTGCTGCGCAATGGCCTTGCCGTGCGTTCCATTGGCCTGGGTCTGGAAGGCGATCTCGATGGCACGCGGCTGGCCGATGACTCGCCGTTCAAACAGGGCCTGCATCACGTCGCTGATGGTTTCACCACGCGGCGCTGGATCGACCTCTACAAAGGTCAGGAAGTCGGGGTGATCGTCAACAGCCGCTTCTCCCGCCGCTCGGAACAGACCCTGAAGATTCTCGACAAGGAATACACCGTGCTGCGTGTCGATGAACACATTGACGCCCCGGCCATCGGCCTGAGCGCGACCAATCGTTACTGGGTCGATCCGCGTGACGGTTTCATCTTGCAGAGCGAGCAGCAGCTGACGTCGCAGTTGCGCGTCAAGGTCGTGCAACTGACCCCTGATCGCAGGCACCTGCCGTGATGCGCCTGAAAATGTTGTCGGCGGGCCTGATGCTGGTCGCGAGTGTGAGTCAGGCGGCCGTCACGGTGTCGGGTGATGTCGCCAATCCCGGGCCAGTCCCGTTGCCACCGGGCGGACGCTTGCTCGATGTGATCAGCGAAGCCGTGCCGAATGCCGAAGGCTATTGGCTGGCGGGCGGCTTGCTGCGGCAGTCGCTGATAGAAGAGCAGACACGGCTCAAGGTCGGTGTGCTGTTTGATCTGGATGTGCTGCAACGCATGTCGATGCTGTTCGACCGGCCGAGTCGGGCGGCACTGGCGCAGCGCATTGCCGAAGAAGTGCGGCAGATGCCGGTAACGGGGCGGCAGATCGCCGATCTTGATCCGGTTGCATTGGAAGTCGGCTTCGCGCGCAACATTCGCCTCGATGACGGTGATCGTCTGATCTACCCGAAACGCGTCGACGAAGTGCAAGTGCTCGGTGCCGTCGCCGAGCCGTGCCACTTGCCGTATCAGCCGTTGCAGGAGGCCCGTGAATACCTGCAAGGCTGTTCGATTCTGGCCGATGCCGAAGCCGATTACCTGTGGCTGATCCAGCCCAATGGCGCTTCGCAACGTGTCGGTATCGCCCATTGGAATCGAGAGTCCGGACACTTTCCCGTGGCCGGCAGCAAGATTCTGGTGCCGTTGAAAAATGATGATCTTGATCCGCCTCTTCCTGAACTGAATCAGCAGTTGGCCGAATTCATTGCCACGCAGCTGGCCGAGGTGGTTCGTTGAAGTTACGTTTTGCAGCTGTGTTGTTATTGCCCTGCGGTCTGGCTCATGCCGAGCCGCGTATTACCCAGAATGACTTCGGTGGCACCGGTCTGTTGCAGACGCCGACCGCGCGCATGGCGCCCGCCGGCGAGTTGAGCGTCAACGCCAACCGCACCGACCCGTACAGCCGCTACAGCGTGTCGTTGCAGCCGCTTGACTGGCTCGAAGGCTCGTTTCGCTACACCGCGATCACCAACCGACCGTACGGCTCGGAGGCCCTCAGCGGTAGTCAAAGCTATAAGGATAAGGCGGTCGACGTCAAAGTCCGGCTGTGGCAGGAAAGTCACTGGCTGCCCGACGTGGCGCTGGGCTTCCGAGATATCGGTGGTACCGGTTTGTTCTCCAGTGAATTTTTCGTCGCCAACAAACGCTACGACAACTTCGATTTCAGCGCCGGTATTGCCTGGGGTTACCTGGGTAATCGCGGCGATATCGACAACCCGTTGGGCTACGTCAGCGATCGCTTCGATACCCGGCCGGCGCTTGAAGGGACCGGTGACGTCAACTCGGGTTCGTACTTTCGTGGGCGGCCGTCGTTCTTCGGTGGCGTGAGCTATCAGACGCCGTGGGATCGTCTCAGCCTGAAACTCGAATACGAAGGCAACGACTACAAGCATGAGCCGAAGGACAACGAGATCAAACAGGACTCGCCGATCAACCTTGGCGCGGTATTCAAGGTGACCGATTCGGTCGATGTCAGTGCGGCGTGGGAGCGCGGTAATACGGCGATGTTCGGCGTGACCTTTCACACCAATTTCGTCAGCCGCAAGGCTCCGGCGAAGACCTACGATCCGACTCCGGAACCGCTGCCGGCGAAGGCACCGACCACGGCGATGGATCAGGTCAACTGGGCCAACGTCTCGCAGCGTTTGCAGCAGAATGCCGGTTACAAGGTCGAGCGCATTACGCAGCGTGATTCCGAGCTGATCGTGTATGGCGAGCAGCAGCGTTACTTCCATTCGTCCAAGGCTGTGGGCCGGGCGAGCCGGATTCTCGACAACAGCGTTAACGACGACATTGACTGGTTCACCGTGGTCAACAAGCGCTACGACTTGCCGCTGGAAGAAACCAGTTTGCCGCGCCAGACCTTCCGTGAGGTGATCAACAACGAAGAGCCACTTGAATCGCTGCACCGCACCACCGAGATCAACCCGGCGATGCCGCACAACGAGAAGACCCTCTACACCGAAGCGCCGCAGCATTTCAGCTATGGCGTGGGTTTGGGCTTCAAGCAGAACGTTGGCGGTCCGGATGGCTTGCTCTATCAATTGAGTGCCGATGCCGACGCTGAATACCGCTTCAACCGCAACACCTGGTGGAGCGGGTTGCTCAGTGCCAATCTGGCCAACAACTTCGACAAGTTCACCTACGACGCGCCGAGCGGCTTGCCGCGTGTGCGCACGGATTTGCGTCAGTACCTGACCACGTCTAACACGACCATGCCGTTATTCCAGGTCAGCCACGCCGAGCAACTGGATAAAGACTGGTATGGGATGGTCTATGGCGGTTATCTGGAGTCGATGTTTGCTGGTGTCGGCGGTGAGGTGTTGTTCCGCCCGACCGGTGAGCGCTGGTCGGTGGGCGCGGATCTGAACTGGGTGCGTCAGCGCGATTTCGATCAGGGTTTTGCTTTGCGTGATTACTCGGTGGTGACCGGGCATGTCACGGCGTATACCGATTTGCCGTTCGATACGTTGGCGGCGGTTAGCGTCGGGCGTTATCTGGCCGGGGACTGGGGCGGCACGCTGGACATCTCGCGCGAATTCTTCAATGGCGTGCGCTTTGGTGCGTGGGCGACGATCACCACGGCGGGCAGTGCCGAGTATGGCGAAGGTAGTTTCGACAAAGGCATCTACCTGTCGATCCCGTTCGACGAAATGATGAGCATGTCGACCATGCGCCGCGCCAACCTGGTCTGGGCCCCGCTGACCCGTGACGGTGGTGCGCGACTGAGCCGCAGCTACCAATTGCACTCGATGACCGATAGCCGGGAAGGGGACATGTTTTATCGGAATTTCGAGAAGATCACGGAGTAAGCGCGGATATCCGAAGCACCTCTGAAACCTGTGGGAGCTGGCTTGCCAGCGATGAGGTCGACACATTCAATATTGATATTGGCTGACCCGCCGCCATCGCTGGCAAGCCAGCTCCCACAGGTTATGTGTCTAGTCACAAGGCTTGAGCCAACCACAAATCCCCTGTAGGCCTTCGCCTGCTCGCGATAGCGTCAAACCAGTCGACAATCCCTGTTGCCTGACCCACCGTCATCGCGAGCAGGCTCACTCCTACATTGGTTATTTGTCACGCCACAAATCCCGAGCCAATCCCGAATCCCTGTGGGAGCTGGCTTGCCAGCGATGAGGTCGGCATATTCAATATTGATATTGGCTGACACACCGTCATCGCGAGCAGGCTCACTCCTACATTGGTTATTTGTCACGCCACAAATCCCGAGCCAATCTCGAATCCCTGTGGGAGCTGGCTTGCCAGCGATGAGGTCGGCACATTCAATATTGATATTGGCTGACCCACCGTCATCGCGAGCAGGCTCACTCCTACATTGGTTATTTGTCACGCCACAAATCCCGAGCCAATCCCGAATCCCTGTGGGAGCTGGCTTGCCAGCGATGAGGTCGGCATATTCAATATTGATATTGGCTGACACACCGTCATCGCGAGCAGGCTCACTCCTACATTGGTTATTTGTCACGCCACAAATCCCGAGCCAATCCCGAATCCCTGTGGGAGCAAGCTTGCTCGCGAAGGCGTCAGCACAGTCAGTATCATCATTGCCTGACCCGCCGCTTTCGCGAGCAGGCTCGCTCCCACAGTTTTTGCATCCATCCAAGACCCGATTCCACCCTCAAATCCCAGGCACAAAAAAGGGGACTTTCGTCCCCTTGCGGTACACAGCTTCGAACCTCAGTAAATATCCTTCGACAGCAACGTAAACGGTGTCTTCACCAGGATCTTCAGATCCAGCCACAACGACCAGCTATTGATGTACTGCAGGTCAATCTCGACACGCCTCTGCATCTTGTCGATGGTGTCTGTCTCACCCCGGCAGCCGCTGATCTGGGCCAGCCCGGTGATCCCCGGTTTAATCCGGTGACGCGCCATGTACGCGAGGATTTTCCCCGAGTAGTAGTTGTTGTGCGCGACGGCGTGCGGGCGTGGGCCGACCAGGGCCATGTGCCCCTGCAACACGTTGAACAGTTGCGGCAGTTCGTCCAGCGAAGTGCGGCGAATAAAGCGGCCGACTGCGGTAATGCGCGAGTCATTACGGCTGGCCTGCTTCACGTCACGGTCATCGTGAACACGCATCGAGCGGAACTTCCAGACTTTGATCACCTTGCCGTTCCAGCCATGGCGATCCTGTTTGAAAAACACCGGACCTGGCGAGTTGATCTTCACCGCCAGCGCAATGATCAGCAGGATCGGGCTCAGCGCGATGATCGCCAGAAACGCCACGGTTTTTTCTACCAGACTCTTGCTCAAGGCAGCGGTAGGGCGACTGGTCAGCGGGCTTTCGTTCAAGTAGATCGCCGGCAGGCCGTCCACGACCTTCACCGAGTGATTGAGCAGGGTCAGACTGTTCAAGTCCGGCACCCACACCACGTCGACGTTGGCACCCAGCAAGTCACCATAAATCGCTTCGATTTTCGCGGCTTCGCACAGCGGCAGGGTGATGTACAAGCGGCGGATATCATGGGTTTCGATCAGCTCCAGCAACTGTTCCTGATCACCCACTACACGCGGAGCATCCGAACCCAGTGCAGACACATCACCATTGCTGACCAAACCTACCAGCGGCAGGTTTTCCAGTTGGCTGAGCTTCTTCGCCAGACCCAACGCCAGTTCGCCGGTGCCGACGATCAGCGTCTTGTGTTCGCTTTTACGCGACCGTTGGTAGTACTTGGAAAACGCATGCAGCGGCGCGTAGAGAAACGCCTGACCGAGGAAGCCATACACCGCCCAGCTCAGAATCACCTGCCGCGAAAACAGCTCATCGGCCTGGCAGACAAAAGCGATGCACGCCAGCGCCGCCATGGTCATCGACCAACCCATGAACAGGCGACCGAGACCGGTCAGGTAGTTGTCGCGCTTGCGATAAACACCGCTAAACGTATACGCCGGCACCGACGCCAGTACCGCCAGGGTTGCACACATCCGGTAGTAGAACGCGACCGTCCCGGTGTGCTGCTCGGCGAGTATGAACAGCAGCGTCACCACAAAGCCTTGTGCCAGCGCCCATTGGCCCCAAAAGGTCAGTCCCTTGAGGCCTGTGCTTCGATTGATACTTAAAGAAAGATCCATACGGTATCCCCAAAAGACGTCCATTCAGGTTTCAACAGTTGAAAACCGAGTTGTTATGCAGACTTATTGTTTTTGTTGTAGCGAGTGTCCTGAGGTAACAACATCGATATGCCGAACTGTCGTCAGTCAATAGACTAAGTTATTGGCTGGAATGGTGTCTGACGAGTTCTAACAAGATGGCACAGTGCCAACTTTTTAATAATTAAATAAAAGGGTGTTAGAAAAGGTCGTGGAGCGAGGGGTGAATAAAGTGTGTTGTATTTGTTACTGTTGGAGGGTGGAGGCAGGGAATATTTACTTCAGGGAGGAAGACCAAGCCAAACAGAGTGCTCTTGTTGTTTTTGTAATCGCACTTTTTCTGTTTGTTCTGTTCGTGGAGGTTTTGCGGGTTACGCGACGACTTCCTGAATCAGGCAATAACCGCGGTTTCTGACGGCACGAAACAGTCGCTCACCATTACTGGCGCTTTTGAATTTGTCTTGCAGGCGACTCAGGCACATTTCCAGGCCGCGATATTGTTCCGGTTCTCGACCGATGCTGAGAATCAGCTCGTCACGACTGACAACACGCTCTTCATGGCTGAGCATTTTTCTGACCAGTGCTGTTTCCAGGCCAGTCAGGCTGATTTCGACATCTTCTTTGACCAGTGCACCCTGAGCCGGGTCGAGATGCCAGGTTTCATTGCCGGGCATATCACCTTCAACGGCAGGTGGCATGTTGCGGGACTCCCCGGTAATGACCGGGACATTCTGGAAAGGATTAGCCGATTGCGCGGCGCGCCATTCGGACTCGAGCGTGGCCACTATTCGCTGAGTATCGTGTTCGATACTGCGCGGGATATTTTTTCGACTGATGCCTGGATATGTGAACTCCATCACCATTGGAGCGGAAGAGGGCGAATCAACCCCTTCAAACGAATTGAAACGTTCACTGGACAGCATGCTCTCCAGTTCTCGTTGCGACGTTGTACTGTGAGTCACGACAACAAAATATTTCCTTGGGAGGGTTGTACTAGTTTCCATGTCTCTCTCCTGAATACATACCAAAATTGGCTAAAAGATAAATCGGCAGGCGAGCAATGACTTCCTCGGAAGTAATCGATAGGCAGGGTCTGGGCCCAAGATTGGCCCTCGATAAATTCCACTCGATCTGCTGCTATGTTATGGAGTTTTATTGTTATGGGGCGTGTTGTCGCGCTCATTCAATTGCTTGATTTCAAACAGGCGTGAAGCAGAACGGAAGCTATATGGTTGCATTAGACGATCCTTCGTACGTATGCAAATGGGATGGCTGCCCGAGAGTCAGGCAGTCGATATCAGACCCCGCAGCAGGCGATAGCCATAGCCGCGAATGCTCTGAATCGCGTTTGTACCATACATGTCCTTGATTTTTCCACGCAAGCGACTGATTGACTTCTCCAGCGCTCGAGGGTCGTAGAAATTGGTGTTGAGGCCCATGATGCTGGCGATTTCATCATGGCTCAGAATGTGATTACTGGTTTGCGCGAAGGCTTCGAGGATCTTCATTTCGGCAAACGAGATATCGAGTTTCTTGCTGGTGCCCATCAGGCAGATACGCGTCGGATCAAGCGTTAGATCGATATCGCGTTGCCATTCTTCGCTGTTGAAGAACTCGCCCAGCAACTCGGCGCCATCGTCGGAAAGGGTATTGAGCTTGATACAAACATCCGCGCCAGCCAGATAATATTTGATCTTGTTGAAGGCGCCGCGACCGGTGATGACCGCGCAAATGATCGGTTTCAAGTTGTCGCTGCGCAGGTTCTCGACCAGGGCAAGATTTTCTTCGAGCGCCTGAGGGCTGTCGATAACCAGGAAGATCGCTCGATACGAACCAGACTGTTCATTCAACTGATATGAACTAGTGTACGCGCTGGCTTCGAGCGCCATATCGGTACGTATATGCTGGGCGACTAGCGCTTTGAAATGTTCAGCCACGCCACGGGTACGACCCAGAGTAAGAACACCAGGTTCGTCGTTTGTCGGGCGCGGGCTTCTAGTCGCTAAGTTCGCTGAGAGCATCATGCATTGACTCGAATTAAGTGCTGACATCGGGATGTTAAAGCACCGGTTCTCATCTGTGACTGACAATTGGTAACATTCACGCGATTTTTAGACGTGGCTCGCGAGTTTTCTAACAATAATTAAGCTTTTCAAGCTTTTAGTTGATTTTCTCGGAGGGGTGAACTACTGCTTAGATGGTGGCGATATGCAATGGTGCCACTATTTTGAGCTTATTGCGATAGCCTTATCCGTGTCCAATTGCCACTGTCTGGCCATCCTAGAATAATGTGATATTGATCACACTTTTTTGTCAGAGCAACTTTTTTCTGCAAAAAGGCCTAAATATTTTCTGCGTAGTTCGTCGGCCGACGATTACTAACATGGCTTGAGTGTGTCTTTTAATAAGACGTAATCTTTGTGGCTGATGAACTTTTGCGTTTATGTATGTCAATGGTCTCACTGCAGATACTCAACCCCTGAGTGTTATTACCCGGTCGCTCATCAAGAGCGCTCTGACGGAGGATTAATGGATTTCTGGACCCTTTTCCAGGTGTTGATATTAGGTGCGGTAGAAGGCCTGACCGAGTTCTTGCCGATCTCGAGTACCGGCCACCAGATCATCGTCGCCGACTTGCTGGAATTCGGCGGCGAACGCGCCATGGCCTTCAACATCATTATTCAACTGGGTGCCATTCTTGCCGTCGTCTGGGAGTTTCGACCGAAGATCTTCCACATCATCAAAGGCCTGCCTACCGAACGTAATGCGCAACGCTTCACCCTCAACTTGCTGATCGCTTTTCTGCCCGCCGTGGTCTTGGGCGTGTTGTTCGCCGACGCGATCCACGAATACCTGTTTAACCCGATCACCGTCGCCGTGGCACTGGTCGTCGGCGGCATCATCATGTTGTGGGCCGAACAGCGCAGCCATGTGATCAGCGTCGAACACGTCGACGACATGCGCTGGTCCCACGCACTGAAAGTCGGTTTCGTACAATGCCTGGCGATGATTCCAGGCACCTCGCGCTCCGGCTCCACCATCATCGGCGGTCTGCTCTTCGGCCTGTCACGCAAAGCCGCCACCGAGTTCTCGTTCTTCCTCGCCATGCCCACCATGGTCGGCGCCGCCGTGTACTCCGGCTACAAATACCGCGACCTGTTCCAGCCCAACGACCTGCCAGTCTTCGCCCTCGGCTTCGTCACCGCATTCATCTTCGCCATGATCGCCGTGCGCGGCTTGCTCAAGTTTATTGCCAACCACAGCTACGCCGCGTTCGCCTGGTATCGGATCGCGTTTGGTTTGTTGATTCTGGCAACGTGGCTGTTTGGCTGGGTCAACTGGACCGCCGCCGCAGCCGCCTGATCACTGGCTGCTGATCAACGCCGCAACGGCGAGATCGTTTAATGTCGAATCCGCCGACTCCTGGCGAAAGCGCTGCAGGGCCGAGGTGAAATAAGCGGCCTGCAGCATGCCGTCGCTGGCCAGATAGAGTCGCGCATCTTCCTGTTCTTCAGCAGAGTAAACACGTTTATGGCTGTCGGTCGTTTCCTGGCTAGACGAAATAGGCGCGAGGAATAAAGACACCAGGGTGAAGCCGGAAAACTGTGTCACCTCCCACGGCGTATCGGTACGGCCCATACAAAAGCCATCGCAGTGCGCATAAACGTCGGAAGTGAAACTGAACAAGGCGAGGAGGGTGAAGCGCTTGAAAGCAGAAAAAGTAAACGCGGGCATAAACAAAAGACATCCTGTCAGTACAACAAAACAGCGGGCAACGCTCATGCGTCGCCCGCACACTCAAACCATCAATCAACGACCTTCAAGCAACTCAGCCGCCTGATCCAGCAACGCCAGCGGATCCTTGGCCTTGTGAATATCCACCGACAACAACTGACGGAATTTCCGCGCCCCCGGGAACCCCGTGCCCAAGCCCAGCACATGGCGCGTGATGTGATGCATCGCCCCACCGGCCAGCAAATGCTCGGCTATATAAGGACGCAACTGCGCCAACGCCTCAGCCCGACTGATCACCGGCGCCGAACTGCCAAACAACTGCTGATCCACCTCCGCCAGCAAATACGGATTGTGATAAGCCTCACGCCCCAACATCACACCGTCGAACGTCTGCAAATGCTCCTGGCAAGCCTCCATCGTCTTGATCCCGCCATTCAGCACAATCTCCAACTCCGGAAAATCCGCCTTCAGCTGCGCCGCCACGTCATAGCGCAACGGCGGAATGTCACGATTCTCCTTCGGCGACAACCCCTCCAGAATCGCAATCCGCGCATGCACGGTAAAACTGGTGCACCCGGCATCGCGAACAGTGCCGACGAAATCGCACAGCTCCGCGTAACTGTCCCGACCGTTGATGCCGATGCGGTGCTTTACCGTTACTGGAATCGACACCGCGTCTTGCATCGCCTTCACACAATCCGCCACCAGTTGCGGATGACCCATCAGGCAGGCACCGATCATGTTGTTCTGCACACGATCGCTTGGGCAGCCGACGTTAAGGTTCACCTCGTCGTAGCCGTGTTCCTGGGCCATGCGGGCGCAGGCAGCCAAATCCAACGGAACGCTACCGCCCAACTGCAACGCGAGAGGGTGCTCGGCTTCGTTGTGACGGAGGAAGCGCTCGTGATCGCCGTTGAGCAGCGCACCGGTGGTGACCATTTCGGTGTAGAGGAGGGCGTTCTTCGATAGGAGGCGTAGGAAGAAACGGCAATGGCGGTCAGTCCAATCCATCATCGGTGCGACGGAGAAGCGGCGGGAGAGTGGGGCGGGTTGTAGAGGCATTGGGGGAATCTGGATCAGAGGGGCGAAGGCGAGGGAGTTTATCAGAAATGGGGTTGGGCAAAATCTCAAGTGTTGCAATTGTGTAGTTACATTCGCTGATGGGGCTGACACTGAATGTCTGAGTATGGTGGTCTGCCCCATTTTTTTATAACTGTGTAGTTAAGGGAGGCTAATCCAGTTTTTACTGGCAATGGAGTTGATTATTGGAAAGCTGTAGGTTTTCATGTTGGGGTATTTCTGTTTTGCATCTGTAATAAGTTCGTTAAGTGGTTTCTTAAAGGATGAGAGTACTTTGATGAAGTCCCATACGACTTTTTCGTCGACAGCTTGATGTGGTGTGTTATGTATGGTTAGTAATATTCGCTGCAGAGCGTATTTCGGAATTGTGTTTTGTAAAATGGCAAATAAGTTAATGGCGGTGTAAAGCTCTTGGTTTATCGCGGGTGTCGGAGTGCTTGTCTGGCATGAGGTGGATGTAGTGGTATTGCTGGAAATTGTTCTGGTTGTGGGTATTGAGAGGTGTTGAATCGGGTCGATGAGCGCAGGAAGCTCTTGTTTTATTATTTTTAGAAAGCTTTGTGCGCAGCTTTTTCCTACTGAAAAAAATCCTTCGTCTTTTGCGACTGTTTTGCTCTGGTAGTGAAAAATAGTGTGCTCGCCCTCAAGCTCCCTGCAGCACCCTTGAATTGTTTTGCCAGGCATTAACGCAATTCTCGAGATGACATTTATAGTGTATGTGCTGCAGATTTTGTTCTTTTTTGCGTCGCCTGTGCAGTTGTCTGTCAGATGAGTCATTTATTAATCCTTTCGCTTGTTGTAGGTGAGTCTGAAATATCTGGATTTTGCGCTTTGTGCGAGGCCATTTACTTTTGATATTGTTTGCTGATTTCCTTCCAGATGTAGCCGTATCTAAATTCCAGCCAGCGAATTAGTAGTTTGTCTCTTTGTCGTCGAAAATAGCTGCTTTCTCGAGCTTTTAATGTTTTTTCTATATCGGATTTGAGGTTTTCTAAATTGAAGGCAGACCATATTATTGGAATGACAGTTTCAAGATTGGTATGACAGACTGGCGCAACCTCATGATAAAGAATTCGTTTTATTTCTTCTGGGTCGTATTCTTCGGTTTGACGTGCAATAGCTTCGTAATCAACCTCTGTATCAACAAAAGCGTCGGATAGCGCCCAATAAACGTAAGCGAGTTCCTCATCCGTCATTGAACGTTCCATGTCAAAAACTCCTCCAGTTCCTCATCAAAACTATCTGCCACATAGTCGCCGAGGATGCCTCCGGCTACGCTTCCCGCAATCACAACAGCGATTGCGCAAACTGGGGCGGCGGGACCGCACAGCATTGAGATACTCAGTCCGGCCAACGCGCCACCGGCGGCACCGCCACCTAGAATAATCCCTTGGCGACCGGCTTCTTTAGTTTTGTTGTCAGCTTTGTAGATTTCTGAGGCTGCGAAGGCAGCGGTGATGATCCAGGCGACTTTTCCCGTAACCTTCATCATCTTTGTGCCACGAGTCACTTTTGCGTTGTCTACCCCCGATTTTTTCAGGATCAGATAATGGACTTTAGATTTTTCTAAATCTGTCAAAAGGTCAAATTTTTTCTTGAATAATGAGTGGGCGTACTTATCTAGAGTGGTTTGCAATGTTGGGCCGTTGAGCTTGATGTATTCAGCAACAGCAACGCCTTGAGCGGAAGTGAATTTTCGATGTTCGCTCATGATGTTGTTACGCATTTCTTGGCAATATGCGACGCCATCCTTTGCGGAAACATTTCCTGCCAAGACTTCGCTCTCAACAAGTCGAGACATTTCCTTGATCTTGCTCTGATATTTCAATCGAGTGTCGGCGTCCTTGATAGCGTCAGTGGCAAAGCGTGCTGCTGCACCTTCCATCCCAGCAATCGCCATTTCTAGAGGCGAGCTATGTAGGTCGTGCTCTCTTTTCAAGACGTAACTGCCCGTGATGAGCATGGGTTCTGTCATGAGATGTTCCTTATCTCTGAATTTTGCCGAGAATAGTTTCTAGAAGGGACGGGCCGTTTTGGAGCTCATCAGTTCCGTAATCGATCGCGGTACAGGCTTTACCCGTCGGGTTGGAAAATTTCACGGTGTTTTTAGCGTCGAACACGCCTTGCATCTTCGACCCATCTTCAAAATGAGCTACGCAAGAAAGTCCTTCGTAACTTTCGGCAGCCGAGATCTTGAAGCCAATCCAGTTTCCATGAACGATCATCGGGATAGGCGGGATAAAGGACGCAGGTGTATGCGAGTTACCAATGATCACTGTACCTGAGCCGCCAATGACAACGTCGCCATGACTTCCGGTAGTGCCAACAAGCGCAGCATTCTTGCCATTGATAAATACCGTGCCAGACACAGCTGAGGATAGTGCACTGCCACAGGTGCAAGTGTCGTCCTTTCGAGCAGATGCCAGCCCATCAAAAAATACATCGGGGGACCCGGAGGCGATGGCTTTCGCGCCGTGCCCGGGCATGGGGCAACTGGTGGGATCGGTAATGCGTGCGGCTGGCTTTGCCATGTTTGACTTCCTGTCATCGAATTAACCGTTGCGACTGTATCAGACTTACTTTGCTCGATGTCTGACGGCGAGGCGCTCGGATTTTCGTGAATTTATACAGCAAAGGCGGCGCTTGTTTAAGTAAGTTGAGGCGGTGTCGTCCAAGACCTACAACACCTTGCGCCACCCCCTACACGTAAGACAGAATCCCCCGGCTTGTGCGTCTAGCCCGCAGGTTCTATCGTCCCCACATCACTGAAAACCAGTGATCGGGTTTGGTAGCCCGCTTCGTGTCTAGATGCATTGCATCACCAATTTCAGTCGCTTCCTCAGGACTCGGATTTCATGGTGGTCATGCGTGGGGCCCATTCGTGGGCGCCGGGTTCTAGTGCGACCGGTCTACCAACCCGCGTATGGCCGCCACCCATCGTTTGGTAGCGTGGGTGATGGCTCCTTTTAGTAATCGCGCTAGAGGTTCCATCTATGTTCAAAGTAACGCCCAACCCACCAGAAACCGATCCGGCATCCCCGTACCAATCTCCCAATTCCAAAAAACTCCACGAAGCCGCCGAGCGCGCGCTCGATCACTACCTCCTTCCCGCCGGCCACATCATGGCCAGCGTCAACGAGCCCGAGCGCATGTACCTCGCCAACCCCAAATACGACTCGGAATCCCTGCTGGCCAATGCCAGTGAAACTCTCAGTTCCGCCTCGGAAATGCTCAACAACTTCGCCGCAGCACTTGACCCCTCGCACCGCAAAACCGCGCTGGGTATTGCGCAGGTAGTGATGTTGGGCGAGTTGGCGGTGAATCAGGCGTTGGATAACGTTGAGGTGAAAGCGTAAATCAGCCCCCTTTGTGGTGAACGGCTCAGCCGTTGCCACGGAGGGGCTGTTCGCGCTGGGCAAAGCAGCCGGGAGGAGGGCGTGGAAATGGACAGGGTGATGGCCATTTAGTAGCATTCCGCGCCTTTACTCAGGAGTCGCCGCACCATGGAAGCTACATCGTCCCGAGCTTGGTACAACACACGTCCCGCCGTTGTCTTCATGACCGTTTTTTATTGCTTTGTCGTGTTGATTCAGGCCGGCCTGTGGGTGGCTCATGACGGGTTTCAACAAGCGCGGGAAGGGGATATTTCGTTTCTGATGCTGCTGAACGTCTGCGTGGTGGCATTGTTGATGTTTGTCGGCGGCTTGCTGTTGCTGGCGAGAAAGAAGATCAGTTCTCTGTGCTTTGTTCTGGCGTTGATCCTGGGAATTGCCTTCTCTCTGTCGCAAATGAACAGCGGTTCGGTTGTGCATCTGCTGACTCTGCCGATGTTCAAGGAATATGCACTGGTGTTTGGTATCTGGGTGTACAGCCTGCAATTGCGTACGACCGGTTATTTTTCTGCTAAATAACCCCCTCTGCATTGCCCGTAGCGCCCTATTGGCTCAATAGGCCGGGCGCTTGATTGTCAGCTATTTACGTGAAGAGAATTTATGTCTGCTCCTGATAAGCCGAAGCTGCCGCTGCAAGCATTCGTGATGTCGTGCCTGGTGGCCGGCTGGGGTCTGGTGTACGCCGGTCAGGTGAAGTGGGCGGTGCGTGTTGCCGCTTTGCTTTATCTGGGTGTGATTTTACTCGGTGTCTGCGGGGTGCCTGCCACGCCAGTGGGCCTGTATGTCTTCGCTACGTTTATCGTCCTGGTGAAGCTCGGCTCGGCCACGGCAGCTGCGATATCGGTGCGTAGAAACGACCATCCGGTGAACAGCCCCAGCACCCGTTTCCATGTGCTTTACGTGGTGGCGCTGGTCATTCTCACGCTGATTCTTTTGGGGCCATTGAGAGGTCCGACGCTGGGCTTCAAGACTTACTTCATCCCCTCTGGCTCGATGGTTCCGACCCTTTCGATCGGTGACTATATCGTCACCAAAATGCGCATCGACGCGCCGCAGGTGGGCGACATTGTGACTTATCGCTACAACGGCACGGAGGCGGTCAAACGTGTGGCGGCAGTGGGTGGCGATACCTTGTCGATTGTTGATGGTAAGGTCATTCGCAACGGCGAAAACATGGGGCTGTTCTTTGCACCGCCAGAGCGCGTGAAGAATCCTCGTTATCTGCAAACGCCGCCGACGGTGGTCGAGAAAGATCATGTTTATCTGCTCGGTGATAACCGCGACAGCAGTAACGACAGCCGCTTCATGGGCCAGGTCGCACTCGAAGACATTACCGGTAAAGTCACCGGAATCTGGTACTCATCCGATCGGTCGAGGATTGGCACAGCCTTTCAGTGAAAACAAAAGCCGTCACCTTAAGGTGACGGCTTTCGCTTGCAGATCTAGCCAAACTGACTCGCCGACTCAACCGCAGATTTCGGCTTCCTCAACCGCGTCAACTGGTAAGCAATCCCCAGCCAGACAAACCACCCCGGCATCACCATCAGCGCAATCCGCGTATCAGGCCTCAACGCCAGCAACCCCAGCACAAACCCCAAAAACGCCAACGAAAACCAAGCCATCGGCACGCCGCCGGGCATCTTGTAAGCCGATTTCGCATGCAGATCCGGACGTTTTTTGCGGTAGGCGATGTAAGACGCAAGGATGGTCGACCAGGTGAAGATCACCAGAATCGCCGACACGGTGGAGACGATGGTGAATGCGGTCATGACTTCCGGCACGATGAACAGCACCAGCACGCCGACCAGCATCAATAGCGTGGTAAACGCCAGACTCAGCAGCGGCACGCTGTTGCTCGACAGTCGGCGGAATAGGCCGGGCGCGTTGTCTTGATTGGCCAGCCCGAACAGCATGCGGCTTGATGAGAACACGCCGCTGTTGGCCGAGGATGCCGCTGAGGTCAGGACCACGAAGTTGACGATACCGGCCGCTGCGGGAAATCCGGCGACGAGGAACAGTTCGACGAAGGGGCTTTTGACCGGGGAGACTTGCTGCCACGAGGTCACGGCGATAATGCAGGTCAGTGCCAGCACGTAGAACAGGATGATCCGTAGCGGAATCGAGTTGATCGCTTTCGGCAGGGTCTTCTCCGGCGAGCGGGTTTCGGCGGCGGCGGTGCCGATCAGTTCGGTGCCGGCGAAGGAGAAGATCGCCATTTGAAATCCGGCGAAGAAGCCGAACAAGCCGTTGGGGAACGCCGCTTGTTTGTCCACCAAGTGACTCAGGGACGCGGTGACGCCACTGGGCGAGACGAAGGAGCTGGCGATCAGCACGGTGCTGACGCCGATCAGGGTCACGACGGCAATGATCTTGATGATCGCGAACCAGAACTCCACCTCACCGAACAGCCTGACGGTCAGCACGTTTAGCGCGAACAGGGTCGCCAGCATGCCGACGGCGGGTATCCACGCCGGTACGTCGGGGAACCAGTACTGGAAGAATCCGCCGACCACGACGGCATCGCCGATCACCGCCACGCTCCAGCTCAGCCAGTACGACCAGCCGAGAAAGAACGCTGCGCGTGGGCCGAGGTAGGCGCCGGCGAAGTCGGCGAAGGTTTTGAAGTTGAGGTTGGACAGGAGCATTTCGCCCATGGCGCGCATGACGAAAAACACGAACAGGCCGATGATCATGTAGATGAGGATGATCGACGTCCCGGAGAGGGCGATGATTTTCCCGGAGCCCATGAACAGGCCGGTCCCGATGGCACCGCCCATGGCCATTAACTGGATGTGACGATTGCTGAGCGTGCGCTGCAGCGCGGGCTGTTCAGGCAGCCCGGAAGGGGTCGATTTCATTGCAAAACCTCTTGATTTTATGTTTTTGAGTTTTGGCAGAAAGTAGGTGTCGAGCGTTCTTGTTAGAGGTGCAGCGGCTGATCACAAGGTGAGTCGCCCCCTGTGGCTTGGGGGCTGTCATGACCGATCAACTGACGGTGCGCAGACGCGAGGTTTTGGCCGGTTGCGGATCCAGCAGTTGGAAGAGGTTTTTGATGTTGGCCGGCGTCGGCACCAGGTGGATGCGCTGGCCGATTTGCTGTGCCTGAGCCAGGTCATTCAGGTAGCGCAGAGAGGAAAAGTCTTCCAGGGCAAAACCCACCGAATCGAAGACCGTCACCTGCGCATCGTTTTCGCGTCCGGCGACTTCGCCCTGCACAATGCGGAAAAACTCGATCACCGGGGAGTCGGCTGCCAGTTGCTGAATGTCGCCTTCAATGCGCGTCTGCGGCTCGAATTCGACGATGACCCGGGCGTTGCGCAGGATGTCGGCGTGCAGTTCGGTTTTACCCGGGCAGTCACCGCCGACCGCGTTGATGTGCATGCCGGGCTCGATCATTTCGGGGGTCAGAATCGTTGCGTAGGCTTTATCGGCGGTGACCGTGGTGACGATGTCGGCGCCCTTGACCGCGTCCTTCACCGAGCTGGCCAGAATCACGTCGATGTCCGGGTACGCCGCGAGGTTGTGCTTCAACTTGAGTGAAGCGTCGTGATCGATATCGAAGATGCGGATTTCAGTGATGCCCAACATTTCATGAAAGGCCAGTGCCTGGAATTCACTTTGCGCACCGTTACCGATCAAGGCCATCGAGGTCGCACCCGGGCGAGCCAGCGATTGCGCGACCAGCGCCGAGGTAGCGGCGGTGCGCACGGCGGTGGTCAAGGTCAGTTCGCTGAGCAGCGTGGGATAGCCACTCTGCACATCAGCCAGAAGACCGAAGGCCATGACCGTGAGCAAGTTCTGCTGGCCGTTGTTCGGGTGGCCATTCACGTATTTGAATGAGTACTGCTGGCCGTCGTCGGTGGGCATCAACTCGATCACGCCGTCTGCCGAGTGATTGGCCGTGCGCGGCGATTTATCAAACTGTGCCCAGCGTGCGTAGTCCGCTTCGATGTAGCCGGCCATTTCGCGGATGGCGCGGCGGATACCGATTTGAGTGAACAGGCGTGCAGCATCATCGACATCTATAAAAAGCGTCATGTTTTTATTCTCCGATCCAGTCATTGAAAGGTTGTAGAGCGGCGGGCGGCTCAGCTGCGTTTGCTCTCGAAACCGTGCAGCACGTTGACGGCATTGATGCCGATCTCATCGACCATGTAGCCGCCCTCCATGACGAACAGGGTCGGGCAGCCGACGCTGGCGATCAGTTCGCCGATGCCGATGAAGTCATCGCTTTCCAGCAGAAAGTGACTGATGGGGTCGTCCTTGAAGGTGTCGACACCGAGGGAAATCACCAGCACTTCAGGGGCGAACTGCTGGAGTTTTTTGCAGGCGTGGAGCAGGGCGTTGCGGTAGCTCTCCCAGGTGGTGTTTTTCGGCAGGGGATAGTTGAGGTTGTAACCCTCGCCGACACCCGCGCCGACTTCGTGGCTGTACCCCGAGAAGTACGGATAGGACACCGCCGGTTCGCCGTGCAACGAGACGAACATGACGTCGCTGCGCTGGTAAAAAATGTTCTGCGTGCCGTTGCCGTGATGGAAGTCGACGTCGAGCACTGCGACGCGTTTGGCGCCTTGGGTGATGGCTTGTTGCGCGGCAATGGCGGCGTTGTTGAGGTAGCAATAACCGCCCATGTATTCGCGCGCGGCGTGATGGCCGGGCGGACGGCACAGGGCGAAGGCACTGTCGTGGCCTTCATCGATCAGGGCCAGGCCGGTGAGGGCGATGTCGGCGCTGGTTTTCACCGCTTGCCAAGTCGTCGCGGTAATCGGCGAACCGGCGTCCATGGCATAGAAGCCGAGCTTGCCATCGATGAAGGTCGGCACCTCTTCTCCGGCCAGATCGCGCACCGGCCATACCAGCGGCAAGGCATCGTGAGTGCGACCGGTTGCGCGCCATTCGCTCCAGGCACTTTCGAGAAAACTGACGTAGCGCTCGCTGTGCGCGTTGACGTAGCACGAGCGATCAAACGCGCGCGGTTCGACGATCTGCCCGAGGCCGACCTGTTTGACGCGGTTATGCACGGTGTCGGCGCGACTCGGTTGCTCGAACGAAGGTTTGAGCACGCCGTCTTTCAATTCGGTGCCGTGGTGCAAACGGTGGGAATCACTGAAAACTGTAAACATTCTGCGCATCCGTTATTGTTGGCCAGTGCAAATATTCTGTTCCGGCTTGGCTGCGCTTTCTTTGCTTTGTTTTCGTGGTTTGGTCGATTATTCGGGCGTTTTTACTCAGGAATGGCGGCATGCAGAAAAAAATATCCAAATGCATCAGCCTCGACGAGACCGACCTGGCAATTCTTGAGTTATTGCAGGAAGACGCCAGCATTTCCAACGCTGAACTCAGTGAGCGGCTGTCGCTGAGCCTTACGCCGTGCTGGCGGCGGCGCAAGCGCATGGAGGAGGCGGGGGTCATCAAGGGCTATCAGGCCAACCTTGATCGGCGAATGCTCGGGCTGGATATCATGGCGTTCGTGCACATTCGTTTTTCCACCCACGCCGACCACGCGCCGGACGCCTTCGAGGCGGTGATTGCGCAATTGCCGCAGGTGGTGGCCTGTCACAAAATTACTGGCGATGCCGATTATGTGTTGCAGGTGTTGGCCGAGGATCTTGATAGCTACAGCGACTTCATTGAGCAGGTGCTCAGGCGTCAGGTGGGGATTGCCTCGATTCAGTCGAGTCTGGCGTTGCGCGAGGTCAAGACTGGGAGCCGGATTGCGATTCCCAAGCCAGCAAGGGACTGAGTCGGCAGGCGCCTGAATCAGCATTTTCAGCCTGGTTTTGCGCCAGTAGCGATGTGCCATAAATCATGATGGCAGTGCGCCATCACGCGGCTCAAAAAGTTCAACGATTGTACAAAAATATAAAGTTGTACAAGTTTTCGCAAAATTACTAGCATCCCTCCAGATACCTTTGCTGAAACGATAAATCCAGCGTGCAGACCCTCTGTTTGCGACGTGACGGGTTTGTCTGCCGATGCTCGCGTCGGGTTTCTTCTCGACGCCTCAACAGCATCCGCATTTTGCATTTCCGGGACAGCTGGAGCGTCCCGTATTACGCCTTGGATGACGACCCCCGAATGTCTGGACGGTGACTGTGGTTACCGGAGATCAATTTTTTGTGCCTGGCGTTTCGCGTCAGGGCGTTGAGGCTGAATATGGCAGTTGCATCGAATTTCCTGGGTGACATCAAGGTTTCCCGCAAGCTGGGGACCGGCTTCGGCATTCTTCTGCTGGCCGTTTTGGCGGTTGCCTTCATTGGCTATAACAGCAACAGCGTGCTGGTTGATCGTTTGAGTACGACGCGTCTGATCGGCACGTTGAATGACGCGACGCAAGATATGCGTCTGTCTGAGAAACAGTACGAAGCCGCGGCTGACGCAGTGTTCGCCGAGTCCTATAACGCGCAGTTGAATGTCTTGCAGGGCCTGGTGAGCAAGGCGCTGGACACCTTGACCCGCGCTGAGAACCAGCAAGCCCTGAAGGCTTTGCAAGCCACGATTGTTGCCTACGACCAGAAGGTCAAACGGCTGATCGCTGCTGATCAGTCGACCACTGATGCTCTGAAACCGCTGACTGCGCTGTCGGACAAGTACGCGCAAACTTTTGCCGGCATGCTTGAAACCACCACGACCAATGCGCTGGCGTCTGCCGATGGCGAACGCGTTCGGGATCTGCGCACGCTGGCCGACTTGCGCAATGGCATGACCACGTTTCGCCTGATGTTGCGTCGTTACATTGCGGTGCCTAACGACGCGAACAAAAAACTGATGATGGAAACCATCGATACCTTCTTGAGTGATATCACCAAGGCGCGTAGCAACTTGCCGGCGACCCTGTCGAGTCAACTGGAAGATGCGCATGCCGGGATGCGTCGTTATCGCGAAGTATTGGTGGAAGTGGCCGGGCTGTTCGAGCAGAAACAGAACATGCGCGACCAGGTCGACCAGGAAAGCAAGGCGATGGACAAGATCATGAATGGCCTGATGGACACCCAGCAGCGCCTGGCGCGTGAAGATCAGCACTCAGCCTTTGTTCAGATCGCCGTATTGACCGTGTTGGCGCTGGTGATCGGGCTGTTTGCTTCGGTGGTCATCTCGCGCCAGATCACTGCACCGCTGGCGCTGACGGTTGAACTGGCTCGACGGATTGCCAAGGGCGATCTGACGGTACAGGCCAAATCAAACCGCAAAGACGAGTTGGGCGATCTGCAAAATGCGATGCAGGACATGGCGCAAAACCTGAACACACTGGTGCAAGGTATCGGCAATGGCGTGACGCATATTTCCACTTCTGCGGAAAAGCTCTCGGCCATGAGCGAGCAGACCAGCGCTGGCGTGCGTCAGCAAAAAAGCGAAGTGGATCAAGTCGCAACGGCGATGCACGAAATGGCCTCGACCGTGCAGGAAGTTGCGCGTAACACCACCGATGCCTCCGCTGCCGCGACCCTGGCCGATCAACAGGCGCGCCACGGCAGTACGGTGGTGAAGCAGGCGACGTTGCAGATCAGTGAACTCGCGGTGGCCATTGAAGAGTTGGGCGGCGCGATGAACGTGCTGTCTCAGGACAGTGAGCAGATCGGCAAAGTGATCGATGTCATCAAAGCCGTCGCCGAGCAGACCAATCTGCTCGCGTTGAACGCCGCAATCGAAGCCGCGCGGGCGGGAGAACAGGGGCGTGGGTTCGCCGTGGTGGCAGACGAAGTGCGCTCGCTGGCTCAACGCACGCAGGACTCGACCAAGGAAATCGAAGCGCTGATCGTCACCCTGCAACAAGGCGCGCAAGCGGCCTCGACACTGATGGCCTCCAGCCGCGAGCGCACCCTCGATACGGTGGTGTTGGCGCAGAAGGCCGAGCTGGCAATCACCGAGATCAACCAGTCCATCGGTACGATCCAGGAGATGAGCCTGCAAATCTCGGCCGCTGCCGAGCAGCAAAGTGCCGTGGCCGACGAAATCAATCGCAGCATCGTCAGCGTACGGGATGTGGCTGACCAGTCGGCGGTTGCCAGTGAGGAGAGTGCGGCTGCGACGGTCGAGTTGGCGTCACTGGGGCAGGACCTGCAGCGAATGACCGCGCATTTCCGCACCTGATCATTTGTATGTAGAGCACGCGGCGCCTTCAAATATTCAGGCGCCGTCGGGCTGCAGTTGTCGCCTGGTTTGCAGATGAGTCAGTCCTGCGGCTGTTTATTAACCGCCATGGAAGGTTACAACCCGTTATCAGAGGGTGTCATGACCGACTTTCCAAAATCATTCGCGTCTGCCGGAGGCTGCCAGGGCTGTAAGAGCAACGGCATGCCGGACATGGATTTTGCCTTCGCCTTTCAGCCCATTGTGGATCTGCGCGATCAAACGACGTTTGCCCACGAAGCGTTGGTTCGAGGCGTGAAGGGTGAAGGTGCCTTGTCTGTCCTGGAGCAGGTGGACGATCAAAACCGTTATCGATTCGATCAACTGTGTCGTGTGCGGGCGATCTCCACGGCGGCTGAGTTAGGGATGACGCAGTACCTGTCGATCAATTTTTTGCCGAATGCCGTTTACCGTCCAGAGATGTGTATTCGCAGCACGCTGGAAGCGGCGCGCACTTACGGCTTTCCGCTGGAGCGGCTGATCTTCGAAGCAGTAGAAGGCGAGCACGTTGAAAGCAACAAGCATTTGATGACTATCTTGCGTGAGTATCGCGAGTTTGGTTTCAAGACGGCGATCGACGACTTTGGCGCAGGCTATTCCGGCCTTAACTTGTTGGCGGATTTTCAACCGGACTTGATCAAGCTGGATATGGCGCTGATCCGCAATATTCACCGTGACCGAGTGCGCCAGATCATCGTGCGTAACGTGGTGAACATGTGCAGAGAGTTGGGCGTGGAGGTGATCGCCGAAGGCATAGAAGATGCCGAGGAACGAGATTTTCTCGCCGATTGCGGTATTTACTTGATGCAGGGTTACTGGTTCGCCAGGCCTGCCTTCAAATCATTGGCGCAGATCCCGACGAGTGCGTGGCTGAAGAGCTGATCGCTTTCAGCTCGCACTGATCCGCTCGATAACTTGGCTCAGCGCCGGACGTTTGTTGAGCCATTCAGCGTTGGTAATCTCCCTGGCGATGAGCAAAGTTTCATCTTGCCGGGTGCGGCGCAGGCCTAGGATGTTCAGACAAGATCGTCGCTGTTCATCCCGAGGGGAATCGTGCCATGCGCCTTAATGTCGTCAAAGTGCTGTTGATCGCTGCTGCAGTATCGGTGTTGAGTGCCTGTTCCGGCGCGGGTGGTTTGACCACCACCAGTTGCTTCTCCAGCGACTGTCAGTCGCCGGAGGGGCGCAACGCCAATACCTTGAAGTTCGGCGGCAACAGTATCGGCAGCAGTCTCAATCAGTACAGCTCCGGCATGTTGCATGACGATTGAGGATTACTGCGCGGCCGGTACGGCAATCCATTCACTCAGGGTTTGCTGATACTTGCCGGTGACTTTACTCAAGTGCAGCCACTGATCGACATACAGTTTCCAACTGATGTCATCGCGGGGCAGCAAGTAAGCCTTCTCGCCATATTGCATGTACTGATGTGGATTCACCGCGCACAAGCCCGGTTTGAGTTTCTGCTGATACAGCGCTTCCGAGGCGTCGGTGATCATCACGTCGGCCTTGTTATCGAGCAGTTGCTGGAAGATCGTCACGTTGTCGTGCAGGGCCAGTTGCGCCTTGGGCAGGAAGGCGTGGACGAAGGCTTCGTTGGTGCCACCGGCAGGTTCGACCAGACGCACATTGGGCTGGTTGATCTGTTCCACCGTCTGGTACTTGCTGACATCGACGCAGCGCACCAGCGGGATCTTGCCGTCGGTGTCGAGGGTGTTGCTGAAGTAAGCTTTTTTCTGCCGCTCCAGGGTCACAGAAATGCCGCCCATACCGATGTCGCACTTGCCGGCCTGCATGTCCGGCATCAGGGTTTTCCAGGTGGTTTGCACCCATTGCACTTTGACGCCGAGGCTGTCGGCCAGCGAGCGTGCCATGGCGATGTCGATGCCTTCGAAATCGCCGTCGGGGCGTTTGAAGGTGTAGGGCTTGTAGTCGCCGGTGGTGCAGACGCGCAACTGGCCTTGTTGCTGGATGCTGTCGAGGTGCGAAGGGGTCTGCTCGGCATGCGCGCCGGCGGCCACGGTCAGCAGGCCGCAGAGGATCATCGTGCTTTTTAGGGTTGTCATTGCGATCGGGGCTTCTGAGAAGGACGGTGGCCCAGTGTAGTGAAAGGCTTTCCCGGGTGTCACCCTGCTTCCGGGCTTAACGTGCCTAGCCACGCCACCAGCGCCACGATCAGCAATGCGATTGCCAGTTCAACGACAACGCTGCGTTTTAGCGCATTTGCCGCGACGGCATAGTGTCCATTGCGCAACGCTTGCGCCAACGCCGGACCAAGATGAAAGCGGTTCAACGCCGCCAACACCAACATCCCGGCAAACAGTAAAACCTTGATCGCGAGCAGCATCCCGTAAGTGCCGAGCAAGATTTCGTCCAGTCTCGCACCGACGATGAACAGGTAGTTCACCACGCCGGTAATCGACAGCGTCAGCACAATCACTGCACCGATCCACTCAAAACGCCGAACCGCAAACGCCAGCGAACGAATGCGAGCTTCATCGACCGACCCGCGCGCCATCAACACCAGCGCCAGCATCGCCCCCAGCCACGCGCCCGCCGCGAGCAGGTGCAGAATGTCGCTGAGAAAATGCCAGAACCGCAGTGTTCCTTCGGCCATCGCCCCGTGCCCGCTCCAGGCCAAAGAGGCGAGGGCGATGGCGCCAGCCACCGATGCGAGCCACGCGCCCGGCCTGATCAACACCACGATCAGCGCGATCATCCGCAATGCCCACGCCAGCCCGACATCGGTTTCCAGCAGCATCATTTGCAGGTGCGGCCACAACGCCGCAAGCGCTGTTTCGCCACTCATGGCGCGGGTCATCAGCACCAATCCTGCCACTGACAACAACGCCCCGATCAATGCCATCCCGCGCAGCATCGGCCGAAAGCGCAGCAGCGTCCCTGCGCTGTACAGCGCAAACAACGCCAGCCCGAACAACAGCAGCAAATCCACATACAACGCAAACCGCAGGACGATGTTGATCAGCTCAGCCATCGCTTACTTCACTTTGAAGGTGACGTTGCCGGTGATCGGGTGCGTGTCGGAAGACACCGCGCGCCATTGGACTTGATAGGTGCCGGCGGGCAGCGGCGCGAGCGGGGTGATCAGCATGCTTTTTGGGTCGCTGCCGGCGCTGACTTTGGCTTTCATCGGCATCGGCGAATGGGCCATGCCGGGCATTTCGGTCATGACCAGTTTGGCGCCGGAGAATTTTGTCAGCAGGTTCTCGGAAAAATGCAGTTCGATCTTGCCGGGCGCGGCGCCGTCGGCACCTTCGGCCGGGGTCGACGAGAGCAGTTTCGGGTGGGCTTGGGCGAGGCTGCTCATGAGCAAGCCGCTGGCGAGTACAAGGGTGATTTTCAAGGTGCGCATGCAAGAGCTCCGGGTTGTTTTTTTAGGGGATTCAGAACCACAGCCGCACGCCGAGGACGAGGCGCGCTTCGCTGCGATCCTCGCCTTCTTCGCGGGCGTAATCGGCGGTGTTGCCGTAGGTGCGGTTCCACGTCACGCCGATGTACGGCGCAAATTCGCGGCGGATTTCATAGCGCAGACGCAGGCCCGCCTCGGTGTTGGAAAACCCGGAACCGATACCCCGTTGCGCATCGTTTTTGCCGTAGACGTTGAGTTCGGCGGTGGGCTGCAGGATCAGGCGATTGGTCAGCAGGATGTCGTAGTCACCCTCCAATCGCAGCGCGCTCTGGCCACCCTCACCGATAAACGCCGTGGCCTCGGCTTCGAAGTTGTACAGCGCCATGCCCTGCAGGCCGAACGCGGCCCAAGTCTGCGGCGCGCCGGGTTTGAAGTCCTGACGCACGCCGCTGACCACGTCCCACCACGGCGAAATCGCATGGCCCCAGAGTGCTTGAATCTCTGCGTCTTCGGTCTTGCCGTTGCTGCGCTCGCCTTCGGAGCGCAGCCACAGACGATCAATGTCGCCACCGATCCAGCCGGACAGATCCCAGGCCAACGCGCTGCCGTCATCGGCGTCCTGCCATTCGAGTTTGTCGGCGAGGAAGTACGTGTTGATCGCGCTGTCGTGGACTTTATGGCCGCCGGGGCTGGTAAATACGGCGGCGCGGTCGGCGTCGGTCAACTGCGGGATCGGCGTGCGACTTTCCGTCGGGGCGGCGGGCTGCATCCTGCCGTCGTCCATGCTTTGCATCGCGGAATGATCCATGCCGGACATCTGGCTGTGATCCATGCCCGGCATGTCGCCGGCGGCCATCGCCGAGCTGCCGACCAGCAGCAAAGAAAACGCGGTGAGTCGAGTCATCAGCGGCCCCTTCATGCTTCCACCCGCACTTCGCGGAACATGCCCGTTTCCATGTGGTACAGGAGATGGCAGTGATAGGCCCAGCGACCGAGTGCGTCGGCGGTGACGCGGTAGGTGCGGCGCGTGCCGGGCGGCATGTCGATGGTGTGTTTGCGCACCTGGAAGTCGCCGTTTTCGTCTTCCAGATCGCTCCACATGCCGTGCAGGTGAATCGGGTGGGTCATCATCGTGTCGTTGACCAGCACCAGGCGGATGCGCTCGCCGTACTTCAGCCGCAAGGGCTTGGCGTCGGAGAACTTGATGCCGTTGAACGACCAGGCGAATTTCTCCATGTGCCCGGTCAGGTGCAGTTCGATTGTGCGGCTCGGGTCGCGGCCATCCGGGTCTTCGAAGGTGCTGCGCAGGTCGGCGTAGGTGAGCACGCGACGGCCGTTGTTGCGCAGGCCGAGGCCGGGGTCGTTGAGTTTGGGCGCGGTGGTCATGGCTTGCATGTCGACCAGCGGATTGTTTTTTTCGCTGTCAGGATGGGATTGCATCGGGCCCATCGCCGAGTGATCCATGGTGCTCATGTCCATCGAGCCGTGATCCATGCCGCCCATGCCCATGTCGTCCATGGTCACCAGTGGGCGCGGGTCCAGACCCGGTACGGGCGCAGATAACCCGGCGCGAGTGGCGAGCGTGCCACGGGCATAACCGCTGCGATCCATGGCCTGGGCAAACAGGGTGTATGCCTCGGCGTCCGGCTCGACGATGACGTCGTAAGTCTCGGCCACGGCGATGCGCAGTTCATCGACGCTGATCGGTTTGACGTGCAAGCCGTCCGCCGCGACTACGGTCATTTTCAGTCCGGGAATGCGCACGTCGAAGTAGGTCATGGCCGAGCCATTGATCAGGCGCAGACGCAGTTTTTCCCCGGGGCGAAACAGGCCGGTCCAGTTGTTATCTGGCGCGTGGCCATTCATGAGGAAGGTGTAGGTGGCGCCACTGACGTCGGCAATGTCGGTGGGATTCATGTTCATTTCTGCCCACATCTTGCGATCGGCCACGGTGGCGCCCCAGCCTTTTTCGCTGACGTCCTCGATGAAATCGCCGACGGTGCGCTTGTGGAAGTTGTAGTAGTCGGATTGTTTTTTCAGGGTTTTCAGCAGACTGGCCGGATCTTCGTCGGTCCAGTCGCTAAGCATCAGCACGAACTCGCGGTCGTAGTGGAACGGCTCAGGGTCTTTGGCGTCGATCACCAGCGGGCCGTAGACGCCGGCCTGTTCCTGCAACCCGGAATGGCTGTGATACCAGTAGGTGCCGTTCTGCCGCACCTTGAATTGATAGACGTACACGCCACCCGGTTCGATGCCGTGAAAGCTCAGGCCCGGCACGCCGTCCATGTTCGCCGGCAGCAGAATGCCGTGCCAGTGAATCGAGGTGCTGGCGCTGAGCCGGTTGCGCACCCGCAGCGTCACGGTGTCGCCTTCGCGCCAGCGCAGCAAAGGGCCGGGCAGGCTGCCGTTGATGGTCATCGCCGTGCGTGGGCTGCCAGTGAAGTTGACCGGGGTTTCGCCGATGAACAGCTCGAAGTTGCTGCCGCTCAGTTCATGCAGTTGACCGGGCGCATTGAGCGCCCAGACCGGCGTGCGCCACAGGCCCAGGCCACCGAGCAGGCTGCTGGCGGCGAGGCCTTTGACGAAGGTGCGTCGTGATGGGTTGGAAGGCATGCGCTGGAAATCCCCGTTTAACTCATGACGGGGAGGCTAACCAGCGCCAGCTTTCAGTTGGCTGAGGCGGGGATTACAGTTTTGACAGGTTTAACGCGGCAAACGTCCCGAGATCCATGCACATTCCACCCTCGGACTTCCAGTTGGCAGTGCTCGCTTTGGCTTTGTGTAACAGCGGTAGCCATTCGTGCAGCGCTCCCAGGTTGTTTTTGTAGCCTGGGATATGACTGGCGCTCACATACTGCATGAACTCGGCTTGCCCGGTAGCCGAGTAGAAGACTGGCTCATTGGCGCCGTCCTCTTCTGCAAAGCAGAACTGCTCACCATCGTGATAGAAGCTGATGAAGTGTGCATGCTGCGGGATATCGCTCCAGCTCTCCCAGCCAAATGCCGGTTGCCCTTGTTCCGTCGACTTCTGCGCCAGAGCCTTTTTGCCTTTGGTGGACATATCGTGAATGTCGACAGTGACAAACCAGCGTTCCGAGCCGAAAGCTTCAGGGTTTTTCACGGCCGCCGCGATCAGCGAGTCTGGCTGTGTGTCTTGCGCCTGCCGGAATTTTTGCCGGGCTGTCCAGGCCGCTTCGATTTGTTTGAAGTAGGCACTGTCGACATCGATGGCATCCGACTCAGACCAGCGTTCAGCGAACCAGCGTTTTGCGTCCTGTATCGCTACGGTATCGTCCGTCAGGATGCCGAGTTCAATCCAGTGATTGGCTGCCTGACCTTCAATGCCCAAGCCATTGGCCGACGCGTTGGCGCTTCCTGCGATCATTTCGTTTTCGCCAATGTAAGTCTTGGCATGGAGTCGAGGGAGGCTGCGAATGTTCGCTGGATGCAGTTGGAGCAGTTGCCTGACCACTGCGGGGTTGGTCGCCCCTGCAGACAAGTCGAGGAGAATGCGGACGTCTCCACGGCGTTGATCCAGACCCAGTTCCGTTATGGCGCGTTCGCCCCAAAAGGCGACGGCAATGTCCAATGAACCTTTGACTTCGCGCGCCCATTGAGCGAGTTGTTGCTGGTTTTGAATCAGACGTGTCATCAGTACAACTCTAAGAGGTTAATAGAAGATCTGCCGGGGCTGTCGATCCTAGAGGCCAAGCCCTTCCTGCACGACCTGCAGCAAGTTGTTTTCGGTCAGGGCGATGGCATCCAATTCCTGCCCGGTTTCGACGGTTTGCAACCACCAGTGGCTTTCGTGGTGTTCATCGACGGTTCGCAACAGATAAGTGTTTCTTTCCGGCAGGGTAATCTGCAGCCGCCCGGCGCCATCCTCGGTAAACCGCGCAATGGGATCGAATGTCAGGCTTCGATCATTGGCCTCGATCACCAGTTGATCAATTGCGTAGTCATGCGCCTCACCATCCGGTGAAGTTTCGCAAACATGCGTAGGATTTCGCCGAATCTTCAGTCCTACTTCGGTGACGGGCTGCAACCACGCCTCAATGCGGTGGTACAAGTCATACACCTGAGCAGGCCAGCAATCGATTTCCAGTGCCGCATCCGCGTGGGTATGCCGGGTTTGTTTGAGTTTGGCGGCGAGTTCGTCTGCTTTACTCATTTTGGTTCCCTTGGTTTGGTGGCTGCCTGTTAATCGTAGACCTTTCAACGGCGTACGGCTTTGCCTTGCGTCATGCGCTTGCAACACAAGCGTGTCGAAATCAGCGCTGGCCAAGTCGGTCAGGATCAAAAACCATGGACGCAGGCGTCCCAAAGGAGTGGGTACATGAAAAAGCTGTTTACAATTTTGGCGGTGATTGCGCTGACGGCCGGTAGCATCGGTTTGAGTTCGGCGCGCCAATCACAGTCCAGCAAGGCCCAGGCGGAATCGGTGGCGGGGGTGTTCGATTACTACCTGCTGGCGCTGTCCTGGTCGCCGACCTTTTGTTTGACGCACAAAGATGACTCGCAGTGCACTGGCAAGGGCTACGGCTTCGTGCTTCACGGTTTGTGGCCGCAATACGCCAAGGGTGGCTGGCCGGAGTCCTGTCCACCGCTGACCACGCTCTCGGCGGCGGAAACCAGCCAGGGCCTGACGCTGTTCCCGACCAAAAAACTGCTCGACCACGAATGGTCCAAGCACGGCACCTGCAGCGGCCTCGGCGCGATGGGCTATCTGGATGAAGCGGACAAAGCGGTGGCGGCGGTGAAAATCCCGCAGGAACTGCAACCGTTCAGCTCCTCGTATTACTTCCAGGCCCAGGAAATTGCCGACCTGTTCCGCAAGGCCAACCCGGGCATTCCGGCCGATGGCATCGCGGTCATTTGCAGCGGCCCGGAACTGTCGGAGGTGCGTGTGTGCATGGGCAAGGATCTGCAGTTCGGCGCGTGCGGCAAGGGTGTGAAAACCCAGTGCCGGGCGGGGGATATTCGCGTGCCGCCGTCGCGTTGATCTGATTCAAGGTCGAGAGAACCACACTGACCCTGTGGCGAGGGAGCAAGCTCCCGCGCCACAGGGTTTTCGACAAGCCTGAGCTATCAGGCAAATCCCCCGGCATCCACCCCCAACTCCCCACGCAAAAACTCCACCAATCCACGCTGCAACCCACTCAAAACCCCATCACGACTGACCAGCGCCAATTCCGTCGGCGCCAGTTCCGGCAAATCTGTACACACCTGATGCTCAGGCAATACCGCCGACACTGGCAGCACCGACACCCCCAGCCCCGAAGCCACCGCCGCTTGAATCCCGGTCAGGCTGTGACTGCCGAACGCCACCCGCCACGGGCGCTGAGCAACATCGAGCAAACGAATGGCGCGCTGCCGATACAGGCAGCCTTGCGGAAACAACGCCAACGGCAGCACGCCAGCGGATGAATCAAACTCCGCGCCTTTGACCCACACCAGTCGTTCCGGCCAGGTCGCCCACGCCGGGCCGCTGTCGGGTTCGCGTTTGATCAGGGCGATGTCGATGTCGCCGGCATCCAGACGCTGGCGCAAATCGAGGCTCATGCCGCTGAGGGTTTCCAGCCGTGCTTGCGGATGGCTGCGGGTGAAGCCGGCGAGGATCAGCGCCATGCGCCGGGCGTCGAAGTCTTCCGGCATGCCGATACGCAGGATTTCCAGGTCGAGGTCACTGGCCAGCGCTTCAGTGGCTTCTGCCGAAAGCGCCAGCAAACGCCGCGCATAGTGGATCAGCAGTTCGCCGTGCTCGGTGACGGTGACATTCAGCCCGGTACGGTCGCGCAGCAACAGGGCGTGGCCGACCAGCTCTTCGAGTTTGCGCACCTGCTGACTGACCGTCGATTGGGTGCGGTGCACGCGCTCGGCGGCGCGGGTGAAGCTGCCTTCGTCGACCACGCAGACAAAGGTTTTCAGCAATTCCAGGTCCAGCATGGCGGCGCTCTCGATAGTGATTATTCAACTGACGATTGGCTATTTATTTAATTTCACACTATCACCGAGCGCTCTTAAGCTGAAGTCCTCACTACGGAGGATTCGACCAATGACACTCATCCACACACCGCGCCCGCAGTGGCTGACCTTCGATTGCTACGGCACTTTGATCCAATGGGACGAAGGCCTCAAAGCAGTAGTCGGCGAAATTCTCAGTGAGAAGGGCGAGCATCAGGTCGATGTCGCTCATCTGATTGAAGTCTATGACCGTCATGAACACCGCCTCGAACAAACCCCGCCGCACCGTTCGTTCCGTGAACTCAGCACCCTTGGCCTGCAAATGGCCCTGGAAGAATCGGGCCTGCCGAGCCTGCCCGAAGACAGCCAGCGTCTGGCAGCCGCGATCCCGAAAATGCCGCCGTTTGCCGAGGTGATCGAGACCCTGCGTGAATTGAAAACCATGGGTTTCAAACTGTGCATCGTCTCCAACACCGACGACGACATCATTGCCGGCAACGTCGCGCAACTCGGCGGCTACATCGACCGGGTGATCACCGCGCAACAGGCCGGTGCCTACAAACCGGCGCCACGGCTGTTCGACTACGCTCATGAACAGTTGGGCGTCGGTCGCGCAGAGGTGGTGCACATCTGCGCGAGCCCCATGCTCGACCACACGGCGGCGCGGGACATGGGTTTTCGTTGTGTATGGATCGATCGCGGCACCGGTCGCCAATTGCTGCCGGACTATCGCCCCGACGCCATCCTCAACCGCCTCGATCAAGTGTTGCCGCTGTTCAAATCCCTCGGTTGGTAACGGAGAATCGTCATGGCTCACACCCTGGCCGCCAGTGTGCAGGCTGCACGTTTGACAGCGCTGAACCTCGACACAGAAGCGATCATCACCGCACGCAGCGAGCTGGCGGCATGCTTTCAACTGGCCGCGCTGCATGGGTTGGAGGAGGGCATCTGCAATCACTTTTCGGCGATGGTGCCGGGGCATGACGATCTGTTTCTGGTCAATCCCTACGGCTATGCCTTCGCCGAAGTGACCGCGCAGAATCTGCTGGTCTGCGACTTCGAGGGCAACGTGGTGGAGGGTGAAGGCCTGCCGGAAGCCACGGCGTTTTACATTCACGCGCGTCTGCATAAACAACTGCCGCGAGTGAAAGTCGCGTTCCACACCCACATGCCTCACGCCACGGCGTTGTGCCTGCTACAAGGGCCGCCACTGTTGTGGCTGGGGCAGACCGCGCTGAAGTTCTATGGGCGCACGGCGGTAGACGAGGATTACAACGGTCTGGCGCTGGACGCGTCAGAAGGCGACCGCATCGCCAGTGTCATGGGCGATGCTGACATTCTGTTCCTGAAAAACCACGGTGTGATCGTTGCCGCGCCGACCATCGCCGAAGCCTGGGACGACCTCTATTACCTGGAGCGCGCCGCGCAGGTGCAACTGCTGGCGATGGCCACGCAACGGGAGCTGAAACCGGTGCCCCACGCCATTGCGCAACGGGCCTATGAGCAGATGCGTGAGGGCGATGCGCAAAGTGCGCGGGCGCATCTGCACAGTGCGATGCGGCGTCTGGCCCTTCATAACTGACTAACCCTAAAGAGGCATCGAAAATAAATCTGCGAACAGCGATCATCCAAATTCGCTGCGCGCCGATATACCTGGGCGGGAGCGGGGCGTTTGCCCCGTAGATTCCGGTGGGCTACGCTCACAAACATAAGGGTTTCCCTGCTGGCGCCCTTGTCGTACCTGCCCAGGACTTGCTTTTGCCTATCCCCATTCACGACCCACATCAGGCCCCCGGAGGCACCCTTAAACGCCTGCCGCTACGCAAAGCGGCTGTGCTGTTTATCGTTGCGGTGGGGTTGTGCCTGTCCGGTTTGCTGTACCTGCAACTGGAGCAGTCGCGACGCCAGGATCTGGCGGTGGCAAAAGTCGCGTCGAGCAACCTGACCCGGGCGATGGCCCAGCAGGCTGAGGACACCTTCCTGGCTGCCGATCTGGTGATGACCAGCCTGGTCGACTGGATTCAGGAGGACGGTTACGGCGCCGCGCAGAAGCCGCGTCTGCAGAGAACCTTCGCCCGGCGCGTGCAGCAACTCGATCAGTTGCACGGCATGTTCCTGTTCGATCGTGATGGGCAGTGGGTGATCACCTCATTTACTGATCTGCCCCGTGGCAATGGCGTGGCGGACCGCGAGTATTTCAAATTCCACCAGCAGAATGCCTCGACAGTGGCGCACATCGGCCCGGCAATCCGCAGCCGCGAGAACGGCGAGTGGATCATCCCGATTTCCAAACGCGTCAATGATCACGCCGGCAATTTTCAGGGTGTGTTGCTGGCCGGGATCAGGATGTCGTACTTCGACCGCTTCTTCGAAAGCTTCAGCCTCGATGACCAAGGCATCATGTTTCTTGGCTTGAGCGACGGCACTTTGCTTGCCCGCCGTCCGTTTGATGAGAGCCTGATCGGCACGTCGCTGGCGCAAGGACGGATTTATCGCACGTTGCTGCCCGAGGCGGCAGCTGGCACGGCGATGATCAATTCGGTGGTCGATGGTGTTGTGCGTTTGTACGGTTATCGACGCTTGTCGGCGTATCCGTTGGTGGTGTCGTCTGCGACCTCGCGCGACACGATTCTCAAGGGCTGGTACGAGCGTGCGTTCCAGTCGAGTGTGATTGTCGCGCTGGTGATTCTCGGCGTCGGCCTGTTTGGCTGGGTGTTCATTCATCAGGTGCGCGACGGCGAACGGATCGAGAAAAACCTGCGCAAGGCCCAGCGCGCACTGGAGCAGATTGCGACCCACGACAGCCTGACCGGATTGGCCAACCGACGTTTGTTCGAGCGTTCGCTGGAGATCGAATTTGCCCGGGGCGCGCGGCAGGTCAGTCCGGTCAGCTTGATCATGCTCGATATCGATTTCTTCAAACGCTACAACGACGCCTATGGTCATGTCGCCGGCGATCATTGTCTGACTCAGGTCGCCCAAGTGCTGCAGACGTGCTGCCAACGCAAATCCGATCTGGCGGTACGCTACGGTGGTGAAGAGTTTGCGGTGTTGTTGCCGGACACTGACATCAACGGCGCGCTGGCGATTGCCGGACAGATCCGCCGCAGTGTGATCGACAAGCACATCACCCATAGCGGCTCGCCGACCGGGTATCTGACGGTGAGTCTGGGCTGCTATTCATTTATCCCGAGCGGCAATGACAGCCTGGAAGTGTTTATCCAACGCGCCGATGCGGCGCTGTATCAGGCGAAAAATGCCGGGCGCAATCGTGCGGCAGTGTTGTCGCTGGACAGCGGCCTGGCCGAATTGATGCGCTCGGACCGCTGATCCAAAACCTGGCACAAACCCTGTGGGAGCGAGCTTGCTCGCGAAAGCGCAGTGTCAGGCGATGAAAATGTTGGCTGATCTACCGCCTTCGCGAGCAAGCTCGCTCCCACAGGGATTTTCATCAGGCCAAGGTTATGTGAATACCCAAACAATCAAGGGTTTTCACCACGGATGGCTCTTGTTCGTTCAGCCGCCAGTGCCACCGCCCGCACCGCCAGTGCCGCCGCCGGCCGAACCTGTGCCGCCGCCAGCCCCCGAACCCGAGCCGCTCGCGCCACCATTGGTGCCAGTCCCGGAACCCATCCCCGAAGACCCGCTGCCACCGGAAGGCGCCCCCGGCGTGTTATCTGGCGGCGTGGTGGTGCTGGTCGGTCCGCCGGATTTGGTGCCGGTAGCGTCAGCGCCGTCGTTGACGGCGAAGCTCGCGGTCGATGCCGTGGCCAGCAGCCCGGCGAGTAATAGCGAAGTGAGTTTGCGCGTGATCATGATCCGTCTCCACAAGGGGTCTGTACCTGATATTGGTCTGACGCGCAGAACCCTTGGTGCCGGGTGGCTGACGAGCGGTCAGCAGCGAAACCGAGTGGCCTCCTGATCTTCGGCAATATTGGCTATTTGCCGGACCGGGTGTGAGGGCTAACGTAACCACACATTCACTTGCTACCCGGAGCTACCATGCAACCTCGTGCCGATTTCTACACCGCTTCCCCAGACGCCTTGAAAGCGATGATGGCTTTGGAAACGGCGGTGTCCAAACTGCCGCTGGAAAAGACCCTGATCGAACTGGTCAAACTGCGCGCTTCGCAAATCAACGGCTGCGCGTTCTGCATCGACATGCACACCACCGATGCGATCAAGGGCGGCGAAACCCCGCGCCGTTTGTTCGCGGTCACCGCTTGGCGGGAAGCGCCGTTCTTCAGCGACCGCGAACGCGCCGCGTTGCTGTGGACCGAATCGCTGACCCAACTGAGCCTGACCCACGCACCGGACGAAGATTACGACGTGGTTGCGGCGCAATTCACGCCGAAAGAAATGGTCGATTTGACCGTGGCGATCAGCACCATCAATAGCTGGAACCGTTTGGCGGTGGGCTTCCGCAAAACCCCACAAGCTTAAGCCTCAACGCATAACCCCTGTGGGAGCGAGCAAGTTCGCTCCCACAGGGGGCGGTGGATAGTTTCAGAATAGGCATCAATGCCCATCCGCACTCGGCGCCGCCGGTGGTTGCACCTTGCGCATCAAGGGCACCATCGCCGTGGCGATGACGAAGCACACCCCGATCATCAGAAAGGTGTCGCCGTAGGTTTGCGTCTGCGCCTCGCGGTAGGTCAGTAGCCACAACTGGCGCAGGCTGGCGGTGACACCGACGTCGCCACTCTGGCCCAGATTCGCCAGGTTGCCGCCGACCTGCGACAGCCACTGATTCATCGCTTCATTGCTGCTGTTCAAGTGTTCGGCCAACCGTGTGAAGTGCAGGTTGGTGCGGTCATTGAGAATGGTCGCGCACGCCGCAATACCAATCGCCCCGCCCAGATTGCGCATCAGGTTGAACAGACCCGAAGCATGCTTCAAACGTGCGGGCGCCAACCCACCCAAAGTCAACGTCACCGCTGGCGGCACCGCCAGTTGCTGGGCAATCCCGCGCAACGCTTGCGGCAGCATCAATTGCCCCGCACCCCAGTCGTGGGTGATCGGGCTGAACTCCCACATCGACACCGCGAACAACCCCAGACCGATCATCATGATCCAGCGCAGGTCCATGCGATTGGCCAAAAAGGCATACAGCGGAATCGCCATGATCTGGAACACGCCAGTGGAGAAAACCGCTAGACCAATGTCCAGCGCGCTGTAGCCGCGTACCCGGCCGAGGAACAGCGGCGTCAGGTAAATCGTCGCGAACAGGCCGATGCCGGTGACAAACGAAAAGAAGCAGCCGAGAGCGAAATTGCGATCCTTTAAGGCGCGCAGATCAACGATCGGATTGGCCACGTGCAAGGTCCGGCCGATGAAGGCCAATCCCGCGAGGACGCTGATCCACGCCGTGGTCAGAATGGTCTGGTCGCTGAACCAGTTCCAGCGCGGGCCTTCTTCGAGGGTGTATTCCAGGCAGCCGAGAAACAGCGCGAGGAACACCATGCTCAGGTAGTCCGCGCCCTTGAGCAGGGACAATTCCGGCTGGTCGATTTTCACCAGCATCGGTACCGCTACAGCGACGAAAATCCCCGGCACCAGGTTGATGTAGAACAACCAGTGCCACGAAGAAATATCAGTGATCCAGCCGCCGATCACCGGTCCCAAGGTCGGTGCCAATGACGCAACGGCGCCGATGGTTGCCGCAGCGATCACCCGCTGTTTGCCGGTGAAGAAAAAGAACGCCGTGGTGAACACCAGCGGAATCATCGAGCCGCCGAGAAAACCTTGCAGCGCCCGAAAAGCAATCATGCTCTGGATGTTCCAGGCGATGCCGCAGAGCAGGCTGGCGAGGGTGAAGCCGACCGCCGAAGCACAGAACAACCAGCGCGTGGAGAACACGCGCGACAGCCAGCCCGACAGCGGAATCACGATGATTTCGGCGATCAGGTAACTGGTCTGCACCCACGCGGTTTCATCGGTACCGGCGGACAGCCCACCGCCGATATCGCGCAGCGACGCCGAGACGATCTGGATATCCAGCAGCGCAATGAACATGCCGATGCACATGGTCGCGAAGGCGAACACCTTGGTCGCGGTCGCCATGTCCGCCGCGTTGAATGGCTGCGCCGGGGCGGCGAGGGTGGTGCTCATGGCGCGACGGCCACGGCGCTGGTTTCCGGTTGCGCACGGGTGTCGACTTCTGCCGTCACCGAGAGGCCCGGACGCAAGTGACCGAGTACGCCGTCAGCCGGGTCAAGAAGGATGCGTACCGGCACCCGCTGGACGATTTTGGTGAAGTTGCCGGTGGCGTTTTCCGGCGGCAGCACGCTGAACTGCGAGCCGGTCGCGGGGGCGAGGCTGTCGAGGCGACCGTGGAATTCCTGGCCGGAGAGCACGTCGGCACGGATGCTTACGCGCTGCCCGGGTTTCATCCGCGCCAATTGGTCTTCCTTGAAGTTGGCATCGACCCACAAGCCGCTGGCCGGCACCACGGACAACTGTTGTGAACCGGCCTGAGCGTAGGCGCCAACCCGCGCGCGACGGTTGCCAATGACGCCGTCGACCGGCGCGCGCAGTTCCGTGTAGCCGAGGTTCAGTTGCGCCAGATCACGTTCGGCGCGGGCTTGTTGAAGGGCGGCGCGGGCCTGTTGTTTTTGCGTATCGATCACCGCCAGTTGGCGTTGCGCGGCGAGCAGTTCGGCCTGGGCGCGGGCACTGAGGGCTTGCGCTGTTTTGAAGGTCGCGTCGGCGCGTTGTGCGCTTTCCACCGACACCGCATTGGTCGTCACCAGGCGTTTGTAGCGGGCGTTGTCATCCCGCGAGCGTGCGGTTTCTGCGCCAGCGGCGTCGATGCCGGCGCGGGCCTGACCGATCACCGCTTGTTGCAGTTGTTCGGTGGCGTCGAGGTTGGCCAGCAGGGCTTCTTCGGCGGCAACGGCGCCTTCGGCTTTGGCGAGGTTGGCGCGATAGTCGCGGGCGTCGAGGCGGATCAGCACATCGCCGGCCTTCACGTGCTGGTTGTCGGTGACCAGCACTTCGTCGATGTAACCGGCGACTTTCGGCCCGATCACCGTGACGTCGCCACCAATATAGGCATCGTCGGTTTCTTCAAGAAAACGCCCGGCACCCCACCAATGCACGGCGTACACACCGGCGAAGATCAGCGCGAGCAATCCGACGCCCGGAAGCAAAACGCGTTTAAGCAGGGACGGCTTGGTCTTTACCACAACAGGTTCGAGGGTGGGCATGCTGGTCATGGCGGATTACCTGCGTAAACGGATCGTTATTACGGCTGTAATATGAAGCAGGTAATATTTAGTGGCAAATTATTTCTGGTGCCAGTCGTCAGTTGTTCACTTGAGCCAGTGGCCCGGTGTGCTGCCGGTCATGGTTTTGAAGAAGGCGATGAAAGCGCTGTCGCTGGCAAAACCCGATTCGAACGCGCAGTAACTCAGGCTGCGTCCGGTGGCGAGCAATTCCATTGCGCGCATCAAGCGCCACTGCTGGCGCCATTGCTGATAACTCATGCCGGTTTCGCGCTGGAAGATTCGCCCGATGGTGCGGCTGCTGGCGCCGACCTGCTGCTCCAGTACTTGCAACTCTGGAGGCAGACGTTCAGGCGTTTTCAACAGTGGTGCCAGGCGCTTGTCCTGAGGTAACGGCAGCAGCATCGGTTGCTGCGCCGCTTCAGCGATTTCGCTCAGACACAGGCCGAGCAGGTGGGAGAGTTTGCCCTGCTGCCAATCGCTGGCGAAATCCGCCAGCGCCATCGGTTCCAGCACCGCACGCAACAACGGGCTGACTTCGATCACGCAGACCTGCTGCGGCAGTGCAGCGCACAGTTCGGGAATCAAGTAGATGGAGCGGTAGTCGACGCTCTGTTGCATCACCGCGCGATGGCTAACACCCGGTGGAATCCACGCCGCCCGCGACGGCGGCAGCAGACACAATTGCTGCGCCAGGGTAATTCGCGTGCAGCCTTGTCGCGTGTACAGCAATTGCCCGCGTTGATGGCGGTGCAGACCGGAATCGTGATCGCCCAAGGTCGAGGCGATACCGATCACGGGTGCGTCATAGCGATCTGCATCAAACGTTGCGTGGGCTTCGAGCCAAGCCATGGGTTGTCCGGTTTCAGCGATAAATTGGCAGGATCTGGATAATACGCCAGTCAGCGATTCTTAAACTCCTCGGCGGTTTATGAGAGGAGTTATGAAGCATGCACAACAGACATTTCTTGTGGCTGGCGATTGCGCTGCTGATGTTTCCGCAGATCGCGCAAACCCTTTACAGCCCGGCGCTCGGTGATATCGGGCGGGTGTTTAACGTTGGCCCGCAAGCCGCCGCGCAGACGTTGTCGGTGTATTTCCTCGCGTTTGCCGTCGGGGTGGTGGTGTGGGGGCGTTTGTGCGATCGCATCGGTCGACGCCCGACGATGCTCGCGGGCCTGGCAATCTATGCGATTGCCACGCTTTCAGGCCTGCGGGTCAGCAGTTTCAACGGCTTGTTACTGACGCAGATGTTGGCGGCCTTCGGTGCGGCGGTGGGTTCGGTGGTTACGCAGACCGTGTTGCGCGACCGCTTCAAAGGCGCCGAACTGGCGCAGGTGTTTTCGTTGGTGGGCATCGCGTTGGCGGCCAGCCCGGCGCTTGGCTTGTTCACGGGGGCTAGTCTGGTTCAGGCCTTCGGTTATCGCGGTGTGCTTGGCGCGTTGCTGTTGTTGGCAACGCTGTTGTGGCTGTGGAGTTGGTACACCTTGGCGGAAACCCGGTCCCAGCCAACGTGCCATGTCGGTCTGTTCGAAACCCTCGGGCGCATGCTGCGTGACCTGGGTATCTGGCGTTCGGCGCTGTGGATCGCCTCATTCAACGTGGCGCTGCTCGGCTATTACAGCCTCGCTCCGTTCATGTTTCAGCGGCTGGGCGTGGAAGCCAGCGGGTTCGGCTACAGCGGTGTGATCCTCGCGCTGGGCTCAGGTTTTGGAGCATGGCTGAACCGGCGTTTATTGACGGCCGGGTTCAAGGCATTGCAGTTGATTCGCCTCGCGGCTGGCATCGCCTTGCTCGGTGGTGTGGGCGTGTGGTCGCTGCAGAACAGTGTCGCGTTCGTCCTGCCGATGCTGTTGGTGGTATTGGCGTTCGGCTTGGCGATCCCGAACATTCTCGGTTCGGCCCTCGCCGATTACGCTGATCGGTTGGGCACCGCCGGGGCGTTGCTGGGCTTGATGTATTACCTGCTGATCGGCGCCGGGCTGATGCTCGCCGGCTGGTTTCAGGCCCTCGGGGAAACCCTGATAACGTGCAGCGTTGTGGCCTTGCTGCTGACAATAAAGGCAGGCAAAGCAATTGTTTAAGAAATGTAAGCGCTGTAGGAAGCGTCTTGCTTTTGTGTGGGATGGCTCCGACTATCACGATCATTGATGACATGGCATTACGCCATTTTATGATCGCAAGGAAGTTGCGTGCCGTTTCCGTTTCGCGCTGTTTTTCGTCGTTGTTCCACGCGCTGCCCGCTGTTGTCGGCCTTTGTGTTGAGTGTCTGTGCCTCCTCGATTGAAGCTGCCGAACCTGTCGCGCCGGGCCAGGAAGTGCTGCGCCAGCAGCAACAGCAGCAGCGCGATCTGCAACAACTGCAACTTGAGCAAAGAAAGCGGCAACTGGAACGCGGCGCGTTCGGCCCGGCGCCGGTCACCCCGGCCATCCCGCCAACCGTCACCGCCGATGAACGTTGCTGGCCGTTGAGCGGTGCGCGCATCGGCGGCGTAACGCTGATCGACAGCGACCAGCTCAACGCGCAGATCAAACCGCTGCTGGCGCCGTGCATGGGCGTCGGCCAGATCAATCATCTGCTGGCGACCATCACCGCGATCTACGTCGACAAGGGCTATATCGCCAGTCGCCCGTATTTGGTCAGTGCACCGGCAGCGGGGCAGTCGCTGGATATCCGCATTGACGAAGGTTACATCGAGTCCATCGAACTGGCCGATCAGAGCCTGCCGGTGTCGCTCGGAGGCGCGTTTCCAGACATGCTCGGCGAGCCGCTGAATCTGCGCGATCTGGAGCAGGGACTGGACCAGTTGAATCGTCTGCGCTCGATCGATCTCACCGCCGACATCGCCCCCGGCAGCCAGCCCGGTGCCTCGCGGATCATCCTGCGGTCGCGCACCTCTGCGCACTCGCGCTGGGCCTTGAACGCGGGGTTTGACAACCTCGGCAGCGCCAGCACTGGACGTGATCGCGACACCGTCAGCCTGAGCCTCGACAGCCCACTGCAACTCAACGACTTGTTGAGTCTCAGCGCCAGCGACACCCTCAATCAGGGTGACCGCTACAGCCGCAATGCCAGCCTGTATTACGCGATCCCTTACGGCTACTGGACCTACAGCGTGTTCGCCAGCCACGCCGAATATCGTGCGCCGTTCAAACTGCCGAGCGTGACCTTTCACAGCACGGGCATCACCGATCAGGTCAGCCTGCGCGCCGACCGTGTGTTGTGGCGCGACCAGAGCCGTCAGCTCAGCGCCAACCTGCAACTGGCGCACAAGGATGTCGACAGCTACTTGCAAGACGTTCGCCTTGGCATTCAAAGCCCGACCCTGACCGTGGCCGAGGCCGGGCTCAATCTGTTCTGGCTCGACCGCGCGGTGTGGAACCTTGACGTCAATTACGCCCAAGGCTTGCGCTGGTTTGGCGCCGACGATGACTCACAACATCAGATCAACAACCTGCCCAAGGCGCAGTTCCGCAAGTACCGCGCCGGCCTCAGCCAATGGCGTAACGGTCAGTTCGGCGCGCAGGCCTGGCAATGGCAGAGCCAACTCAATGTGCAATACAGCCCGGACCCGTTGCCGGCCATCGAACAGTTGCTCGGCACCGACGACTCGGCGGTGCGCGGCTATCGGGTCAGCAGTGCCTCCGGCGCCAGCGGCGCGATCTGGCGCAACACCTTGCGCCTGCCGCTGCGCAGCGAGTGGCCGCTGCAGATCACCCCGCGGGTGGGCCTCGACCACGGCTGGATCAAGGCAGATCACGGTGCGCAGGGGCAACGCCTGAGTGGCGCCAGTGTCGGTCTGAATCTGGGCTGGAAGAACCTGCAAGTGGACGTCGATTACCAGCGCGCCCTCAACACCCCGAACGGTCTGCAGCACGAGCCTGAAACCTGGCTGATGCGCGTGGGCCTGCAAATCTGAACAACGCAGTGAACAAACAGCCGTCGGATCTGAGCGCGTCAGCCACGGCCAAAGACTAAACGCGCGACGTGATGCCGTACTCACATGGAGACGTTTTTATGCCAGCACACACCTTTGCATTTCATCTTTCCCCTCGGGGTAAATTGCGCTGGGCGATTGCCAGCCTGTTCTTCGCCGTGCACTTACCGAGCGCGATGGCCGGCGGCGTCGTGGTCGCACCGGGGCCCGGCGGCACCGCGCAATTGCAGACCCAGGGCGGTGTGCCCATCGTCAACATCGTCGCGCCCAACGGTTCGGGCCTGTCGCACAACCAGTTCCTCGACTACAACGTCGACCGCCAGGGCCTGGTGCTGAACAACGCCTTGCAGGCCGGGCAATCGCAACTGGCCGGGCAACTGGCGGCTAACCCGCAATTGCAAGGCCAGGCGGCGAGCGTGATCCTCAACGAAGTGATCAGTCGCAACCCGTCCGCGATCAACGGTGCGCAGGAAATCTTCGGCCGCGCAGCCGATTATGTGCTGGCCAACCCCAACGGCATCTCGGTCAATGGCGGCAGTTTCATCAACACGCCGAACGCTAATCTGGTGGTCGGTCGCCCGGAATTGAATGACGGCAAACTGCAAAGTCTGAGCACACGCGACGCCAGCGGTCAGTTGCAGATTCAGGGCGGTGGCCTGCGCAACGGCGAGGGCTCGATCAACCTCATCGCGCCGCGTATCGACAGTCAGGGCGCGATCACTGCACGCGATCAGTTGAATCTCACGGTGGGACGCAATCAGGTGGATTACGCCAGCGGCCAGGTGAAAACTGTTGATCCGGCGGGCAACACCGGCGATCAACGCATCGACGCCAGCCTGTTCGGCGCGATGCAGGCCGGGCGCATCAATATTGTCAGCACCGCCGAAGGCGCGGGCGTGCGGGTGGGCGCGGTGCAAGTCGCCGGGCGTGACGGCGTGCAGATTCGCTCGGCCGGTGACTTGAGTGTCAGCGGTGAAGCCGTGGCCAACAGCCTCGACGTGACCCGCGCCGGTATCCGCAGTAGTCAGGGCGACGTCGGTTTGCACAGCGGCAAGGATCTGACGTTGGCTGCTACCGATGTCGGCGGTCGCGACGTCACGCTCGACGCCAAACGCAACCTGTCTCTGTCGACGGTCGAAAGCCGCAAGCTTCAGGAAAAGCGCGAAAACTGGAACAACAGCACCATCGGCATCACCTGGGAAACCTACGACCGTACCCAGACCGATAGCGAATCCCGTCAGCACGGCAGCCAGATCATTGCCAGCCGCGACGTCAAACTTGCCTCCGGCAAAGACACCGAACTGAAAGCCGCCAAGGTCGAAGCCGCGAATAATCTGAGCGTGCAAAGCGCTGGCGATCTGCGCCTGACTGCCGCTACCGAAAGCCACACGCAAACCGATAAAGGCAACCACCGCAAACACCTGTGGAAAGCCGACTGGAACAGCAGCAACGAAGAACAGCGCAGCGTCACCAGCCAGTTGAAGGCCGGCAACATCGCCCTGCAAACCGCCGCATTATTGCGCTCCGAAGGCGCCGAATTGACCAGCGCCGGCGACTTGCAATTGGCCGGCAAACAAGTGGAAATCAGCACCGCCACACGGACCAATCGCAGCAGCGACAATAGTTACTCCGGTGACCTGGTCGGCGGTGGTTTCTTTGGCAAGACCGGCGATGCCGACAAGGGCAAAACCCAGCATCAGGGCAGCAAGGTCAACGCCAGCGGCAAACTGATCGTCAAGGCTGACGACGTGCGCATCAGCGGCAGCCAGGTGCGTGGCGGCACCGACGCCAGCGTAATTAGCGACAAGGGTTCGCTGGTGATCGACGGCGTGCAGGACACCTCGCACAGCAACAACCACGACAAGGACAGCAAATTCTTCGGCATTACCAAGGACGAGTCGCGGCAGAACAGTAAAGACAGCAGCACCGTGCACAGCGAACTGGTGTCCGATAGCAACCTCAAGCTCAAGAGCGCCAAGGACATCGAGGTGGCTGGCTCGACGGTCAAGGCTCACGGTGCGCTGACGGCCGACGCGGCAGGCAACGTCAATGTGCATTCCGCGCAGAATACTCACGACAGCAGCGACACCACGCAAACCCGTGGCTTCGATGCGTACGCCAAAGAGCAAACGCCAGAGCAGTATCGCGCCGGGATTCATTACGAGGACAAACAGCAAACGGTTACTCGCAACGACGTCACCCAGCAGGGCTCCAGCCTCAGTGGTGGCAGCGTGCAGGTGAAGGCGGGCGGTGACGTTACGCTCAAAGGCGCAGAGGTGAAATCCACCGCTGGCGACACGACATTGAGCGGCCAAAACGTGTCGTTGCTGGCCGAAGCTGACAGCCACAAAACCTCCACCGACACCTCCAGCACCGGCGGTGGTTTCTACTACACCGGCGGTCTCGACCGTGCTGGCAGCGGCGTCGATTTCGCCCACAGCACGGCGCAGGATTCCACCAGCAAAACCACCGCGCAAACCACCAGTGTGCAGAGCAGCGGCGGCTTGACCATCAATGCCGACAAACTCGCTACCGAAGGCGCACAACTCAAGGCCGGCAATGGTCTGAGCGTCGCCGCCAACGAGATCGACAACCGTGCCGCCAGCAACACTGACAGCAGCACGCACAATGACAGCAACTGGTCGGCGGACATCGGTGCCAACGTCGAGTACAAGGACATCGCCCGACCGATCGCCGGCGTGGTCAAGGATGTGCTCAACGGCAAGGTGCCGGACAAGGACTCGCTGGCCAATCTCGGTCAGCCGAATGTCGGAATCGACGTTGCGGTCGGTCACGGCAACGCCAGCAAAACCGAGCAGAGCAGCAACGCCGTGGTCAGCCGTTTTGATGGCGGCACCGTCGATGTGAAAACCACTGGCACGCTGCATGACCAAGGCACGCAATACAACGCCAGCGCCGGCCAAGTGAACATCAGCGCTGACAAACTGCTTGCCGACGCTGCGAGCAACACGCACAACAGCAGTGCCAGCGCGGTGGATGCCAAGGTCGACGTGCGCGTCTACACCAAGACCGGTGAAGACGTGAACGTCGCTGGCAGCGGCGCGGGTGGTCGCAGTGCGTCGAGCAAGGACAATTCCACCGCCGTCGTCGGCGCTTATGCCGGCAGCCAGGGTGTGAACATCAAGGTCGGTGGCGATGCGCAGTTCGAAGGCAGCCGTTTCGATGGCGGGCAGGGCGGTGTGAACATCAACACCGGTGGTGATCTGGCGCTGAATCAGGCTAACGACCGCCAGAGCAGCAACGACAGCAGCCTGCGCGGCAATGGCTCCCTGACGGTCGGCACCTTGCCGGGCACCGATGGCACCAACGTCGATCTCGGCGCCGGCTTCCAGCTCGATCACACTGGCAAGCAAAGCACTGACACCCAGGCTCACGTTGCGAGCATCAGCGGCAACGGCCCGGTGCAGTTGAGCAGCGGCGGCAATCAGTTGCAGCAAGGCATGAAAATCGACAGCGCGGGCGGCATCGATCTGCACGCCGATGGCAAACTTGATCTGCAAGCAGCCACCGACACCTACACCGCCAGCGGCAGTAATCTCGGCGGTGGTTTGAAGGGCGGCGGCAGCAAAACCAGCAGCGAGAAGAGTCGTGATCAGGGCGGCAATCTGAGTGGTAATTTCAATATCGGTCGGGTCAACGAGGATTCGAAAACCCTCAGCGGTGGCCAGATCAACAGCCAGAACGGCATCGTGTTGAGCGGTGATTCGATCCACCTGCAAGGCACTCAGGTCAGTGCATCGAACGTCAGCATCGACGCGCAGAAGGGTGGCTATGTCCAGGAATCGGCGCAGTCCACCGACCACCGCAATAACTGGAATGTCGCGCTCAACGCCGGCGGCAACCTGAGCAGCAAAACCCCGACTGCCGAGGATGAGAAGGCCAGCAGCGATCACGGCTTCAACGCCGGGGCCAAAGTCGGCGTGGATTACTTGCAGGGCAGCACGCAGCAGAACAGCCAGATCAAGGCTGACAGCGTGGTGTTGAACAGCGCCGGTGATGCACTGCTGGCGGGTGCGCGGATTGACGCGAAAACTGTCAGCGGCAAGGTCGCGGGTGATTTGACCGTCGAGAGCCGTCAAGACTCGAGCAACCACGCCAAGGTCGATGTCGATCTGGGCCTGACCGCGAAGAAAAACCCACCGAGTGACAAGGAGAAACTTGCCGGTACCGATTACAAGCCGACATTGAAAGCGCAGGGCGAGTATGCGCATAAGGACGGCGTGGCGCAGGCCTCCGGGATCAGTGCCAACCAAAGCGTGAATCTCGCGGTCGGCGGCGCCACGCAACTGACCGGCGCGCGGATTTCGGCGCCGCAAGGGAAGGTCGATCTGGGTGGTTCGAAGGTCAGCAGCACGGATCTGAGTAACCGTGACTACGGCGTGAAAGCGGGCCTGGATCTGCCGCATAAAGCTGAGGAAAACGCACCGAAGGTTTCCCTGGAAAACGGCAACCTGAAAGTCGGCCCGGTTACCCTTAGCGGGCATCTGGACACCCAGACCCTGCAAGCCGGGATCGACGAAAAAGGCTAAAACAGACGGTAGTGGATGTGCCAAATCTGCCATCCACCACCGAACAATGTGGGAGCGAGCTTGCTCGCGAAAGCGTCCATTCAGTCAATGCAGTAAGTGACTGGTGAACCGCATTCGCGAGCAAGCTCGCTCCCACATTGTTTTGCGCCAGACGTTAAATCTCGCGCATCATGCGCGACCTTAAAGACGCCAGGGAGGCAAACAATGAAAACAGCATTCGTCGCTGTACTCGGGGCTTTGTTGATCGCCCAACCATCCGTGTCCTTCGCGGATAACAGCAACGGCAAAAACCTCTATGTGCAGCGCTGCGCTGTGTGCCACGGCGCCGATATAAATGGCACCGGGCCGCTGGCGCACAAAAGCAATCCGCCCACACCTGACCTGACAACGTCCGCGTTCAAAAAACGCCTGAATGAATATCCGGGGGTGATTGTGTCGTCGATCATCCTTCGCCCGAACGGCAACCTGATACCGAAAACGCTGAAGGAAAACGGGGTAAAAATACCGCCGCATGCCTGGAGCGTTAAGGATCTGCGCGATCTGCATGAATACATGAGTGGTGTGATTTCGATAAAACGCTGAGCTGCACAGGTGACCCGGACGGTCGGTCGAGGAATCCATTGCTTCGCCTTAATAGGAAGCATTACTATTCACGCCCCTTTCCTCAGCACGCCGCCAAAACCCCCATGCGTCCCCGCAGACCCGGCTTTTTCGAGCACTACGAAGAGTTGATCGGCACCTGGACTCGTCGCCTGCGCAATCGCGCGCAGGCCGAGGATCTGGCGCACGACACCTTTGTGCGGGTGCTTGAGTCCGATTCGGCGGCGGTGCAGCAGCCACGGGCGTATTTGCACCAGACCGCGCGCAATATCGCGGTCGACGGTTATCGGCGTGAGGATCGGCGCGGCGCTATGGAGTCGCAGGACATCGATCACAGTGAGTCGTCAAGCGGCGACCCTGAGCATTACATGCATGCGATCCAGCTGGCCGATTCCATCGAACGGGCGCTCAGCGAGTTACCGATCAATTGCCGGAAGATTTTTGTCTGGCAGAAGATCGAAGGCCTGACTCAGGCGGAAATCGCCGAACGCCTGGGGCTGTCCAAGAACATGGTCGAAAAGTATATGATCCGCACCCTGCGCCATCTGCGCGATCGCCTCGACGGGTTGCAGTCATGAGCCGCTGCTCCCTTTCATCTTCAGCCCAACAGGACATTCCATGATGGAGACGCGTGCTTGCGCGTGCGGGCAAACAACGGTGCGCGATGACGCGGCCCGCTGGTTTGTGCGTTTGCAGGAGCCGGCCATTGAGGCCGACGAGCAGCAGCGCTTCGACGCCTGGCTGAATGAACATCCGCAGCATCGTGACGAATTTCAGTTGCTGCAGGGCTTGTGGTCAGCCGCCGATTTGCTTTCGGCGCCGCGCCTCAAAGCCCTCGCTGAAACCCCGCCGAACCGTCGCCAACGTCGTCCGTTGTTGCGTTATGCCGTGGCTGCGAGTGTGCTGGCGGTGGCGCTCGGGCTGGGCTTGTTCAGTGGTTTGAATCATCCGGGCGGTTACCGCGCCGAGTTCGCCACGGCGTTGGGCGAGCGTAAACATGTGGCGCTGCCGGACGGTTCGGTGATCGATTTGAACAGCCGCAGTCGCTTGCAGGTGCGCTTTGAACAGGATCGGCGGCTGATCGAGTTAAGTGAAGGTGAGGCGATGTTCAGCGTTGCGCACGACACTTCACGACCGTTCGTGGTCGAGGCCGGCAGCGGCAAGGTCACGGTCACCGGCACGCGTTTCGATGTGCGCCGCGATGTGGCGCAGACCCGCGTGGCGGTGGAGCAGGGCACGGTGAAAGTGCAGGGCCGTGATGCGTCGGATAATCAATTTATCAGCCTGACCGCCGGCCTCGGCACCCACGTCGATGCCCAAGGCCAGGTCGCCGCCGCCTATGCGGTCAACCCGGCAGAACTGACGGCATGGCGAGGCGGCAAACTGGTGTTCAACAGCGCCAGCCTCAGCGAAGTCGCGGCCGAAGTGTCGCGTTATCGTGAAAAGCCGTTGACCGTGACCAATCCGGCCGTGGCCAGTCTGCGCCTGACCAGCGTGTTCAAATCCGACAACACCGATGCCTTGCTCAAAGCCTTGCCGAGCATCTTGCCGGTGGCCGTTCGCACCCTTGCCGATGGCAGTCAGGAAATAATCGCAAAATAAAATTCAGGTTTTTTTCGAGTTCAACGTCTTCCTGTTCAACTGCAACTGGTTTGCATTAACAGCCGCACACTCTTGCGATCCACAGGACTACGTACGACGTGAAAAACACCCCTGCCAACAACAAAAAATTCCCTTGGCTGCCGCTGGCTCTTGCGCTGGCGGTCAACGCTGGCATGCCGCTGGCGTTCGCCGGTGAAGCCATCCATATCCGTGCGCAGCCACTGGGCCAGGCCCTGAGCGAACTGGGCCAGCAGACATCGCTGCAAGTGTTTTTCAGCCCGGATCTGGTCGCCGGCAAACAGGCCCCGGCGGTCGACGGCGACATCTCCCCGGAGCAGGCGTTAAGCCAATTGCTGCAGGGCAGTGGTCTGGATTATCAGATCAACGAAGGTTCGGTGACGCTGTCGCCTGCCGCAACCTCCACCGCCAGCAACGGCCCGTTGGAACTGGGCGTGACCGACATCAAAGTGGTCGGTGACTGGCTCGGCGATGCCAATGCCGCTGTGGTGCAAAACCACCCCGGCGCGCGCACGGTGATCCGCCGCGAAGCGATGGTTGAACAGGGCGCAATGAACGTCAGTGACGTGCTCAAGCGCGTACCGGGCGTGCAGGTGCAGGATTCCAACGGCACCGGCGGCAGTGACATTTCCCTCAACGTCGGTGTACGCGGCCTGACCTCGCGTCTGTCGCCGCGCTCCACAGTGTTGATCGATGGCGTGCCGGCGGCGTTTGCCCCTTACGGCCAGCCGCAACTGTCGATGGCGCCGATCTCCTCGGGCAACCTCGACAGCATCGACGTGGTACGCGGCGCCGGTTCGGTGCGTTATGGGCCGCAAAACGTCGGCGGGGTGATCAACTTCGTCACCCGGGCGATTCCGGAAAAAGCCACTGGCGAAATCGGCACCACCCTAGAAACCACTCAGTACGGTGGCTGGAAACACATCGACACCGCGTTCCTCGGCGGCACCGCCGACAATGGCATGGGCGTGGCGTTGCTGTATTCCGGCGTCAACGGTAACGGTTACCGCGAGCGCAACAACGGCAACGACATCGACGACGTGTTGCTCAAGACGCACTGGGCGCCGACCGATCAGGACGATTTCAGCCTCAACTTCCACTACTACGACGCCACGGCCGATATGCCCGGCGGTCTGACGCAGAAGCAGTACGACGCCAAACCGTACGACTCGGTGCGGGACTACGACCAATTCACCGGTCGGCGCAAAGACGTGTCGTTCAAGTGGATCCGCCAGATCGACGAACGCACCCAGGCGGAAATTCTCACCTATTACACCGACAGTTTCCGTGGCAGCACCATCGCCGCCCGCGACCAGAAAACCCTCAGCTCGTACCCGCGTTCGTATTACACGCTGGGCATCGAGCCACGGGTGTCGCGGGTTTTCGATGTCGGCCCGACCACGCAGGAAGTCAGCGTCGGTTATCGCTACCTGAAAGAGGCGATGCACGAATCGTCGAGCCGCGTGGCATTGGTCAACAATCAGCCGGTGCTCACACCGACCTCCGACGGCCATGTGTTCCAGGACCGCACGGGTGGCACCGAAGCCAACTCGGTCTACATTGACAACAAAATCGATGTCGGCAACTGGACCATCACCCCCGGCATTCGCTTCGAACACATCAGCACCGACTGGCATGACCGCGCCGTGCTCGACACCGCCGGCAGACCGGTACAGGCGAAAAACCGCAGCATCGAGAGCAACGAGCCGTTGCCGGCGCTGAGCGTGATGTATCACCTGTCTGATGCGTGGAAGCTGTTCGCCAACTACGAAACCTCGTTCGGCAGCTTGCAGTATTTCCAGCTCGGCCAGGGCGGCTCGGGTGATCAGACTGCCAATGGTCTGGAGCCGGAAAAGGCCAAGACCTACGAGATCGGCACGCGCTACAACGATGACGTGTGGGGCGGCGAAGTGACGCTGTTCTACATCGACTTCGACGACGAGCTGCAATACATCAGCAATGACGTGGGCTGGACCAACCTCGGCGCAACCAAGCACCAGGGCATCGAAGCCTCGGTGCACTACGACATGGCGGCGCTGGATCCGCGCCTCGACGGCCTGACCGCCAACGCGGGTTTCACTTACACCCGCGCTACTTATGAAGGTGAGATTCCGGGCTTCAAGGGCCGTGATCTGCCGTTCTATTCGCGGCAGGTGGCGACCGTCGGGTTGCGTTACGACATCAACCGCTGGACTTACAACATCGACGGTTTTGCCCAGTCGAAACAGCGCTCGCCGGGCACCGGTGTCAACGCCGACGGCAGTTTCAACGGCAACTACATCACCGATGGCACGGCAGATGGGCAATATGGCGACATCCCGGGTTACGTGACCTGGAACGTGCGTGGCGGCTATGACTTCGGACCGCAGGTGTCGAACCTCAAGCTTGGCGCCGGGGTGAAGAACGTCTTCGACAAGCAGTACTTCACCCGCTCCAGCGACAACAACTCGGGGATGTATGTCGGCGCGCCGCGCACGTTCTTTGTGCAGGCCAGTGTCGGTTTCTGATAGACCGCATCAGCTTCTTCGCGAGCAGGCTCGCTCCCACATGGATCACTGAAATCCTGTGGGAGCGAGCCTGCTCGCGAAGCTTTTAGACTTTAAGAACTTTCCCGCCAATGGCCACCGCGACCAACAGCACCGCCATCAAGCCAAAGGCAAAACTCAAACTGCTGGCATGGGCGACAAAGCCGATCACCGCCGGCCCCGCCAGAATCCCTGCATAACCCAGCGTGGTAATGGCCGGCACCGCGATGCTCTCCGGCATCACCGTTTGCTTGCCCACTGCCGTGTACAGCACCGGCACGATGTTCGAGCAACCAGCGCCGACCAGCGCGTAACCGACCAGCGCCGCTTCCCAGCTTGGCGCGAATGTCGCCAGAAACAGGCCGGCCGCTGCCAACAGACCACCAAACAAAATGATCCGTGTTGCACCGACCATCCGCACAATCCGGTCACCCATCAAACGTCCGGCCGTCATGGTCAATGCAAACGCCGCATAACCCAGCCCTGCGTACGCCGTGTCGATCCCGCGTTCCTGCGCCAGAAACACCGCACTCCAGTCCAGCGCCGCGCCTTCAGTCAGGAACACGATGAAGCACATTCCGCCGATAAACAGCACGATGCCATGAGGGATGGCGAATGCCGGTCCGGAACTTTCACTGCCGTAGGGCAGCATGTGCGGCACGCATTTGAACAATGCCGCGATCAGCACGACAACTACCACCAGCATGGCGGCCAGTGGCGTCAAACCCAGGCCGAGCAAGGCACTGACACCCGCCGCGCCGACAATCCCGCCGAGACTGAACAAGCCGTGAAAACCCGACATCATGTTCTTGCCGCTGGCACGCTCGACGATCACCGCTTGCAGGTTCACCGTCGAATCCACCGTGCCCAGGCCAGCGCCGAACATGAACAGCGTGGCGATCAGCGCCGGTATCGACGACACCGTGGCCAGTAACGGCAGCGCCGCGCAGATCAACAAGGTGCCGCCGGTAGCGACGCGCCGACAGCCAAACCGTGTGGCCAGAATCCCGGCCAGCGGCATCGCCAGAATCGAACCGACCCCGAGGCACAACAAAAGTAACCCCAGCGTGCCTTCATCCAGTCCGGCGCGCGCCTTGGCGTAAGGCACCAAGGGCGCCCACGCGGCGATGCCGAGCCCGGCGATGAAAAAGGCGATGCGCGTGGACATCTGTTGCAGGCGTCCGGGGACGAAGGTGTCTTGGGGGTTGAGGCTGGTCATATCGATCCTTGGCAAAAAACATCGCGTCCCCGAAGGACAGTGATTCAGCGACGAGGTTCGATCGCCGGCCATTCGGGGAAGTACAGGCAACATCCTAACCTGTGGGAGCGAGCTTGCTCGCGAAGGCGGTGCGTCGGATAAAGAAAATATCGGCTGACACACTGCATTCGCGAGCAGGCTCGCTCCCACAAGGGATTGCGTTTTACAGTGGCCTTCTTCGGCGACAGGGGCAAACACTGATGACGCAATTCTACGATGCACGGGGCAATATCTATGGCGTGATTTCGCCCACCGAATTACGCGAGGCGGGCATCGATTTGCCATCCGGCGCCACCGAATGCGCCTCGTCGCGTCAGTCCTGGAGCGAAGCAGCAATCAAACTCTGCTGTGACTGGCCCGAAGGCCAACGCCCGGCGAACAGCAAATCCCACCGTAGCGACGGCCTGCTGATCGGCCCGTTCCAGACATCGCCGCCATTCGACGTGTTGATCGTCAACACCGACGGCACTCTCGCCGAGCGCAGCGGCAATGGCCTGACGATTTTCTCGCAAGCGCTGACCGAGCAAGGCTTGATGCCGGAGGAGGGCGCGTTGTTGCGCGTGCATCACGACAAGGGTGACGCCGTGGAGACCTCGGTGAAACCGGCCGAAGTCGAAGGCGTTGAAGGTTTCTGGCTTGATCTCGGTCAACCGCGATTCGGACCGGATGCGGTCGCTGCGCAGACTGTTCAAGGCATTGAGTTCAATGCTCGGGACGTGAGCCACGTCCAGTCCTTGGCCCAACTTGATCCCGACTGGGCACACAGCCAATTCGTGCGCATTGGCAATCCGCATTGCGTCACGCTGCTCGGTGACGCCGCGGCGTTGCCAAGCAATGAGCTGATGCGTGAATCGCCGCTGAGCGAAGGCCTGACCCAGGTTGCCTACGCCATGCCTGTCGGCGCTGGTGATCCATGCGCGGCGGGCGTCAATCTGCAATGGGCGGTGCTAGAGTCGTCGCAAACAATCCTTGCCCGTGTGTTCGAACGTGGCGAAGGGCCGACGGCCTCATCCGGCACCAGCGCGAGTGCGGTAGCGTGCGCGGCATGGCGGGTGGGTTGGGTTGCCGCAGGAGAAGTGCAAGTGGTCATGCCCGGAGGTACGGCGCCGATTTTGCTCGAAGAAGCGCACGGAGAATTGCTGCGTGTCAGACTGTTCGGTACGGCGCGGTTGATGGACTGAATTCAAAACCGCCATCGCTGGCAAGCCAGACTCCCACAGGGTTTTGTGGTGAACACAAATAGTATGTTCAAACACATAACCCTGTAGGAGTGAGCCTGCTCGCGAAAGCGGTCTGTCTGACGCGATGATGCCGAATGTGCCGACCTCTTCGCGAGCAGGCTCGCTCCCACATTGGATTCAGGTGGGCACGAATAATGTGTTCACACAAAACCCTGTGGGAGCCTGGCTTACCAGCGATGAGGCCCTCAGAGTTAGCCCGTCAGTGAGCCTTGAACAAAGTCACCGACATCACCTGATCACCCTGTACCGTCAACCGCAGCAGTGCCAGTGGCGACGGTTCATCCTCAAAGCATTCAACCAGCACTGATTGCCGGGGCGCGCATGCAAATGCCCGTAAACCACACCCACTGCCAACTCGCCCAGGGCGGGCACGGTGTGAAACAGCGCATCTAGTCGAGCGCCGCCATCGGGTACAAGTTCGGTAAAGATAGGTCGGCCTTCGTGGTACAGCGTGGCCATGGGCGAAGGTTTGTTGTTCATGAAAAATCCTCAAGCAAATGAGGATGGCGGCTGATCAACTACGCACGAACTTCAGCATGAAAAAGCGTACATCCGGGAGGGGGGCGGCCCGTTGCGATGGCGGCCTTCACACCTTAGCTCAATGTTTGCGGGCGCGAACCTGTTAGTTCTTACAGTTTACGGATGCCTCAATCGCAAAGACTCCAGCTGTGTCGATGCCCGATCAGTATTCGGAGGCGAGTACCTTGCCAGCGTGTGCAGGGTGAGCGCCGACAAGTCTTAATCAAAAACGTCCGGCTGTGTCGCTGACATCGCCGCTGGTGAACGAATTGTTCGGGCCGGGTTGCCAGTAGACCGGCGAACCATTCCGTCCGCGCACAACGCATTTCCATTCGAGCGCCTGCTGCCCTGGTACTTCGATGTTCGTGCTCCAGCGATTGCCGGCGGAAGTCAGCGCAACCCCGTGCAGCGGATCCCACGCCCCCAGCTCCAGTGATGAGCCAACGGCGTAAACCCCTTCACCGGATTGGGGGTTAGCATTGTCGCAATGAAGGCTAATGTTGACTGCTGCAGACTGCACGGGTGTGCTCCAGATGCGAATATCACCGTTGTCCCAGGTCAGCGTCGGTACCCCCATGCCTTCGGGCAATCGTTGCAGGTCGGATTTGAGCGCTATCACCAGCGTGCCACGCGCTCCTGAAGTGGTCCCCACCATCCCCGAATACTGGGTGTTGAAGCGGATAGGCGAGTCGGCCCGGATAGCAGCATGTTTGCGAAGTTTGATGAGTTGCCGGATCAGCTGGTCGCGCTGCCAATCGTACATATGCGGCCAATAGACCGTCGGCGTTCCGGGGCTGCTGAGGATATAGGCGTAAGCCAGATTGACCAGCGGATCGGGCAGCGCCCAATGATGTTGGCCGCCATTGGCGCCGGGCGAATAGCCGGTGTCATGATTGTCAACGAACGTTACCGCAATCGCACGCCAGGCAGGGTCCGGATTGCCATTCAGGCCGTGGCGCCATTGGGCGATTGAGCCATTTTGCATGCGTTCCTTGAGAGCAAAATCGAACACCGCGCAGTGCGAACGATCAGACCAGTCCTTGAGTACATCCTGCCAACTGGCTGAACGGCGCCAGTCACCTTGCGGATATTCGTCGGGGCCTTTCCAGTTTTCCCCGACGCAGAACTGCTGGCTGCCAAAAGCGTTCATCCAGCGGTCGATTGTCTCCGGGGCGTAACCTCGAACGAAATCGAAGCGCAGGCCCTGGGCACCATAGTTGTCACGCAAATTGATGAATTCGTTCTTGAACGCATTGAAAACCTTGGGGTCGGCGGTATTCAGGTCTGCCGCGCCATCCATGAATGCATCGCCCTCATCACACTGGAGGCAATCATGGCGCCATTCATTGCGCCCTCGGGGAAACATGGACTGGTTGACCCTATCGTCATTCATGTGATTGGGCACCACGTCGTACACGACTTTAACACCGGCAGTGTTGAGTGCCGCCGCGGCCTGTTTGAGTTGTTGATCGCTGCCATAACGGCTGTTTTTGTCGAAGCTGCTCCAAAAATAGCCCTCGCCACCACCGGATTTGCCAGTCGGTTCGCTCCAACTGGAGGTGTCGGTCCAGACGGGTGGCAACCAGATCAGCGTGAACCCGTCGCCGCTGATCGTGGACGCGTGTTGTGCAAGAACGGAGTACCACGCTACGGCATTACGGCTGGAATTCCAGTGAAAGCCCTGGAGCATGATTTCTTCGCCGCTGCCATTTCGCATCGTGGCGTTCGTCGTGAAGGTCACACTTAGCGTCAGGCAAAGCCATAAAACCTGGGTGAACAGTAAAAGGCGTTTCATGGTTGTCCTCCTGAATCTGTTGATTCCAGAGGACACTGTGAGTCTGTTCGTAGCGTGTGTCGCCTGTCAGATCTGACAGGTTTGCTCGATTATTTGGCGATAAAAGTCTCGCCAACCATAACCTTGCACACGATCGATCAAGTGTTCTTTATTGAAGAGTGCCAGTCGGCGCCCGAGGGACGCCGATGCCGGGACCTCAGGCAAACTCCACCACCGGCATCTGCCGCTTCATCAACACCTTGCCGCCACGAATCGAATACAGCGGCAAGCCCTGACTGCGGATCACCTCGTAATCGCTGTCCGCCGACAGAATCAACAGATTCGCCGGCCGCCCCTGTTCCAGACCATAACGCTCGCCCAAGTGCATGGCTTTGGCACTGTTATCGGTGACCAGATCCAGCGCACTTTGCAGGTTGCGATAACCGAGCATGTGGCAAATATGCAGCCCCGCCTCAAGCACTCGCAGAATGTTGCCGTTGCCCAGTGGATACCACGGGTCGACGATGGAGTCCTGACCGAAACACACGTTCATGCCGGCTTCGAGTAGCTCATTCACGCGGGTCACGCCACGGCGTTTGGGAAAGTTGTCGAAGCGCCCTTGCAGGTGAATGCTCTCGGTCGGGCAGGAGACAAAACTGATCCCGGAGTGGCCGAGTAAACGGAACAGTTTCGCGCAGTAGGCGTTGTCGTAGGAGCCCATCGCCGTGGTGTGGCTAGCGGTGACCAGCGCGCCCATGTCGCGACTGCGCGCCTCTTCGGCGAGCACTTCAAGGAAGCGCGAATGCGGGTCGTCGGTTTCGTCGCAATGCACGTCGACCAGACAACCGGTGCGCTCGGCCAGGTCCATCAGAAACTTCACCGAACTGACGCCCTGATCGCGGGTGTACTCGAAATGCGGAATGCCGCCGACCACGTCAGCGCCCATGCGGATTGCTTCTTCCATCAGCTCGCGGCCATTGCGGAACGACTCGATGCCTTCCTGCGGGAACGCGACGATTTGCAGGTCGATGAGGTGGCTGCTTTCCTCACGCACTTCGAGCATGGCTTTCAGTGCGGTGAGTTGCGGGTCGGTGACGTCGACGTGAGTGCGCACATGCTGAATGCCGTGTGCCGCCAGCGTCTGAATGGTCTTCTTGGCGCGGGTTTTGGTGTCTTCTTCGGTGATGGTGACCTTGCGCTCGCCCCAGCATTCGATGCCTTCGAACAGTGTGCCGCTCATGTTCCAGCGTGGCTCGCCAGCGGTCAGCGTGGCATCGAGGTGGATGTGTGGTTCGACGAAGGGTGGCACCACCAGATTGCCGCCGGCATCGAGGTCATTCGGGCCAAGGGTCGGTGCTTCGGTCTGCCGGGCGATGCTGCGGATCAGACCGTCTTCAAGGTGCAATTCGTGCAAACCTTCCTGGTTGCGCAAACGGGCGTTGATGATGTGCATCAGGCGAATCCTTTTTTATAGGTCTTGTAGTGGCGCGGTCGCGCTGCGAGCGCCGAGCACGCCAGTGACGATGACATACGTTAGCGCGGCAGCGGCGATCCCTACCAGCGGCGCGACCCACGGCGAGCTGAACGCGGCAACGGTACCCACCGCATAGGCCCCGAGTCCCGGCCAGTTGAACGCCGGCAACCGTGCGTCGGCCAGGCGCGGATAACGCCCGCGCCAACGGAAGAAGAAGTCCGCCATGATCACCCCGCCAATCGGCGGAATCACCGTGCCGAGCAGAATCAGATACGGCACCAGCATGTCGTACATGCCCAGCAGAGCGAGCAGGGTGCCGATCACCGCACCGGCGAGGGTCACGGTTTTACGTCGGCCGGTGCGCAGCAGATTGCAACCAGCGACGGCGAAGTTGTAGATGGTGTTGTCCTGGGTGCTCCAGATGTTCAGCAACAGCATGGCCATTGCGGCCATGGCGAAACCTTGCAACAGCAGCACTTCAACCACGTCCGGTTGTTGGTAGACGATGGCGCCATACGCACCGATCAGCACCATCAGGCCGTTGCCGATGAAGAATCCGATCAGGCTGGCCAGCACCGCCACCCGCGCCGAGCGCGAGAAGCGTGTCCAGTTGGTCGCCTGCGTGGCGCCGCTGACGAAGGTGCCGAACACCAGAGTAATCGCCGTCGACCAGTCCAGCGAGCCCGTCGGCACTACGCTGAGCAAGCCTTCGAACCCGCCAACTTTCACCGTCGCCACCCACATCGACAGCAGGAGCAACAACATCATCGCCGGCACGGCGATGTACGAGAGGATTTCCAGCCCGCGATAACCGACGTAGGCCGTGGCGCAGAACAGCAGACCGAACAGCACCATCAGGCCGAGTACCGTGCTTTCGTCGAGATTGAAATATTTACCGATCACCACGGCAGCCGTCGCCGTGCCCCAGGCGTACCAGCCGATCTGGGTGAAACCGAGGATCAGGTCGCTGAGCTTGCTGCCTACTTCGCCGAAGCAGAAGCGGCCCATCAGCACTGAGTTGAGGCCGCTTTTGAAGGCGATATAACCAAGGCCCGCCGCATACAGGCCGAGCAGCAGGTTGCCGACGACGATCACCGCCATCATCTCGGCGAAACTGAACGCCACGCCGAGCTTGCCGCCGGCAAACATGGTTGCGGTGAAAAACGTGAAACCGAGCAGCACCATCGCCGTCGAGGCCAGGCCTTTGCGTGCATGCATGGGGACTTCGCTGAGGGGGTAATCGTTGCCGATATCGTTCTGCGTCATGGGGCGGTCCTTGCTGGAAAGGGAAGACGCGGGGGAGGGTTGCAGTGGTCGTGCCAAATGCCGGATGGCGCGGGTTATGTATAGACGAGTCGCGCGGATTGGCGCGAAAGCGGTGCACCTGAATACACCCAAGCCCAATGTGGGAGCGAGCCTGCTCGCGAAGGCGGCGTGTCAGGCGACATCTGCAGTGGCTGATATTCCGCTTTCGCGAGCAGGATCGCTCCCACAAGGGATAGGTGTTGGCTCAGAGGAAGCGCTGCAGGGCGGCGACGATGGCTTCGGGGGCGTCTTCCTGGACGAGGTGTCCGGCGTTGGCAATCGGGTGGAATCGTGACCCCGGGATCATTTGATGTAACGCTCGGCCACGCTCGATGGGAATCCACTGGTCTTCTTCGCCCCAGAGTATCTGCACCGGGCAACGGATTGTCGGGTACAGGCTTTCTGCTTCTCGGGTATAGCGCTCATCCATCTGCGCAATCTGCCGATAGAACGCCGCTTGCCCCGGATCGCCAAGCCACGGCTGCACGTAGGGTGCGAGTTCGTCGTCGGGGATATCCCGGTGAATCGCCCCGCGAATATAGGTCGGCACGATGGCGCGTTGAATGTAGTCGGGGATGCCACTAAACGCTGCTTCATGCTGACGCACATGCTGCACGAACGGCGAACCCCAAGGCGTCAGCGCGACCGGATCAATCAGGGTCAGGCTGCGGTAATCCTTGCCGTCGAGCAGATGTGCGCGCAGCACGGTGGCGCCGCCGAAGTCGTGGGCGACGACGTCCGGGCGTTGCAGATTCCAGTGATCGAGCAGTTGCGTCAGCAGGTGATTTTGCACGCCGAGGGAGACATCGGCGTCCGGTTGCTCGGAGCGCCCGTAGCCCAGCAGATCGAAGTAATGCACCCGATGCGTGGCGAAAAAGTGCGGCGCAATCCGATGCCACACGTACGACGAAAACGGCGTGCCATGCACCAACACCAGCGGCGGGCCATCGCCGCGCACGGCGTAGCGGACCTGTCGGCCGTTGAAGTCAAAGACCTGATCCAGCAGCCAGTCTGTCATGGGCCTGTCCTCTTGGCGGGTGGGAGCCAAAAAGCATAGGCGTAAAAAAACAGCCGTGAAGGCTGTTTATTCATTCACTGACACGCCGCTTATCCCTGTGGGAGCGAGCTTGCTCGCGAAGGCATTGTGTCAGTCAATATTTATTTCACTGGCAAACCGCATTCGTCGGAACGCCGCCCGGAGCAAGCTCGCTCCCACAGGGTTATGCAGTGATTTCTGGATCGGATTACTCACCGCGATAGATGCAACCGCTGGTGCACGTTTCGTGGATACGGATCGCGCTCAGTTCCGGCAGCAGTGGTTTCATTTCATTCCAGATGAATTTGGCCAGCACTTCACTGGTCGGGTTTTCCAGGCCGGGAATGTCGTTCAGGTAGTTGTGGTCGAGACGCTCGTACAGCGGTTTGAAAATCGCTTTGATCTCGGAGAAATCGCGGATCCAGCCGGTGTGCGGATCGAGATCGCCGCTGAGGTGAAGCGCCACTTTGAACGAGTGACCGTGCAGACGCCCGCACTTGTGGCCGTCCGGGACGTGCGGCAGGCGGTGGGCGGATTCGAAAGTAAACTCTTTGAAGATTTCCACGGTATTTTCGGCTCTGTTCAGATGGCGTTCGCCGCAGCGATTCGGGCAGGCGGCGAGTTTATCAGCTTGTGTTTGAGCGTGCTGACTAAAGGGTCAGCAAGCGCTCGGCGAGGCGACCATTGGCAGTCAGTTCAAGGAATTCATCGCCCAAGCGGCGGCTCTCGTCCATCGCTGCGTGCCAGTATTTCTGCCGGCTCGGTGCATCGCCCATAAAGCGCTTGAAGTCGTTGCGGTCAGGCAATTTGCCGTAGGGCAGGCGCGCCAGATATTCCTTCGACGGCGCGAGCAGCAGCACGTCCTGCAAGCGCTCCACCGAGGCCTTGCGCCATGGCAGGGTCTTGTCGAACCAGCCGGGAATCACCCGATCAGTGAAGTGCGGATAGAGCACAATGCCGTCGCCGCTGTAGGGCAGGTCGAGGTGATAATCGAGCAGACCACCATCGCGGAAAGTGCCAGCACCGGCGCCCGGCAAATCCCGTACACCTTCCATGACCATCGGGATCGAACCCGAGGCGAGCAGGGCCTGACGCAGATTGCTGGTATTCAGGGCGACGAAGCGCGACGGGAAGTCGTTCAGCGCATTCACCGGCGGGGCCAGGCGTGGGTCGTGGATGATCAAGCGTTCGAAGTGTCGCGACAGACGCGCGCGGCCGCGCAAGTTGTCGGCGATCACCGAACCCAGCGCCAGACCCAGGCGACCGCGATGGTCATCAGCCAGGCGCCCCTGACTTTTCACCACCATGATGTTCAGGCGGTAATGCGCGTTGTCGAGGATGCTCGCGTCGCGGCCGTCGAGCAGGTCATGGAGCATGCGCTGCGAGCTCTGACTGATCTCGGCCATGGTCACGCCTTTGTTGAAGTTCTGCTCGGCGTACAGATGACCGAGGCGCCGGATACCTTCGGCGGCGTCCGGCAGGCAAGCGCTGGCGAAACGCCAGGAACCGACCGAGGCGCCGATCAGCGAACGCTCGCGCGGCGCGCTGGGCAGCCATTCACCGAACAGCGCCAGATCCAGCCCCTGAATTCCCAACGCCTTCGGTCCACCGGCGGCGCCGGGCAGGGTGCCGACGTCGGCAGCGTTCAGGCCTTGCGCACGAATCCGCCCCATGGCCCGTGGGCCAGCCTTGAGGGTGAGGGCGGGGAATTTGATGTGGATGGCGGTCATACCGGTCTCGATCGTTAGCAAGCGAAGGATTATAGAACGATGATGTCCCCTGTGGGAGCGAGCTTGCTCGCGAAAGCGTAGGGTCAGTCAACGATGATGTGTCTGATACACCGCATTCGCGAGCAAGCTCGCTCCCACAGGGGGGCATATGTTGAGCTGGGGCAATGATGGCAATTCAGTTTCAGTTAAGTTCATCCCGCTAAGGTGCCCACCGTATGCAACACATAAAAATATGGAGACACCATGAAAACCCTGACTGCCCTGTCCATTGCCTCGATTATCGGTTTCACTGCCAGCCTCGCCCATGCCCGCGATCTCGGCCCTGACGAAGCCCTGCGTCTGCGCGACGCTGGTACTATCGTCTCCTTCGAGAAGCTCAACGCCACCGCGTTGGCCAAACACCCGGGTTCGACGATCACTGAAACCGAGCTGGAAGAAGAGTACGGCAAGTACAGCTACCAGATCGAAATGCGCGATCCGCAGGGCGTCGATTGGGATCTGGAATTAGACGCGGTGACTGGGCAGGTTCTCAAGGATCATCAGGATAAGTAATGAAGGTTAATGTTCGCGCCACCAGCCGTACGGCATTGGCGCTGGTGATTTTCTGCTCGGCCGCGATGGCGCGTGACCTCGATCAGGACGAAGCCCTGAGTCTGCGTGAGAAGGGCGTGATCCTGCCGCTGGAGCAAGTGCTGCAGCAGGCGCTGGATCGCTATCCCGGCGCAAAACTGCTGGAAGTCGAGCTGGAAGAAAAACACGACGTCTACATTTATGAAGTCGAGTTGCTCACCCTTGAAGGTGTCGCCCGTGAGCTGCACTTGAAGGCCGATACCGGCGAACTTGTGAAAGACAAGGAAGATTGATCGATGCGTTTGCTTTTGGTGGAAGACCACGTACCGCTGGCCGACGAATTGCTCGCCGGCCTGCAACGGCAAGGTTACGCGGTCGATTGGCTGGCGGACGGTCGTGATGCGTTGTATCAGGGCAGTAGCGAGCCCTATGACCTGATCATTCTCGACCTCGGCCTGCCCGGCGTGCCGGGGCTTGAGGTGCTGGCGCAGTGGCGCGCCGGCGGTCTGGCGATTCCGGTGCTGATTCTCACGGCGCGCGATTCCTGGGCCGAGCGCATCGAAGGCCTGAAGGCCGGTGCCGACGATTACCTGACCAAACCGTTCCACCCCGAAGAGCTGCAACTGCGCATTCAATCGCTGCTGCGCCGCTCCAAAGGCCAGGCCAATCAGCCGACATTGCAGGCGGCCGGCCTGCATCTGGACGAGGGTCGGCAATGCGTGGTTCGCGACGGCGCCGATATTCAACTGACCGCCGCCGAGTTCCGTCTGCTGCGTTATTTCATGCTGCACCCGGAGCAGATCCTCTCCAAAAGCCACCTCGCCGAACACCTCTACGACGGTGAAACCGAGCGCGATTCCAACGTCCTCGAAGTGCACGTCAACCACCTGCGGCGCAAGCTCGGCAAAAGCGTGATCGAAACCCGTCGCGGCCAGGGTTACCTGTTCGGCGGGCAGGCTTCGTGAGGTCGATCCAGCGCCGCTTGAGCCTGGGTCTGATCAGCGTGATGGTGGTCGTCGGTGTGGTGGTGGCGCAAACCAGTCTGTGGTTGTTCGAAGTGGGTTTGCAGCGCTACCTCGAAGCCGGCCTGCGCAACGACAGCGAGAGCCTGTTGGTGGCGCTGGTCCGTGGCCCGCAAGGGCTGCAACTGGATGAAAGACATCTGTCCCCAGCCTATCAGCGGCCGTTTTCCGGGCACTACTTCCGTATCGATTTTGCCGACAGCCATTGGCGTTCGCGCTCGTTGTGGGATCAGGACCTGCCGCTGCTCGACCATCCCGGGCTGCACAGCAATCTGCAACTGGGGCCGGACGGTCAGCAGTTGCTGGTGCTGCGCTCGGATTATCGGCGCCTGGGCCAATCGATTTCGATCAGCGTCGCGCAGGATTACACCCCCGTGCGCGAGAGCTTTCAGCGCATGCGCCAGATCGGCCTCGGCCTTGGTCTGGCGGCATTGTTGCTGATTCTGTTCTTGCAGCGATTGACCGTGCGCCGCGCGCTGAAACCGCTGGAAAGGGCTCGTGAGCAGATCGCGCAATTGCAGCAAGGCCAGCGTTCGCAACTCGATGATCAGGTGCCGGTGGAACTGGAACCGCTGGTGGCGCAGATCAACCATTTGCTCGCGCACACCGAAGACAGCCTCAAGCGCTCGCGCAATGCCTTGGGTAATCTCGGGCATGCATTGAAAACGCCTTTGGCGGTGTTGTTGAGCCTGGCTTCCAGCGAAAAACTCGATGCGCATCCCGAGTTACGCAAGGTGCTCAAGGAGCAGCTGGAGCAAGTGCAGCAGCGGCTCAACCGCGAACTGAACCGTGCGCGGCTGTCCGGTGATGCGCTGCCGGGGGCGCTGTTTGATTGTGATGCGGAACTGCCGGGGTTGTTGGCGACGTTGAACATGATTCATGGCGAGCATTTGGCGCTGAGTTATGTCGCGCCGGCGGGGTTGCAACTGCCGTGGGATCGCGAGGATTTGCTCGAACTGTTGGGGAATCTTCTGGATAACGCCTGCAAGTGGGCGGACGCCGAGGTGCGTCTGAGTGTGATCGAACGTTCGGACGGTTTTGCACTGAGCGTGGAAGATGACGGCCCGGGGATTCCCCAAGAACAGCGCGCTCAGGTATTCAGTCGCGGTACGCGGCTGGATGAGCAGACCCACGGGCATGGGTTGGGGCTGGGGATTGTGCGCGACATCGTCGATACGTGGGGCGGGTTGCTGGTGTTGGGCGAGAGTGAGTGGGGCGGGTTGAAAGTGGTGATTGAGTTGCCTCGGCGGTGAGCCTCTAAAAGCCCCTCACCCTAGCCCTCTCCCAGAGGGAGAGGGGACTGACCGAGGTGTTTGTTCGAGATACACCGACCTGAGATATCGTGCCGAACTCAGGTTTTGAAAGCTTTCCCGTGACCTGAAATATCGAGACGGACTCAAGTTTTGAATGGCACGAAGATCGGCTCCCTTTCCCCCTCGCCCCCTTGGGGGAGAGGGCTGGGGTGAGGGGGTAAGGATCTACCTGACACCCCACAACCTTCAAATCAAACGCGAAACTGATCCATCAAACTCTGCTGCTGATTCGCCAGGCTATTGAGCGACTGGCTCACCCGCGCCGACTCATTCGCCTGCCCGGACAACGACTCTGTCACATCGCGGATCGTCGCCACGTTGTTATTGATCTCCTCGGCCACCGCACTCTGCTCCTCAGCGGCGCTGGCAATCTGCAGGTTCATGTCGCTGATCACCGTCACCGCATCGCCAATCTGGCGCAGCGCAGTCACAGCCTGGCCCACCTGCTCGACACTGCCCTGAGCCTGACGATGGCTGTTGCCCATCGAACCGACCACATCCTGCGTACCGCTCTGCAACTGCTCAATCACCTGGCGGGTTTCTTCCACCGACTCTTGCGTGCGGCGGGCGAGGTTGCGGACTTCATCGGCGACCACGGCAAATCCACGTCCGGCTTCACCAGCACGCGCCGCTTCGATCGCGGCGTTGAGCGCGAGCAGGTTGGTCTGCTCGGCGATGGCGCGAATGGTTTCCAGCACCGCGCCGATCTTCTCGCTGTTGGCCGCCAGCCCTTCGACTTGCACCATCGCCGCACTCATGTCGGCGGCGAGGGTGTCGATGCTCGCCGTGGTGCGATCGATCACGGTCAGGCCCTGACGGGTAGCGCGATCAGCATCCTTGGCAGCCTCGGCAGCCTGCGCAGCGCTACGGGCGACGTCTTGCGCAGTGGCGCTCATCTCGTGGGACGCGGTGGCGACCTGATCGACCTGACGGTATTGCTGTTCCATGCCAGCACTAGTCTGGGTGGCGATGGCCGAGGACTGGTCGGCGGTGTTGCGCGCGTCCTGCACCGAGCGTTTCACCTCGGCAATGATCGGCTGCAACTTGTCGAGGAACTTGTTGAACCAACCGGCCAATTGACCGAGTTCGTCCTTTTTGTCATAGGCCAGACGGCGGGTCAGATCACCTTCGCCACTGGCGATGTCTTCAAGCATGTGCGCCACACCGAGGATCGGTTTGGTCACGCTGCGTGCCATCAGCCACACCAGCAGCAGGCCGATCAACGCGGCCAGCACGCCGAGGCTCAGTTCGATCAACGTGCCGGAATTATTGCTCGCGTCCAGCTGTTGCTTGAGCGCTTCGGCGCGGCTGACCAGGACTTTTTCCGGCACATCCAGCAGCACGCCCCACGACGGGCCGCCGGGAATCGGCTGGAACGGCGACAGCACTTTCAGCTGGCCGTTGCTGTGCAGGCTGCTGACGCTGGTGCTGGAAGCCAGTTTGCTCAGCAGTTCGGCGCCGCTGATCTTGTCCACGGCATCCAGACGCTGGCTGAGTTTGCCGGCATCCCGGCTGTAACCGGCGAGGAGGCCGGCGGGGCTGATGATGCTCACGGCGGTCTGGCCGTCATAGAGCTTTTTGCTCGCGGCCTGACTGATCGCTTGCAGGCTGTTGAGGTTGATGTCGACCGACAGCGAGGCGATGACTTTGCCGTTGACCATCAGCGGGAAGACGATGCTGGTCATCAGCACGTTTTGCCCGTCGATCACGTAGAAGTACGGTTCGATTACACACGGCTTGAGTGTGGCGCGCGGGCAGGTGAACCAGGCGTTGGCCGCTTGACCGCTGGGGCCGGTGCTGGTGTCGGCCATGTCGCTTTCCGGCAGGGCCATCGAGGTGACTTTGCCCGGGGTCGGTTGCGACCAGTACAGGGCGAAACGGCCCTTGTCGTTGCTGCCGAGTTCAGCCTGACCGGCAAACAGTTCGTCCTTGCCGTCCAGCGCGTTGGCTTCGAATACCAGCGACAGGCCGAGCAGGTCAGGGTTGGCTTGCAGCGCGGATTTGACCTGACGGGTCATGTCTTCGCGCAGGTCGAAGGCATCGAGGAAACGCTTCTCGGCCTGCTCGCGCAGAAACAGTACCTGCCGCGAGAAGCCGTGACCGTACTGATAGGCGTCCATGAACTGCTGGCGAATGCCGGCCGCCTGCACTTCCCCTTGCGATTCGATGCGCGCCTGCGCCGACTCGGTGAGCATTTCCATGCTCGAAGCTTTCACCAGTTCAGAACTGTGCTCCATGCGATACAGCGAAAGACCTACCAACAGGGTCACGATACCGGCCAGGCAGAGGCCGGCGAGCAGGGTGATTTTCCATTGGATGGAAAGTTGTCTGAGCGACATGGAGACGTCCTTATTCGATAAATATCTGAGACTTTGCACTGTAACGGCCGCGTTTCGGCTTTCTTTATCGTTGAAACACAATATGGCGGATTGACGCACCCGGGAGCGCTCGCTTTGACACCGCCGCCACTCTGCGGCACAGTGCGCGCCCTTCTAATAAGACCCTCTTTGCAAATCCGCCGGTTAAGCTTTGGCGGACTCATTCTGTCTGGCGGTCGGTTTTCCACCGCAGTGTTTTTCGAGGAAGTGAAATGAATGCAGTCATAGCGGCGGTCGGCGTCATGCTGGTGCTCAGCCTGTCCCGCGTGCATGTGGTGATCGCTCTGATCGTTGGGGCGCTGGTCGGCGGCCTGACCGGTGGTCTGGGCATCGACGCCACGCTCAAGGCGTTCAACAGCGGCTTGGGCGGCGGCGCGACCGTGGCGTTGTCCTACGCCTTGCTCGGCGCTTTCGCCGTGGCGATTGCCAAGTCCGGTCTGGCTCATGCGCTGGCCGACAAGGCGCTGGCAATGGTTGATCGCCAGCACTCGACCGGCGGTGGCAGCGTCAAATGGCTGCTGATTGGCCTGTTGTGGGTGGTGGCGATTGCCTCGCAGAACATTCTGCCGATCCACATTGCGTTCATTCCGCTCTTGGTGCCGCCGCTGCTCTATGTGCTGACCAAGCTGCAACTCGACCGCCGCTTGATCGCCTGTGTCATGACATTCGGTCTGATCACGCCGTACATGTTCCTGCCGGTGGGCTTCGGCAACATCTTCCTCAATGAAATCCTGCTGGCCAACGTTGCCCGTAGCGGTGTCGACATCAGCGGTATCAATGTCACCCACGCCATGGGCATTCCGGCGTTGGGCATGGTCTTCGGCCTGGCGATGGCGTTCATCACCTATCGCAAGCGGCGCGTATACGACCTGGCGAAGATCGAGCAGGTCGAGCAAGTGGCGGTGCAGTACAACCCGCTGAGCCTGATGATTGCCGGTGTGGCGATTGCTGCTGCGTTCATCGTGCAACTGCTGCTGGACTCGATGATTATCGGGGCGCTGGTCGGTTTCCTGATCTTCTCGGTGTCGGGCATTGTGAAATGGCGCGAGACCGATGACCTCTTCACCGAGGGCATGAAGATGATGGCGATGATCGGCTTCATCATGATCGCCGCCTCCGGGTTTGCCGAGGTGATGAAGGCCACCGGTGAGGTACAGACCCTGGTCGAGTCGTCGGCGTCGTGGATCAATCACAGCAAGGGCGTCGGCGCGTTGCTGATGCTGCTGGTCGGGTTGCTGGTAACCATGGGCATCGGTTCGTCGTTTTCCACGGTGCCGATTCTGGCGGCGATCTTCGTGCCGCTGTGCGTGCAACTGGGCTTCAGCCCGATCGCCATTGTCTGCATCGTCGGCACCGCCGGTGCGTTGGGCGACGCCGGTTCGCCAGCGTCGGATTCGACCCTCGGCCCGACCTCCGGCCTGAACATCGACGGCCAGCATCACCATATCTGGGACACCGTCGTGCCGACGTTCCTGCACTACAACCTGCCGTTGCTGGCGTTCGGCTGGGTGGCCGCGATGGTCCTCTGAACCCTCTCCGGTGTCGTTCCCACGCTCTGCGTGGGAATGCCTCTTGTGACGCTCTGCGTCACGTTGTTGGACGCGGAGCGTCCGGGGCTGCATTCCCACGCAGAGCGTGGGAACGATCCTCAACGATCCTCATACCGAAGCTCAACTTTTGCTTGCGCGTGCCGTTAAAGCCTTTAACCACGCCAATAAAACCAAAAGAGTGAGCCCCCACAATGCGCCTGAGCCTCAAGGCTAAAGTCCTCTCCCTCGCCGTTCTCCCGGTGTTGCTCTTTGCCCTGGTCATCAGCCTGACCACGCTGTTCATCCTCCAGGAGCAAGCGCACAAAGAGGTCGACCAGACCCGCGAGCGTCTGCTCGGCGATGCCAAAGCCACTCTGCAAAGCTACGTCGCCGTGGCCATGACCACGATCAAGCCGCTGTACGACGCGGCCGCGCCGGGTGACGTTGAGGCGCGGGCGCAGGCGATCAAATTGCTCTCGGGCATTCGCTACGGCAAGGACGGCTACTTCTTCGGCTACGACTCCGAGACCGTGCGCCTGTTCAAAGCCAACGACCCCGAAGGCGTGGGCAAAAGTTTCAAGGACAACCGCGACCCGAACGGCGTCTACGTCAATCGTGGTCTGGTGAGTGTGGCGAAGGACGGCACCCACTATCTGCAATACAGCTCGCCACTGCCGGGCAACGCCAACGTGCTGGTGCCAAAGCTCGGTTACACCGAATACCTGGCGAAGTGGGACATGGCGGTCGGTACGTCGGTCAACCTCGACGGCATCGAAGCGCAAGTGGCGCTGGTCGAAGCGCAGGTGCAGGAACGTATGCAAGGCGTGGTGCTGAGCATCGTCGGCGTCGCGGTGGTGGTGCTGTTGGTCATCGCGGCGGCGGGGATGCTGTTGGCCAATACCATTTTGCGTCCGTTGACCCTGATGAAAGCCAACCTCGACGACATTGCAGCGGGTGAGGGCGACCTTACGCGTCGCCTGAACATCACCAGCCAGGATGAACTTGGCGAACTGGCGGGCTCGTTCAACCGTTTCGTCGACAAGATTCATGGCCTGGTGCGGCAGATCACCGAGATGACCACGCAACTGACCGGTCTGGTGACGCAAGTGTCCGATCAGGCCCAGCGTTCGGATCAGGCGATGGAGCGTCAGCGCCACGAGACCGATCAGGTTGCCACGGCGATCAACGAGATGTCTGCCGCCGCGCAGGAAGTGGCCAAAAGCGCACAGAACGCCGCCGTCGCCGCTCAGCAGACCGACGAAGAAGGCCAGAGCGCCAAACGCGTGGTGGCCGGCAGCATCAAGCAGATTCATGCGCTGGTCGATGACATCCGCAGCAGCGGCGTGTCGCTGGACAGCCTGCAGCAAGACGTGACGTCGATTGTCGGCGTGCTCGGGGTGATTCGTTCGATCGCCGAGCAGACCAACCTGCTGGCGCTCAACGCCGCAATTGAAGCGGCGCGGGCCGGTGAGGCCGGACGTGGTTTTGCCGTGGTGGCGGATGAGGTGCGGGCGCTGGCCAGCCGTACGCAGATCAGCACGCAGGAAATTCAGGGGATGATCGATCGTTTGCAGGCGGGTACGCAGCAAGCGGTTGAAGCCATGCGTCGTTCCAGTGAGGCGGGCGACGGCACTTCACAGCAGGCCAATCAGGCCGGGGCTTCGCTGGATGCCATGGCCGAGTTGATCGCGACGATCAACTCGATGAACGCGCAGATTGCCAGTGCGGCGGAAGAGCAGACGGCGGTGGCGGAGGAGATCAACCGCAGCGTGCATCAGATTGCGGTGGCGGTGGACAGCGTGGCCGATGAGACGCAGTTGGGTGCGCAGACTTCGCGTAGTTTGGCGGAGCTGGGGCAGCGCCTGGGCAAACTGGTTGGGCAGTTCCGGATCTGACAGCCTGAAAAGCCCCTCACCCTAGCCCTCCCGAAACGTCGGACCGCCCATAGGGAGAGGGGACTGACCGAGTTGTCTTGCGTCATACGTCGACCTGAAAGATTCAGTCGATTTTGGATTCGGTAAAGCTGTTTCAGGTCGGCGTAATTCCATAGCATCCCCCAATCAGTTCCCTCTCCCTCAGGGAGAGGGCTAGGGTGAGGGGCTTTTGATTTTCAGTTTTCAGGGACGATCCCAATAGGGCACTTCACCAAAGCACTCGACGAAGAAATCAATCACCGTCCGCACCTTCACCGACAACCTGCGGCTCCCCGGCCACAACACCGCAATCTGCTGCGGCTCCAGGCTGTTCGACACCTGATACTTCCCCAGCACCGGCACCAGCGTGCCGTCGCGCACCGCTTCGCCAATCAGCCATGACGGAAACATCACCAGCCCCAGGCCTTGCTCGGCGGCTTGGGTGAGGGTGTCGGCGTGGTTGCCGGTGATCGGGCCTTTCACCGAGTACGGCGTCCAGTCCTCACCATCACGACGGAAAAACCAGCGCTGCTGGCCGGCCGCGCCTTTGTAGGCGAGGCAATGGTGTTGCGCCAGATCTTCAGGTTTCTGCGGCGTGCCGTGGCGCTTGAGATACGCCGGGCTGGCCGCGACCTGAAAGCGGTGCGGCGCCAGAATCCGTGCCTGCATACTCGAATCGTGCAGCGGGCCGATGCGAAACAGCAGGTCGGCGCCTTCTTGCAGCGGGTCGACGTAATGGTCGGTCTGCTGGATATCCAGTTGCAGCTTCGGATAACGCGCGCACAACTTCCCCAACCACGGCGTCAGATGCCGCTGACCGAATACTACCGGGGCGTTGATGCGCACCAGGCCGGTGGGTTCGCTTTGCTGTTCCTGCAGCGCCTGTTCGGCTTCCTCCAGTTGCACCAGCACCAGCCGCGCATGGTGACCGAGCATGCGCCCGGCTTCGGTTGGCGTCACCGCTCGGGTGTGGCGATAGAGCAATTGCTGATTGAGCGCCTGCTCCATCAACTGGATCTGCCGGGAGATCGAGGAGGGTGCCACGCCTTCCCGGCGGGCGACTTCGGAAAAGCTGCCGTGATCGAGCACCGCCACAAACAGCCTTAGCGCTTTGAATCCGAGTTCGTTAAGCCCGTGCATATCATCCTGCTGTGCGAATTACGCAAAAGTGTTGTCCGGATGCTCCCATTTATCGCACAGCTTCGCCAGCCGATAATCCGCGCCATCGTTTACTTGAGTGGAATGTTGTTTATGCAGACGTTGGATGAGGTGAGTGTCAGCGCTCCGGCGACGAAATCAGGGTTGCGCTTGTTGCTGCTGCCGCTGGTGATTCTCGCGGGCATGGGGTTGTCGGTGGAGGCGGGGTTGCTCGGTCCTTTGGGTGTGCAGGTCGGGCATCTGTGGGCGACTTTGAGCATCTTTGGCGTCGGCTCGGCGATTCTGTTTTTACTGCTGTTGTTCGCCGGTCCGCAAAAAGGCCCGGCACTGACGGATCTGCCGCGTTGGCAGTTGATTGGCGGTTTTCTGGGGCCGATGTATGTGGTGGTGCTGACGTTGGCCACGCCGCACATCGGTATCGCCATGACGATGATTGCGATTCTGTCCGGGCAGGTTGGCAAGAGTGTGTTGATCGACCATTTCGGCTGGTTCGGCGCGACGCGCAAGAAGGTCAATGCTGAGCGGTGGCTGGCGTTGGGGTTGATTGTGGCGGCACTTGTTTTGATTGCGCGGGGGTGAGTGATGAGTCTGGTTATTTTGTTGGCGGTGGTGGTGTTGGCCGGTGCGGTGTTGAGTGTGCAGGCGGCGATCAACGGGCGTTTGGGTGAGAGCGTCGGGGTGTTGCGCAGTAGTTTGCTGACATTCGTTGTCGGTGCGGTGTCGACCGGGTTGTTGATTTTGTTTTTTGAGCCGGCGCATGCGGTGAGTCTTTTGGATGTGCCGAAGTGGCAGTTGACCGGGGCGCTGTTTGGTGTGGTCTACATGATGGTGATGGTCGGGGCGGTGCCGGTGGTGGGGACGGCTGTGGCGACGGTGGCGGTGATTGTCGGGCAGCTGGGCATGGGGATGTTGATTGATAATTTTGGCTGGCTGGGGAATCCGGCGATTGAGCTTTCTTCCAGTCGGATTTTGGCGATGGGGTGTTTGGGGTTGGCTTTGGTGTTTATGTATCGGAGTTCGCGTCAGGCTGGGTGACCTGGGTTGCGTACATATCCATTGCTGCGGTTAAGCCCACTTAGGATTTCGCCCTTACGGCGACTCACTTTTTTTACAAACGCCTAAAAAAAGTAAGCAAAAAAACGCTTGCTCCTACGTGCGGCCCGCTCGCTGGGGCTCGGGGTTCCTTCGCTGCGGGATCGATCCGGGCGCAGCGTCTCCGGTTTGCTTCGCTGCACCTACTCCCGCTGTGTTTGGCTGCGCCAAACGGTCGCTGCGCTTCCACGCCCGGATCAATCCCTCCACTCAGCCTTCCGACGTCGCTTTACAGATCAAAAGCTGCAGCCGAGCTAACGCTCATCCTGTTGAGTGGTGAGGAGCAACAGCGTGTTCGGCTTTGGATTGGTGTTGGATTCACCCCTCACCCCAGCCCTCTCCCGAGGGAGAGGGAGCCGATTTGTGGGCTTTTCAAAATCTGAGTTCGACTCGGTATTTCACTTCGATGTAGCTCTCCCAAACATCTCAGTCAGTCCCCTCTTTCTCGGAGGGTGAGAGGCTGATTTCTTTGCTTTTTAGAGCCTGAGTTCAGCGCGGTATCGCACGTCGGCGTAGCTCGCCCAATCACCTCGATTAGTCCCCTTTTCCTCATGGCGAGGGGCTGATTTTTTTGCTTTTTAGAGCCAGAGTTCAACACGGCAATCGCACGTCGGCGTAACTCTCCCAAACACCACGGTCAGTCCCCTCTCCCTCTGGGAGAGGGCTAGGGTGAGGGGCTCTTGATCTGGCTCTTGATCTGGCTCTTGATCTGGCTCTTGATCTGGCTTTTGATCTTGCTTCGGCTTTTAATCTTTTGCCCCATCGGCAGGCCGAGCGGAGGTGTTCATCCGGGGGTTAGGCGCGCAGCGCCGTGCGGCGTAGCCGCATACATCGAGAGGAGGTGCAGCGAAGCAAACCGTAGGCGATGCCCCCGGATGGACACCGTAGCGAGGGAACACTGAGCCTCAGCGAAGTGCCGTACGCCGGGGCAAAGCCTTTTGCTTACTTTTCGGCGTCTGGAAAAGTGAGTCGCTGTAAGAGCGAAACCGCCAGCGGCAACACCCGCAGCAACGGATATGCCCCCAATCCCAATCCCAATCCCAATCCCCCAAACACAAAAAAAGGCGCGATCCTCTCGAATCGCGCCTTTCTCAAGTACCGCTATCTATCAACTACCCAACGCCTTCGACGCCAGCCAGAACAACCCGGCCGACAGCGCAACCGTCGCCGGCAAGGTCAACACCCAAGCCAACAGAATGGTGCGAACCGTGCCGCCCTGCAGGCCGCTCTTGTTAGCAACCATGGTGCCCGCCACGCCCGAAGACAGAACGTGAGTGGTCGATACCGGCAGGCTGAAGATATTGGCCATGCCGATCAAACTGGCAGTGGTGATCTGCGCCGACATGCCCTGGGAATAGGTCATGCCCTGCTTGCCGATCTTCTCACCGATGGTCAGTACCACGCGTTTCCAGCCAACCATGGTGCCCAGGCCCAAGGCCAGTGCAACCGCCAGAATCACCCAGAACGGCGCGTATTCGGTGGTGGTGGTCAGGTCTTTGCGCAGCTTGTCGAGGTCAGCCTTTTCACGGGCTTCCAGGCCAGGCAGCTTGCCAACCTTCTTCGCGGTGTCGTCCAGGCAGAGCAGGTAACGACGCACTTCGATGCGGCTGTCGGACGACAGCGAATGGTAGTCCGCTACGCCTTTAAGCGTGTGCAGCAGGGCGCTGATGGTCGGTTCGGTCTGCTGCGGGTTGCAGCGGAATTTCTCCGGCAGGTCGCCTTCCACGCTTTTGCCCAAGGCCAGGAATTCACCCAGTGAATCGGCGTTGCGCTGGTAGAACTGACTCAAGTGCAGGGTCGCATCGCGAGTGCGTTCGATCTGGTACGTGGTGCTGTTCAGGTCGAGAACGAACTGTGCAGGCACGATACCGATCAGTACCAGCATGATCAGGCCGATGCCTTTCTGGCCATCGTTGGAACCGTGTACGAAGCTCACGGCCATGGCCGAGATCACCAGAACGAGACGGTTCCAGAACGGCGGGTGCTTCTTGTCGTCGATCTTGCGGCGTTGTTCCGGTGTCTTGTGCATCTTCGACAGCGGACGCCACCACTTCAGGCCAATCAGGATCAGCGCGGCGATCAGGAAGCCGGCCATTGGCGAGAACACCAGCGAGGCGCCGATGTCGATCGCTTTTTGCCAGTTCACGCCGTCGGCCAACGGAATGTCGTTGATCAGGGCGTTGGCCAGGCCGACACCGAGGATCGAGCCGATCAGGGTGTGCGAGCTGGAAGCCGGGATACCGAAGTACCAGGTGCCCAGGTTCCAGGCGATTGCCGCGGCGAGCAACGAGAACACCATCGCCAGGCCATGGCCGGTGTTCACATTGATCAGCAGCTCAACCGGCAGCAAATGGACAATGGCATACGCCACGCCAACGCCGCCCAGCAGCACGCCGAGGAAATTGAACACACCGGAGAAGAACACCGCCAGGTGGGGCGGCATGGCTTTGGTGTAGATAACAGTGGCTACCGCGTTAGCGGTGTCATGAAATCCATTGATGAACTCGAAGGCGAGGACAAACGTCAGGGCGAGCAAGAGGCTCACAAGCACCCAAGCATCCAGTCCGCTGAATAAATCGATCATGAAGGTTTTCTGACCCGGTCGTAAGGGGGCGCGATTATGCCAGAAAAGACTGGGAATCGATCCCCTCCCTGCTCATCGGTTACACACTTCTTCGATTTAATTTGTTGCAACGCATGAAAACCAAGCGTGCTGCAGGGTTTTTCAAGTGCTTGATTTACTTGATAAAAAGCTTGTTTTGCAAGCGAATTTACCGATGCGCGAACGTCTCAAACGCTTGTCTGAAATATCTCTGAAACCTGTAGGACGCCCGTTCTCAGTCAGTCAGACCGGATGATGGCCGCTGCCCGCGGGTAGCGGGCGCGCAAGGCATCGTCGTTCCACCGCGCTTGTAACCGGTGTGGACGCAAACCTTCAGAAAATCCGAAAACCGTGGCTCAAGGCTCTTCGGCTTTGAGTTCCTTTTCGATCTTTTCGATTTCTTGCTTGAAGACCTGATCCTGAACGGTAGGGCGTTTACGCCATGCTTTGCGTTCCGGTTCGGGCTGAGCGGCGTAGGTGGTGACTTCCCCGCCGTAAACTTCCTTGTAACGTTGTTCCTGGCGCTCAAGTTCCGCGCGCAGTTCGTCTTTCGTCACAGTGCTACCTGTATGAGTTGAGTTAAGTGTCTGGTGAAACGCACTGCAACGAATCGGTTGAACGGAGCCACCGCGAGTTCAACGCCCGGACAGGCATTGGTGTAAACGGTGGGGCGATCAAGACTTCCGTGTTACAGGCGGCTACGGCACCAGATAAAAACTGACGCAGCATCAGTTTCCTGTTTCAGCGAGCGCAGGCGTTGCATGAGTGATTCGCGTCAGGCGCTGGCCGGGCTGTTGGCGATGGACATCGCCGCAGCGGGTGACGACCTCCGCGATTAAAAACGAGGTGCCACTGAGCTGCATTATAGCGGTCGATTCAGGAATGACTATCTTTGCCAAGTTAAAAACGGTTCCGGATGTGTGATTGTTTTGTGACTCGCAACTTTTGTTACTAGTTGAAGTGCGTGTTGGCCCTTATTGGGTGGGTGATCTGTTTTTGGCGCCATTTAGTCGGACAACTAAAGCTGTGATTCTGATAATCGCAAAGTTTGGCTTGCCCTATAAATAGCTAGACGCCATCCCAACAGTTGATTGCGATTATCGGTCGACGGTTCGATAATCGCCCAATCTTGCAGCCCGACGCTTGTGCATTTGTCGGCGAGCCGCTTGTATAGCCCATTGATCCGTGCCGGATAAAAGGACAAGAAATGAACGATCAAATGCGCAACTCCTTCACCTCTGTGGCGCCGCCGATCGTCGCCTCGCCGGCCAAACGTATCCAGGCGCTGACCGGTGATCCGGACTTCATGACTTCGCTGGCTCGTGGTCTGGCGGTGGTGCAGGCGTTTCAGGAGCGCAAGCGCCATCTGACTATCGCCCAAATCAGCCACCGCACCGAGATTCCCCGCGCCGCCGTGCGTCGTTGCCTGCATACGCTGATCAAACTCGGCTACGCCACCACGGACGGTCGCACCTATTCCTTGCTGCCCAAAGTGCTGACCCTCGGCCACGCCTATCTGTCGTCGACGCCACTGGCGGTATCCGCCCAGCCGTACCTTGACCGCATGAGCGAGCAACTGCATGAAGCCTGCAACATGGCCACGCTGGAGGGCGACGACATCCTCTACATCGCGCGCTCGGCGACCACCCAGCGGCTGATTTCGGTAGACCTGTCGGTGGGCGGTCGCCTGCCAGCGTATTGCACGTCGATGGGCCGGATTCTGCTCGCAGCACTTGATGACACCTCGCTGCGTGAATACCTCGATCACGCCGAACTGGTCGCCAAGACCAGCCGCACGATTCACACCCCCGACGCGTTGCTCGAATGCCTGCAGGAAGTGCGGCAGCAAGGCTGGTGCATCGTCGATCAGGAACTGGAACAAGGCCTGCGTTCGATTGCCGTGCCGGTCTACGATGCTTCCGGTCAGGTCGTTGCGGCGCTCAACGTCAGCACCCACGCCGGTCGCGTCAGTCGTACCGAGCTGGAGCAGCGCTTCCTGCCGGGCCTGCTCAGCGCCAGTCGCGACCTCAGTGCGCAGTTGTTTGCCTGATGAAGTGTTCGATAAACGCACAGTGTTGCGTTTATCGAATTGACGCTAAAACCCTCGGATCATTAATGTCGCGGCAGCGTCATCCGGCGCTGATGTGAATGAGCCCGCCGGACTGCCGATTCCCATAATAATGACAAGAGGCAACTCACCATGCGCATGCTCTCCGACTGTCTCCGCCCCATCCGCTGTTGCCGGGTTCACCGCAACGCCTGATCCAGACCTTCTATTCTTGTGACCGTGCCGCTCTCTGGCCGGCCGCCGTTCGACTGCGTTTTTTGCGTGGAATAAAAATAATGAACCAGCCTCAGTCCGCTGTGGGTAACTGCCTCGACGTGCAGACCTTCATCAATGCCCAACCGATCTCGCGCTATCAGTGGCGCGTGGTGATCCTGTGTTTCCTGATTGTCTTTCTCGATGGCCTCGACACCGCCGCGATGGGTTTTATTGCCCCGGCGCTGTCGCAGGATTGGGGCATCGACCGGGCCAGCCTTGGCCCGGTGATGAGTGCCGCGCTGATTGGCATGGTCTTCGGTGCACTCGGCTCTGGCCCTTTGGCTGACCGCTTCGGGCGCAAAGTCGTCCTCGTCGGCGCTGTGGTGCTGTTTGGCGCCTTCAGCCTGGCGTCGGCGTACAGCAGCAACGTTGAACAGCTGCTGGTGCTGCGCTTCCTGACCGGTCTGGGACTGGGGGCGGGGATGCCGAATGCCACCACACTGCTCTCGGAATACACCCCGGAGCGCAAGAAGTCGCTGCTGGTAACCAGCATGTTCTGCGGTTTCAACCTCGGCATGGCCGGTGGCGGGTTTATTTCTGCCAAGCTGATTCCGGCGTTCGGCTGGCACAGTCTGCTGCTGATCGGCGGGATCCTGCCGCTGATCCTCGCCGTGGTGCTGCTGTTCTGGCTGCCGGAGTCGGCGCGTTATCTGGTGGTGCGCAATCGTGGCACGGACAAAGTGCGCAAGACCCTGGCGCCGATCGACCCGGTCACCGTCGCTCAGGCCTCGAGCTTCAGCGTACCGGAACAGAAAACCGTCAAGGCGCGCAACGTGTTCGCGGTGATCTTCTCGGGCACTTACAGCACCGGCACCTTGCTGCTGTGGCTAACCTACTTCATGGGTCTGGTGATTGTTTATCTGCTGACCAGTTGGTTGCCGACGCTGATGCGTGACAGCGGCGCGAGCATGGAGCAAGCCGCATTTATTGGCGCGTTGTTCCAGTTCGGCGGGGTGTTGAGCGCGGTCGCTGTGGGATGGGCGATGGACCGCTTCAATCCGCACAAGGTCATCGGCATTTTCTACCTGTTGGCCGGGGTGTTTGCCTATGCGGTCGGACAGAGCCTGGGCAACATTACGTTGCTGGCGACTTTGGTGCTGGTGGCGGGGATGTGCGTGAACGGCGCGCAATCGGCGATGCCGTCACTGGCGGCGCGGTTTTATCCGACCCAAGGGCGGGCGACCGGGGTCTCGTGGATGCTGGGCATCGGCCGCTTTGGCGCGATTCTCGGGGCGTGGATGGGCGCAACGTTGCTGGGCCTGGGCTGGAATTTCGAGCAGGTGTTGACGGCGTTGGTAATTCCGGCGGCGTTGGCCACCACGGCGGTGGTGATTAAAGGCATGGTCAGTCATGCGGATGCGACCTGAGTATCAGCGCATGATCGTTCCCACGCTCTGCGTGGGAACGCCTCAATAGACGCTCTGCGTCTGCTTTGGGACGCGGAGCGTCCCGGGCTGTATTCCCACGCTCCGCGTGGGAACGATCAATCAAAACACGAACCGATAGGCTGACAACAATCTGTTCGATAAACGAACACTCAGTCGATTATCGGATTGTTTGGCCATTTCCCCAGGCTTAATCTGCAGTGACTCCGGCGCTGAACCTCGCGCCTTTTTATCACTGGCGATTCATTACAAAAACAGGAGCCCGCTCCATGGCTGAGATCCTTTCGCTGCACGACGCGGTGAAGCAGTTCGTCAACGACGGTGACACCGTCGCGCTCGAAGGCTTCACTCACCTGATCCCTACGGCCGCAGGTCATGAAATCATTCGTCAGGGCAAGAAAGATCTGACGCTGGTGCGGATGACGCCTGACTTGATCTACGACCAACTGATCGGTGCCGGTTGCGCACGCAAACTGATTTTCTCCTGGGGCGGCAACCCGGGCGTCGGTTCGCTGCACCGCCTGCGTGACGCGGTCGAGAAACAATGGCCGCATGCTCTCGAAATCGAAGAGCACAGCCATGCCGACCTGGCCAATGCCTACGTCGCTGGCGCATCCGGCCTGCCGTTCGCGGTGCTGCGTGCCTATGCCGGTTCCGACCTGCCGAAGGTCAACCCGCTGATCAAAACCGTGACCTGCCCGTTTACCGGTGAAGTGCTGGCGGCGGTGCCGTCGGTGCGCCCGGACGTGACCGTGATCCACGCACAGAAAGCCGACCGCCAGGGCAACGTGCTGCTGTGGGGCATCCTCGGTGTGCAGAAAGAAGCAGCACTGGCGGCCAAACGCTGCATCGTCACCGTGGAAGAGATTGTCGACAACCTCAACGCGCCAATGAATGCCTGCGTCCTGCCGACCTGGGCCTTGAGCGCAGTCTGCCACGTACCCGGCGGCGCGCACCCGTCCTACGCCCACGGTTACACCGAGCGTGACAATCGTTTCTACCAGGCGTGGGATCCGATCGCCCGTGACCGTGAGACGTTTACCGCGTGGATCAACGAATACATCCATGGCTGCGCTGACTTCAGCGCGTTCCAGGCCAAGCTGGCCGCTGCTTCGGAGGCCAAGTAATGACTTACACCACCAATGAAATGATGACCGTCGCGGCGGCCCGTCGCCTGAAGAACGGCTCGGTGTGCTTCGTCGGTATCGGCCTGCCGTCGAAAGCCGCCAACCTCGCGCGCCTGACCTCGTCGCCGGACGTGGTACTGATCTACGAGTCGGGCCCGATTGGCGCCAAGCCAAGCGTATTGCCGCTGTCGATCGGCGATGGCGAGTTGGCGGAAACCGCTGACACTGTCGTGCCGACCGGTGAGATTTTTCGCTATTGGTTGCAGGGCGGGCGCATCGACGTCGGTTTTCTCGGCGCCGCGCAGGTCGACCGTTTCGGCAACATCAACACCACCGTGGTTGGCGATTACTTCTCGCCGAAAGTGCGTCTGCCGGGTGCCGGTGGCGCGCCGGAAATTGCCGGTTCGGCAAAAAGCGTGTTGATCATCCTTAAACAGTCGGCGCGCTCGTTTGTCGACAAGCTCGACTTCATCACCTCGGTCGGTCACGGCGAAGGCGGCGACTCGCGTAAACGTCTGGGCCTGCCGGGCGCCGGGCCGGTCGGGATCATCACCGACCTGTGCATCATGGAACCGGAAGAAGGCACCCACGAATTCGTGGTCACCGCACTGCACCCGGGCGTGACCCGCGAGCAAGTCATCGCGGCCACCGGTTGGGCGATTCGTTTTGCCGAGCAGGTTGAAGCGACGGCCGAGCCGACCGAAGTCGAACTGAGCGCGCTGCGCGATCTCGAAGCACGTACTGCCGCCGCCCACGGCCAGGCACCGGGAGAAGCATGATGCGTGACGTTTATATCTGCGACGCGATTCGCACCCCGATCGGCCGTTTCGGCGGCGGTTTGTCCGCCGTCCGCGCCGATGACCTGGCCGCTGTGCCGATCAAGGCCCTGATGGAACGCAATCCATCGGTGGACTGGAATGCCATCGACGAAGTCTTCCTCGGTTGCGCCAACCAGGCCGGTGAAGACAACCGCAACGTCGCGCGCATGGCGCTGCTGCTGGCGGGCCTGCCGGAAAGCGTACCGGGCGTGACCCTCAATCGTCTTTGCGCTTCGGGCATGGACGCGATCGGCACCGCATTCCGCGCCATCGCCAGCGGCGAGATGGAGTTGGCGATTGCCGGCGGCGTCGAGTCGATGTCCCGCGCGCCGTTCGTGATGGGCAAGGCTGACGCAGGTTTTTCGCGCAACATGAAACTGGAAGACACTACCATCGGCTGGCGTTTCATCAACCCGTTGATGAAGGCGCAGTACGGCGTCGACGCGATGCCGCAGACCGCTGACAACGTCGCCGACGACTATAAAGTGTCGCGCGCCGATCAGGACGCGTTCGCTCTACGCAGTCAGCAACGCACTGCTGTCGCGCAGGCTGCTGGTTACTTCGCCGAAGAAATTGTTGAAGTACGGATTGCCCACAAGAAGGGCGAAACCGTAGTCAGCCAGGACGAACATCCTCGTGCCGATACCACGATCGAAGCACTGACCAAGCTGAAGCCAGTCAACGGCCCGGACAAAACCGTCACCGCCGGCAATGCTTCCGGGGTCAACGACGGTGCTGCGGCACTGATTCTGGCTTCCGCCGACGCGGTAAAAAAACATGGCCTGACCGCCCGCGCCAAAGTGCTCGGCATGGCCAGCGCTGGTGTCGCACCTCGGGTGATGGGCATCGGCCCGGTGCCGGCGGTGCGCAAATTGATCGAGCGCCTGGGCGTCGCGGTCAGCGATTTCGACGTGATCGAACTCAACGAAGCGTTTGCCAGCCAGGGTTTGGCGGTGCTGCGCGAACTGGGTCTTGCCGATGACGCTGCGCAGGTCAACCCGAATGGCGGCGCGATTGCACTCGGTCACCCGTTGGGCATGAGCGGTGCGCGTTTGGTGTTGACCGCGCTGCATCAGCTGGAAAAGACCGGTGGCAAGAAAGGTCTGGCGACCATGTGTGTCGGTGTCGGCCAAGGTTTGGCCCTGGCCATCGAACGCGTCTGACGCAAGCCGTGACGAAATAGAACAGAGGAAAGCGACATGTCTGACAAGCCTGGTTACCGTCGTCCGCAGGAAGGCACTCAGCCTGAGTACCTGCACCCGACGTATCAATCCACCAACCTGCGCTCACCGTCCAAGCCATTGGTGTTTCTGCCGCACTCGCTGTCGGAAATCACCGGGCCGACCATCGGCGCCGAGCGCGTGGGCGACACCGATAACGACCTGACCGCCCAGCATGAAGGCGAGCCGCAGGGCGAACGCATCATCATTCACGGCCGCGTGCTCGACGAAAACGGTCTGCCGGTGCCGGGGATTCTGGTGGAGATCTGGCAGGCCAACGCCGCCGGCCGCTATAACCACAAGCGCGACCTGCACGACGCGCCGCTGGACCCGAACTTCACCGGTACTGGCCGCACCGTCACCGACGCCGATGGCTGGTATCAGTTCCAGACCATCAAGCCCGGCGCCTACCCTTGGGGTAACCATCACAACGCCTGGCGCCCGGCGCATATCCACTTCTCGCTGTTCGGGCCGAGCATCCTCACGCGTCTGGTCACGCAAATGTATTTCCCGGGCGATCCGCTGCTGGCGTACGACCCGATCTACAACTGCGTGCCGGACACTTCGGCCAAGGAGCGCCTGATCGCCAGTTTCGATCTGGAAAAAACCATTCCGTCCTACGCCCTCGGTTATCGCTGGGACATCGTGCTGCGCGGGCGTGAAGCCACGCCGATGGAGAAATAAGATGACGCTGACTGCGACCACGTCCCACACCGTCGGGCCGTACTACCACATCGGCCTGACCTGGCTGAACCGTGAAGACCTCACTGTTGAGCAAACCCTCGGTGAGCGCGTGGCGATCACCGGGCAGGTGGTGGATGGCAATGGCGATGTCGTCAACGACGCCATGCTCGAAGTCTGGCAGGCCAACGCTGCCGGCAAATACGACCATCCGGAAGACGAGCAGGACAAACCGCTCGATCCGCACTTTGAAGGTTTTGGCCGGGTGCCGGTGGACGCTGAAGGGCGCTTCCGATTCACCACGATCAAACCGGGCACGGTTGAGGGCCTGAAAGGTTCGACCCAGGCGCCGCATCTGGTGGTGCTGGTGTTTGCCCGCGGGTTGGTGAAGCACTTGCTGACGCGGATCTACTTTGAGGGCGAGCCGGCCAACGTTGATGATCCGTTACTCGATTGTGTGCCGGCCGAGCGTCGCAGCACGTTGCTGGCCAAGCAGGACGCCTCGGGTGTTTACCAGTGGAATGTGATTCTGCAGGGCACTGATGCCGAGACGGTGTTCTTCGATTATTAAAATCAAAAGATCGCAGCCTTCGGCAGCACCTACATGATCGTTCCCACGCTCTGCGTGGGAATGCCGCCATGGACGCTCCGCGTCCACTGTGACGCGGAGCGTCACCGGATGCGTTACCACGCGGAGCGTGGGAACGATCGATGTAGGATGTGGAACGGGACTGTTGCAAAGTATGTCTAGACTCTCACTGTCCCTATCGAGTGAAAAACAATGACAACGACCACCTCCCATTACACCGGTGAAGAGCGCAGCAAGCGCATCTTTGCCATTGTCGGCGCCTCGTCTGGCAACCTCGTCGAATGGTTCGACTTCTACGTCTACGCCTTCTGCGCGATCTATTTCGCCCCGGCGTTCTTCCCCTCCGACAACCCGACGGTGCAACTGGTCAATACCGCTGGCGTGTTCGCCGCCGGCTTCCTGATGCGCCCGATTGGTGGCTGGATTTTCGGCCGGGTCGCCGACAAGCACGGGCGCAAGAACTCGATGCTCATCTCGATTCTGATGATGTGCTTCGGCTCGTTGCTGATCGCCTGCTTGCCAACCTATAAGGACATCGGCGTCTGGGCACCGGTCCTGCTGTTGTTCGCTCGCTTGCTGCAAGGCCTGTCGGTCGGCGGCGAGTACGGCACCACCGCCACCTACATGAGCGAAGTTGCCCTCAAGGGCCAGCGCGGATTTTTCGCCTCGTTCCAGTACGTGACGCTGATCGGCGGGCAATTGCTGGCCGTGTCGCTGGTAGTAGTGCTGCAGCAATTTCTCACTGAAGACGATTTGCGTGCCTACGGCTGGCGGATTCCGTTTGTGGTCGGTGCGGTAGCGGCATTGATTTCGCTGTTCCTGCGTCGCAGCTTGAAAGAAACCACCAACAAGGAAACCCGCGCGCACAAAGACGCCGGCAGCATCAGCGCACTGTTCCGCGATCACAAAGCCGCGTTCATCACCGTGCTCGGTTACACCGCCGGTGGTTCGCTGATTTTCTACACCTTCACTACCTACATGCAGAAGTACCTGGTCAACACCGCCGGCATGCACGCCAAGACCGCCAGCTACATCATGACCGGTGCGCTGTTCCTGTATATGTGCATGCAGCCGCTGTTCGGCATGCTTGCCGACAAGATCGGCCGACGTAACTCGATGCTCTGGTTCGGCGCGCTCGGTACGCTGTTCACCGTGCCGATTCTGTTGAGCCTGAAAAGCGTCAGCAGCCCGTTCCTCGCGTTTGTATTGATCACCGTGGCGCTGGCGATTGTCAGTTTCTACACCTCGATCAGCGGCCTGGTAAAAGCCGAAATGTTCCCGCCGGAAGTCCGCGCCCTCGGCGTCGGTCTCGCCTATGCGGTGGCGAACGCGATCTTCGGCGGTTCGGCGGAATTCGTCGCACTGAGCCTGAAGAACATCGGCATGGAAAACTCCTTCTACTGGTACGTTACGGCCATGATGGCGATCGCCTTCCTGTTCAGTCTGCGCTTGCCGAAACAGGCGGCGTATTTGCACCACGATCTCTAACCCGAAGCGCGCGGGCCGTGATGGCCCGCGCCGGCAAGGACTGTTTATGACTCAGCGACCGGGCAATCAATTGTTCGATGCCTATTTCACTGCCCGCGATATGCGCGAAGTGTTCTGCGATCAGGGCCGCGTGCAGGCCATGCTCGACTTCGAAGCCGCGTTGGCCCGGGCCGAGGCGCGGGTCGGGTTGATTCCAGCCTCCGCTGTGGCACCGATTGCGGCGGCATGCAGCGCTGGTCTGTATGACTTCGCGGCGCTGGGCGAGGCGATCGCCACGGCGGGCAATTCGGCGATTCCGCTGGTCAAGGCATTGGGCAAGCAGATTGCTGCCTGCGACGCTGAAGCCGAACGTTATGTGCATTTGGGCGCGACCAGTCAGGACGTGATGGATTCCGGACTGGTGTTGCAATTGCGTCAGGCGCTGGCGTTGATCGAGAACGATCTCGCGCAACTCGCTGATTCCCTCGCGATCCAGGCGCAACGCCATGCGGCGACGCCTTTGGCCGGGCGCACGTGGCTGCAACACGCGACACCGGTAACCCTCGGCATGAAAATCGCCGGATGGCTGGGCGCGGTGACTCGCAGCCGTCAGCGCTTGCGTGAACTCAAGCCGCGTTTGCTGGTGATGCAATTCGGTGGCGCTTCCGGGACCCTCGCCGCGTTGGGCGAACAGGCCTTGCCGATTGCCGAAGCGCTGGCTGAAGAACTGCAACTGACCTTGCCGGAACAGCCGTGGCACACCCAGCGTGATCGCGTGGTGGAGTTCGGCGCGGTGCTGGGTTTGATCGCCGGCAGCCTGGGCAAATTCGGCCGCGACATCAGCCTGTTGATGCAGACTGAAGCGGCCGAGGTGTTCGAACCATCGGCACCGGGCAAGGGCGGTTCGTCAACCATGCCGCACAAGCGCAATCCGGTCGGCGCGGCGGTGTTGATCGGCGCAGCGACGCGGGTGCCGGGTCTGGTCTCGACGCTGTTCAGCGCGATGCCCCAGGAGCACGAACGCAGTCTGGGTCTGTGGCATGCCGAATGGGAAACGTTGCCGGAAATCTGCTGCCTCGTTTCCGGTTCGCTGCAACAGGCGCGATTGCTTGCCGACGGTCTGGAAGTCGACGCCGCACGCATGGCCCGCAACCTCGAATTGACTCAGGGGCTGGTGTTGGCCGAAGCCGTCAGCATTGTCCTCGCCCAGCGTGTCGGCCGCGACGCCGCGCATCACCTGCTCGAACAATGCTGCAAACGCGCGGTGGCCGAGCAGCGCCATTTGCGCGCCGTGCTCGGTGACGAACCGCAAGTCACCGCCGAGTTGAGCAGCGCTGAACTCGATCAACTTTTGAACCCCGCCCATTACCTCGGCCAGGCGAAAACCTGGGTCGAGCGTGCGGTGGCCGAACACAACGCATTGTCTGTCTGAAAGGAGAGGGCTGTGGCTTTCGTTCAACTCGCCGATGGCGAACTGCATTATCAAATCGAGGGCCCGGTCGATGCGCCGGTGCTGGTGCTCTCCAACTCGCTAGGCACTGATCTGCACATGTGGGACGCGCAGATGCCGGCGTTTACCGAGCATTTTCGCGTGCTGCGTTTCGATACCCGGGGCCACGGCAAATCGCTGGTGACGCCGGGTCCTTACAGCATCGAGCAACTCGGTCATGACGTGCTCGGTTTGCTGGATGCACTGCACATTGAGCGTGCGCATTTCTGCGGGTTGTCGATGGGTGGCCTGATCGGCCAGTGGCTGGGGATCAATGCCGGGCATCGTCTGCACAAGCTGATCGTCTGCAACACCGCGGCAAAGATCGGCGATCCGTCGGTGTGGAATCCACGCATCGAAACCGTGCTGCGTGACGGTGCGGCAGCGATGGTGGCCCTGCGTGATGCATCGATTGCCCGCTGGTTCACCCCGGACTTTTCGGCTGCTCATCCGGCAGCGGCCAAGCAGATTACCGACATGCTCGCGGCCACCTCGCCGCAAGGTTATGCGGCTAACTGCGCAGCGGTGCGTGATGCCGATTTCCGCGAGCAACTGGTTTCGATCAACGTGCCGTTGCTGGTGATCGCCGGCACTGAAGATGCGGTGACGCCGCCGGCCGGTGGGCATTTCATTCAGGAACATGTACGCGGCGCCGAATACGCCGAGTTCTATGCGGCGCATCTGTCAAACGTGCAGGCTGGCGCGGACTTCAGTGATCGTGTGTTAGCGTTTTTGCAGGCTAAGTGAGGAAGTTTTTGTGGACGAGAAACAACGTTACGACGACGGCATGCAAGTGCGCCGCGCGGTGCTGGGCGATGCCCATGTCGATCGCAGCCTGACCACGCTGACCGAGTTCAACTCGGAGTTTCAGGAAATGATCACGCGGCATGCGTGGGGCGATATCTGGACACGACCGGGCTTGCCTCGGCACACGCGAAGTCTGATCACCATCGCCATGCTGATCGGCATGAACCGCGAGGGCGAGCTGAAACTGCACCTGCGTGCGGCGGCCAATAACGGCGTGAGCCGGGGTGAGATCAAGGAAGTGATCATGCAGAGCGCGATCTATTGCGGGATTCCGGCGGCGAATGCGACGTTTCATCTGGCCGAGTCGGTGTGGGATGAGCTGGGTGTTGAATCCAGGGATTGATGGCGCCAGAAATTACGCCTTCGCGAGCAAGCTCGCTCCCACAGGGAAATGCATTCCAATGTGGGAGTGAGCTTGCTCGCGAAGGGGGCAGACGCCGTTGCGCATCAATCAGCACAACTCATTCAAACCGTGGCAACGATGAATATCCGCTTGAACGCAAACAACGTATGCCCGTCCGCCTCCTGCGGATAATGCTTATGCACCCGCATCAGGTAGTGATAGATAAACCGCGTCTGTTCCGCTGAATCCAGCGCCTGCATCACCGGCCGCAGCGCCGAGACCTTCACCCAGTCATAAATTGGCGATTTGCCGTCAACCACCTGCAACTGCTCGGTCTCCCAGATATCCAGCGACGTGGTCATGGGCGCGAGCAAACGGTAGTAATTCTCCAGCGCCAACAACGGCCGCGCGGCCATGCGCTGGCGCAGTTCAGGTGTGCCCATTGGCGTGCCATCGGGGCCGCCATTTTCGAGAGTGTCGAGCATCAGCCGATACCACAGCGCATCGCGCCAGTCCGGCATGTGCGCCGCCAGACAGCCGCCCGGGTTGAGATAACCCAGCAGATGCGGCAGCAGCGTTTCATGGCCCTCGATAAAGTGCAGCACGGCGGCTGCGAGCAGCAGGTCCGCCGGCTGCTCCGGTTGCCAATCGAGCAAATCGCAGTGTTTCCACGATGCCCTGAGCGGCAGACAGCGCGCTTCTGCGAGCATCTGCGCGGAGCTGTCGATCCCCTGCAACTGCGCGCGCGGCCAGCGTTTGGCCAACAACTGCGTGGCAATGCCGGTGCCGCAGCCCAGGTCGTAAATGCGTTGAGGATTTGGCAGGTCAACACGGTCGAGCAATTCATTGACCGGGCGTTGCCTGAGACGGGAAAACTGCTGGTACGCCTTGGCGTCCCAGTCGGGTGTTGCAAGACGAGAGATCATTGAGGTGGTCCTCCGGTGATCGTTGGTGTCTTCCGATGACAACCTGGCTCCCAGCTTGAGGACCGACTACGACGACGGAAGCGGAAAGGTGAAGCACCTGACTCCTTCAGGTTTTGTCACTTTATCTGTCGGCCGGCAAAGTGCCACTTCTCCTGACCAATGGCGAGAATTCCAATGTAGGAGCTGCCGAAGGCTGCGATCTTTTGATCTTGTTTTTAAGATCAAAAGATCGCAGCCTGCGGCAGCTCCTACAGGGTTGGATCGGTGTTTAGAGGAGGCTGATCGGGTAGCTGACGATCAAGCGGTTCTCATCGAACTCGTTATTGCTGAAGTCCCGGCGCATGGTCGAGTTGCGCCATCTGACGTTCAGATCCTTCAGCGCGCCGCTCTGCACGGTGTAGCCCAGTTCCGATTCGCGGCCCCATTCCTTGCCGTCGGTGATCGTCCCGGTGTGCACGTTGTCGCCGCTGATATAGCGGTTCATCAGGGTCAGGCCGGGGATGCCCAGCGCGACGAAGTTGTAGTCATGGCGTACTTGCCAGGAGCGTTCCTGCGCATTGTCGTAGCTGGCGTTGTAGCTGTCGTTGGCCAGCGTGCCGCCGCTGGTGCCGTTGACGCGCATCCAGGCGCTGTCGCCGGTGAGTTTCTGCAGGCCGACGTAGAAGGTGTTGCCGCCGTACTTCGCCGAGAACATCCCTGACCAGGTTTTGTTGTCGAGGTCGCCGGCGCGGGCGCTGCCGTCGTCCTTGCCGTAGAAGAAGCCGAGGTTGGCGCCCAGCGTCCAGTCGCCCAGCGGCTGGCTGTGGATCAGGTTGACGTATTGCTGGCTGTAGATGTCCTTGAGTTCGGCGTTCCACAGGCCGATCTGTGTGCGTTTTTCGTTGAAAACGTATTCACCGCCCTGAAAGTTGAAGCGATCAGAGGTGAACGCCGCTTTGCCGGTCATCGACATGTCGCTCATGCTGCTGTCATCGCGCGGGCTGTTGGCGCGGAACTGGCCGCCGTAGAGGGTCAGGCCGTCGATTTCTTTGGACGTGATCTGCCCGCCACGGAAGGTCTGTGGCAATGAGCGGCCATCGTCCGAACGCAGGATCGGCAGCACCGGCATCCACTCGCCGACCTTCACTTCGGTCTGCGAAAGCTTGGCTTTGAAAGCGACGTTGGTGCGGCCGAAGTTGTCCGCCGGACGACCGTCATGGTCCAGCGGCAGCAACTGGGTGCCGCCCGTGCCTTTACCGCCATCAAGCTTTACCGAATACAGGCCCAGCACGTCCATGCCGAAGCCGACGGTGCCTTGGGTGAAGCCGGACTTGGCGTCGAGGATAAAGCTCTGCGTCCACTCTTCAGCCTTGCCCTGAGCCTTGGTCGGGTTGGTGAAGTTACGGTTGATATAGAAGTTGCGCAGGTTGAGATTGACCTTGGCGCCCTCGATGAAGCCGGCTTCTTCAGCCGCTGCGGGCAGCGCCGCGCCGGCCAGGGCCAGGGCGATCAGGCCGGGAATTGCGTAAGGCGCAGGGGAGGTTGTCATGGGCTCGGGTCTCTCTTGTTTTTTTTAAGGCGAACAGGTGCGCTGACACCGGTTTTCGGGGTGCAGACATGAAAAGTGTTCAGAGGTGAAACGACGGCAATCAGCCGGACGGGGCAGGGCGCGGGAGCATGGTGTCGAACCTGTTGTTATTGGTTTTGTGGAGCGAATGGTGCGGGGGGCGGATGTTCGGATTCAATTGGGTAAAGCGGGTTTTGGGCGATTATCGAACGCAAGATTGAGCCGGGATTTTTGGGTGAATGTCAGGGCCTCTTCGCGAGCAAGCTCGCTCCCACATTTGGAATGCGTTCCCCTGTGGGAGCGAGCTTGCTCGTGAATAGGCCAGCCCAGACAACACACCTTTCTGCCAGGCAACAAAAAGCCCACCAATCGGTGGGCTCCTTGTATTCAGCCGATGATCAGAACAACTTCATCTTCGGTGCTTCTTCTTTCAGCGGTTCGTTCTGCGCGGTTTGCGCATTCCAGCCACCGCCCAAGGCCTTGTACAGGTTGACCGCACTGGTCAGCTGCGCGAGGCGGTCGGTGATCAGCGCTTGTTGTGCGCTGAACAGCTGACGCTGGGCATCGAGGAACGTCAGGTTGCTGTCGACGCCGATGCGGTAGCGACGTTCGGCCAGGCGGTAGTAGTCCTGGTTGGCCGCGACGAAGTCACGCTGCGCTTGCAGCTGCTCGGTGTAGGTCTGGCGGGCGGCGAGGCCGTCGGCGACTTCCTGGAAGGCCGTTTGAATGGACTTCTCGTAGTTCGCCACGCCAATGTCCTTCTGGATCTTGGCGTAGTCGAGGCTGGCGCGCAGGCTGCCGGCGTTGAAGATCGGCAGGTTGATCTGCGGCTGGAACAACCACGTCCCCGAACCACCCTTGAACAGGCCGGACAGGTCCGGACTCAGGCTGCCCGCGTTGGCGGTCAGGCTGATGCTCGGGAAGAATGCGGCACGGGCTGCGCCAATGTTGGCGTTGGCCGCTTTCAGGTTGTACTCGGCTTGCAGAATGTCCGGACGACGTTGCAGCAGATCCGAAGGCAGCCCCGGCGGTACGTCGCTGAGCAGGTCATCGGACAGCGGTTTGGCCGCTTGCAGGTTGGCCGGAATACCAGTGCCGAGCAGCAGGGTCAGGCTGTTTTCGTCCTGCGCGACCTGGCGGGTGTAACGCGCCAGTTGTGCACGAGCGTTCTCGACCGAGGTGCGCGACTGGGCCAGGTCCAGTGCCGAAGCCACACCGACTTCGTTGCTGCGGCTGGTCAGCTTGTAGCTTTCTTCGAAGGCACCGAGGGTGTCCTGAGTCAGCTTGAGCAGTTCCTTGTCCGCTTGCCAGGTCAGATAAGCATTGGCGACGCTGGCGACCAGACTGATCTGGGTGCTGCGGCGTGCTTCTTCGGTGGCGAAGTATTGTTGCAGCGCTTGTTCGCTCAGGCTGCGAACGCGACCGAACAGGTCGAGTTCGTAGGCGCTGATGCCGACAGTGGCGGAGTAGGAGCTGGTGATGCTCGACTCGCCGGTTTGCGAGGCACGGGCCGGAACACGCTGACGGCTGCCGCTGGCATTGGCCGATACCGCCGGGAACAGGTCGGCGCGCTGGATGCGGTATTGAGCCGCATAGGCGTCGATGTTCAGCGCCGCGACACGCAGGTCGCGGTTGTTTTCCAGGGACACCTGGATCAGCTGTTGCAGCGCCGGGTCATGGAAAAACTGCTTCCAGCCTTGCTCGGCAGCGGCTTGTGCCGGTGCCTGGGCCGGCGAATAGGCCGGCCCCTGCGGGTACTGACCTGCGACCGGAGCCTCAGGCTGCTGATAATCAGGTATCAGCGAGCAACCGCTCAGCACGAAGGCAGCGACTGCGATGGAGAGTAGCGACTTGCTCATTGGCCAGCCTCTTTAGGAGTTTCTTTAGTGTCATCCGGGTCGGTGATTTTACGCTGGCCCATGGACGAAACCGTAACGAAGAACAGGGGTACCCAGAAAATCGCGAGTACGGTGGCGGTGATCATACCGCCAATTACCACGGTGCCAATGGCGTGCTGGCTGCCTGAGCCGGCGCCTGTGGAAATTGCCAGAGGCACTACGCCGAGGATGAACGCCAGGGACGTCATGATGATCGGACGCAGACGCATGCGGCAAGCTTCGATGGCGGCGTCGCGCAGACTGGCGCCCTGTTCATGCAATTCCTTGGCGAACTCGACGATCAGAATGGCGTTTTTCGCTGCCAGACCGATGGTCGTCAACAGCCCCACCAGGAAGTACACGTCGTTGGACAGCCCGCGCAGACTGGTCGCCAGCAAGGCACCGATGATCCCCAGCGGAACCACGAGCACCACGGCAATCGGAATCGACCAGCTCTCATAGAGAGCCGCCAGACACAGAAATACCATCAGCAGCGACAGCGCAAACAATGCCGGCGCCTGCGAACCCGCCAGACGTTCTTCATAGGACAGCCCCGTCCAGGAGATGCCTACGCCTTTCGGCAGTTTTGCGGCAATGGCTTCGACCTCGGCCATGGCTTCACCCGTGGAGTAACCTGGAGCCGGGGCACCGAGGATTTCCACCGCTTCCACACCGTTGTAGCGCGAGAGCTTCGGCGAACCGTAGATCCACTCGCCCTTGGCGAATGCCGAGAACGGAACCATGGTGCCGGTGGCGTTGCGTACGTACCACTTCTTCAAGTCTTCCGGTTTCATGCGCGAATCCGGCTGGCCTTGCACGTACACCTTCTTCACCCGACCACGGTCGATGAAGTCGTTGACGTAGCTACTGCCCAAAGCAATCGACAAGGTGTTGTTGATGTCGCTGATGGTAACGCCCAAGGCACTGGCCTTCTCGTCATCGATTTCGAGCTGGAATTGCGGCTCGTCATTCAGACCGTTCGGACGTACCTGCGACAACACTTTGCTTTGCGCCGCCATGCCGAGGAACTGGTTGCGTGCCTCCATCAGTTTTTCATGACCGATACCGGCGCGGTCCTGCAGGAACACGTCGAAACCCGTGGCGTTACCCAACTCCAGCACTGCCGGCGGGGCGAAGGCGAACACCATCGCGTCGCGGAAGGTAAAGAAGTGCTGCTGGGCGCGAGCCGCCAGCTTGAACACGCTGTTGTCGGCGTTACGCTCATCCCATGGCTTGAGCATGATGAATGCCATACCCGAGCTCTGACCACGGCCGGCGAAGTTGAAACCGGTCACGGTGAACACCGAGGCGACGGTGTCACCTTCACCGCCATCCTTGGTCGGACGCAGCAGGTATTCACGCATTTCATCCACGACTACTTGGGTGCGCTGGGCGCTGGAACCGGCCGGGGTCTGCACTTGAGCGAACAGTACGCCCTGGTCTTCTTCCGGCAGGAAGGAGGAGGGGATGCGCATGAACAACCAGATCATGCCGATCAGAATCAGCGCGTAGGCCAGCAGGTAAGGCACCTTCTGGCGCAGGATATTGCCGACGCCGCGCTCGTAGCTTTTGACGCTGCGATCGAAGTTGCGGTTGAACCAGCCGAAGAAGCCTTTTTTCGGAACGCCGTGCTCACCATGGGGAATAGGCTTGAGCATGGTCGCGCAGAGTGCTGGGGTGAAGATCAGCGCGACCAGCACCGACAGGGCCATGGCCGAGACGATGGTGATCGAGAACTGCTTGTAGATCACACCGGTCGAGCCACCGAAGAACGCCATTGGCAGCAGAACCGCCGACAGTACCAAGGCGATACCGACCAGTGCGCCCTGGATCTGGCCCATGGATTTCTTGGTCGCTTCCTTCGGAGACAGGCCCTCCTCAGCCATGACTCGCTCGACGTTTTCCACCACGACGATGGCATCGTCCACCAGCAAACCGATGGCCAGTACCATGCCGAACATGGTCAGGGTGTTGATGCTGAAACCGGCGGCGGCGAGGATGCCGAACGTACCGAGCAATACCACCGGCACGGTCATCGTGGTGATGACGGTGGCGCGGAAGTTCTGCAGGAACAGGAACATCACCAGGAACACCAGCGCGATCGCTTCGACCAGCGTGTGAACCACACCTTTGATCGACTCGGTCACTACGGGGGTCGTGTCGTACGGGAACACCACTTCCATGCCAGGCGGGAAGAACGGCTTGAGGCTGTCGATAGTGGTGCGCAAGGCTTTGGCAGTATCGAGGGCGTTGGCGCCGTTGGCCAGTTTCACTGCCAGACCGGATGCCGGGCTGCCGTTGAACTGGGCACTGATGGCGTAGTTTTCGCCACCCAGGCCAACATCAGCCACGTCTTTGAGGCGAACCTGCGAACCGTCCTTGTTGACCTTGAGCAGGATTTCCTTGAACTGCTCGGCCGTCTGCAGACGGGTCTTGCCGATGATCGTCGCGTTCAACTGCTGGCCCTGTACGGCCGGCAAGCCGCCGAGCTGGCCGGACGAGACCTGGACGTTTTGCGCCGCGATGGCAGTCTTCACGTCGATCGGGGTCAGGTTGAAATTGTTCAGCTTGGCCGGGTCGAGCCAGATGCGCATCGCATACTGGGCACCGAAGACCTGGAAGTCACCGACACCGGCGGTCCGCGAGATCGGGTCCTGCATGTTCGACACGATGTAGTTGGACAAGTCGTCCTTGGTCATGCTGCCGTCACGCGAGACCACGCCGATGACCAACAGGAAGTTTTTCACTGCCTTGGTCACGCGGATACCTTGTTGCTGCACTTCCTGCGGCAACAGCGGGGTGGCGAGGTTCAGCTTGTTCTGAACCTGCACCTGCGCGGTGTCGGAGTTGGTGCCTTGCTCGAAGGTCGCGGTAATGGTCATGCTGCCGTCGGAGTTACTTTCCGAGGACACATAACGCAAGTTGTCGATACCGTTGAGCTGCTGCTCGATCACCTGGACCACGGTGTCCTGCACGGTTTGCGCCGAAGCGCCCGGGTAGGTCACGGAGATCGCAATGGCCGGTGGCGCAATGCTCGGGTACTGGTTGATCGGCAATTTCAGGATCGAAAGTGCCCCGACCAGCATGATCACCAGGGCAATTACCCAGGCGAAAATCGGACGGTCGATGAAGAATTTTGACATGGATTACTCCCCTTTGCCGCCGGCGGCTTTGTCAGCTGCCTGAGCGGGGGCCGGGTTCTTGGTGCCGACGTTGGTCGCTTCGGTCGGTTTGACCTCGACGCCCGGTTTGACGAATTGCAGCCCTTCGGTGATCAGGCGATCGCCGGCCTTCAAGCCGTCTTCGATCAGCCATTGGCTGCCGACGGTGCGGCTGGCCTTCAACTGACGCAACTCGACTTTGTTGTCCGGGCCGACGACCAGTGCGGTCGGCGTGCCTTTGAGGTCACGGGTCACGCCTTGCTGCGGGGCGAGGATCGCGGCGCTGTTGACGCCGGCCTGCAGCTGCGCGTGGACGAACATGCCTGGCAACAGGGTGTGATCCGGGTTCGGGAACACGGCGCGCAGGGTTACCGAACCGGTGGTCTGGTCGACCGACACTTCGGAGAATTCCAGCTTACCGTCGAGCTTGTATTGGCTGCCGTCTTCCAGGGTCAGCTTGACTGCGGCGGCGTTGTCGCCAGCTTTCTGCAGACGACCGCTTTCCAGTTCGCGGCGCAGCTCCAGCAGTTCCACCGAGGACTGGGTGACATCAACGTAGATCGGGTCCAGTTGCTGGATCACGGCCATGGCGTCGGTTTGACCATTGCTCACCAAGGCACCTTCGGTGACCGAAGAGCGGCCGATACGCCCGGAGATCGGCGCGTACACCTTGGTGTAACGCACGTTGATCTGCGCGCTCTGCAGCGACGCTTCCGATTCCATGCGGTTGGCCACGGCGGTGTCGTATTCCTGACGGCTCACGGCCTGCTCGTCGACCAGTTGCTTGTAGCGGTCGGAGATCGACTTGGTCGAACGCAGGTTGGCTTCGGCGCTTTTCAGGGTCGCTTCATAGACCGATGGATCGATCTGATACAGCTGCTGGCCGGCTTTGACATCGCCGCCTTCCTTGAACAGACGCTTGAGAATGATGCCGTTGACCTGCGGTCGAACTTCCGCGATGCGGTACGCACTGGTGCGGCCCGGCAGTTCGGAGGTGAGGGTAAATGCTTGTGGTTGCAGGGTGACGACGCCGACCTGAGGCGGTGGAGCGGCCGGTGCCGCTTCTTCCTTTTTACATCCGCTGAGCAGCGATGCCAGGGCGACGGCAGTGACCAGAGCGGTAACAGCTGGCTTGAATTGCATGAAGATCCTCGGGTCAGGCGCGCGAAAAGCGCACAAGAAGTGTGGAAGGGTAAAAATTGGGTACCGGGTGGATAAGTAGCTTGCTAAGGAATATACTTACGTTCATGGTTGTTTGTAAATACCTTTGCCTTGTACCCACCCTGTTACAAAACTCGTCGCAAGGTTTGAAATTGTAGGCCGGGGAGCAGATCCGTGAGAGATCGCCCCCTCTTTATTCAGCGGATATTCAGCCATCCCTGAAACATCCTGTTTGAGGTTTTACTGTCATGGTCCGTCGTACCAAAGAGGAAGCTCAAGAAACCCGTAGCCAGATCCTGGAAGCGGCGGAGAAAGCCTTTTATGAAAGGGGTGTCGCTCGTACGACGCTGGCCGATATCGCGACAATGGCCGGCGTCACACGCGGTGCTATTTACTGGCATTTCAGTAACAAGGCCGATCTGGTCCAGGCCATGCTGGATTCGCTGCGTGAGCCGCTGGATGAATTGGCCAGGGCCAGCGAAAGTGAAGATGAACTCGATCCGTTGGGCTGCATGCGCCAACTGCTGATTCATTTGTTTCATCAAGTTGCGCTGGACCCGAAAACCCGGCGGATCAACGAAATTCTGTTTCATAAGTGCGAGTTCACCGATGAAATGTGCGATTTGCGCCAGCAGCGCCGGGACGTCAGTCTCGATTGCAACGAGCGCATCGCTCTGACGTTGCGTAATGCGGTCAATCGCGGCCAGTTGCCGGAAGATCTCGACACCGCCCGCGCGGCCATCAGTATTCACAGCTATATCGATGGCCTTCTGTATGGATGGCTTCTGGCGCCGGACAGCTTTGAGCTGCATGCCGAGGCTGAGCGTTGGGTCGATACAGGGTTGGACATGCTGCGCCTGAGCCCCAGCCTGCGCAAATGAAACAAAATGCGTAATTGACAGCGCTTATGTCAATTGGCCTGCCTTTATATAGCTTCGCAGCGGGGGGAGTTTAAACGTAGCGAGCTACGCATTTTGTAGGGAATTTGTGTCTTCTGTGTGAATGAGTGTGAGCCGCTTGCCCTCACCCTAACCCTCTCCCAGAGGTAGAGGGGACTGACCGAGGTGTTCTTTCGAGTTACACCGACCTGAGATATCAGGTCGAACTCCAGATTTGAAACGCACACAGATCGGCTCCCTCTCCCCTGGGAGAGGGCTGGGCGGGCGGCGTTCCGATGAGGGGCTACGTACTCAGACGCGCAATCATTCTCCAGGCGAGCACAAAAAAGCCCCCGACTCTCAAAAGTCGGGGGCTTTGTGTTCCTACTGCTTATAGCGCTGGATAGTCGATGTAACCGACCGGCCCCTTACCGTAGAACAACTCCGGACGCGCATCATTCAACGGCGCATCCGCCTTCAAACGAGCCGGCAGATCCGGGTTGGCAATGAACGGCACACCAAATGCCACGGCATCAGCCTTGCCGCTGGCCAGCCACTCATTAGCGCTGTCCTTGGTGAAGCGTTCGTTGGCGATGTAAGGGCCGCCGAACGCTTCTTTCAATTGCGGGCCGAGGCTGTCGGCGCCTTCTTTCTCACGGGAGCAGATGAACGCGATGCCGCGCTTGCCCAGTTCACGTGCGACGTAGGTGAAGGTTTCCGCCAGGTTGTCATCGCCCATGTCATGGGAGTCAGCGCGCGGTGCCAAGTGCACACCAACGCGACCAGCGCCCCAGACTTCGATCGCGGCGTCAGTCACTTCCAGCAGCAGACGTGCACGGTTTTCCAGTGAGCCACCGTAGTTGTCGGTGCGCTGGTTGGTGCTGCTTTGCAGGAACTGGTCGAGCAGGTAACCGTTGGCGCCGTGGATTTCCACGCCGTCGAAACCGGCGGCTTTGGCGTTCTCGGCACCGGTGCGGTAAGCGTCGACGATGTCGGCGATTTCAGCGGTTTCCAGGGCGCGTGGGGTTGGGTAGTCGGCCAGTGGGCGCACCAGGCTGACGTGACCTTTAGGCTGGATCGCGCTCGGTGCCACCGGCGCTTCACCGTTGAGGTACGACTCGTGGGAGATACGGCCCACGTGCCACAGTTGCAGGAAGATCTTGCCGCCGGCAGCGTGAATCGCTTTGGTCACGTTGGCCCAGCCACGCACTTGATCGTTGGACCAGATGCCCGGGGTGTCCGGGTAGCCGACGCCCATTGGCGTTACCGAAGTGGCTTCGCTGAGGATCAGGCCAGCGGACGCGCGCTGTACGTAGTATTCAGCCATCAGCGCGTTCGGTACGCGGCCTTCGTCGGCGCGGCAGCGGGTCAGTGGGGCCATGATGATGCGGTTGGCCAGCTCGACGTCGCCGAGTTTGATCGGATCAAAAATAGTTGCCATGTCTACAACCCTCGTAGTGAAAGTTAATCAGTTGGTAGCAGGGGCCAGATCGGCATTGCCGTTCTGGCGGAAAGTAATCAGGGTCACCAGCAGGGCGAGCACGGCCAGAGCCGCCGCCGCGAGTGGCACGCTGGTCAGGCCATAGCCGTGGGCGATGACGCTGCCGCCGACCCAGGCGCCGAGGGCGTTGCCGACGTTGAAGGCGCCGATGTTCAGGGTCGAAACCAGGTTCGGTGCGGCTTTGCCGAAGGTCACCACGTTGACTTGCAGCGCCGGCACGGCGGCGAAACACGCGGTGGCCCAGAGGAACAAGGTGATTTCAGTCGGGATCAGCGCAACGCTGGTCCAGGTCAGCACGGTGGAAACCACGGCCATGGCGATGAACACGCCGATCAGCGTGGCGGCCATGCCCTTGTCGGCGAGTTTGCCGCCGATGATGTTGCCAACGGTCAGGCCCAGGCCGATCAGCATCAGCGTCCAGGTCACGCCACGCGGTGACACGCCGGTGACTTCGCCGAGCAGCGGGGCGACGTAGGTGAACAGGGTGAAGACGGAGGCGGCGAACAGCGCGGTCATGCTCAGCGACAGCCAGATCCCGGCACCTTTGAGGGCGGCGAGTTCGGCGCGCATGTCGAGTTTTTCTTCGTCACGCTTGGCCGGCAGGAAGCGGATCAGGCCGATCAGCGCAATCACACCGATGACGGTCACCGCCCAGAAGGTCGAGCGCCAGCCGTATTGCTGACCCAGCGCAGTGCCCAGCGGCACACCGAGGACGTTGGCCAGGGTCAGACCGGTGAACATCAACGCCACCGCCGACGCTCGCTTGTTGGCGGGCACCAGATTGGCCGCCACCACCGAACCGATGCCGAAGAACGCACCGTGGCACAGCGCGGTGATCACACGGGCAAACATCAGCACGTTGTAATCACTGGCAATCGCACACAGCAGGTTGCCGACAATAAAAATGCCCATCAACGCGACCAGTGCCGCTTTTCGCGGCAGTCTGGCGGTGGCCATGGCCATGAACGGCGCACCGATGGCCACGCCGAGGGCGTATCCGGTCACCAGCCAACCGGCGCCGGGGATCGACACACCGAGGTCGGCCGCCACATTGGGCAGCAGGCCCATGATGACGAACTCGGTGGTGCCGATGGCGAAGGCGCTCAAGGCGAGAATGAGTAGCGAGAGGGGCATGCAGGTTTCCTTGTCGGCTGGCTGACGTTAAGGGTCAGAGCTCTTTACTGAGGGTGCTGAGGAACGCCTGGATCACGTCCTCGTTACGTTTGAAAAAGTGCCATTGACCGGCCTTCTGGCTGCTGATCAGGCCGGCGCGTTGCAACGTTGCGAGGTGTGCCGAAACAGTCGACTGCGACAGGCCGCAGCGCTGATCGATCTGCCCGGCGCAAATGCCGTACTCGTGGTTGTGCAACTGTTCCGGAAATTCGTTCTTCGGGTCTTTCAGCCAGTTGAGGATGTCTCGCCGTACTGGGTGCGCCAGGGCTTTTATTATTTCGTCGAGGTCGAGGTTCATGGCAGGGTGCTCACAATGTGTACAACGCTATATCGCGATGTGGCGAAATATAAATCGTTAGATCGCGATACACCAATATGATTTTGATCTGACGTCAGCATAAATTGGTATATCGCGTTATAACGATACGATGGTGTATGGATTGCGGGTCGCAGTGCTAAGCTGCGCCCATGAACTATCTCGCACATTTACACCTCGGTGGCCAGCGCCCCGGGCAACTGCTCGGCAGTCTGTATGGCGATTTCGTCAAAGGTCGGCTGCAAGGGCAGTTTGCCCCGGAGGTCGAGGCGGCCATTCAACTGCATCGGCGGATTGACGTGTTTACCGATCGCCATCCGTTGGTGGACGTTGCGTTGGGGCGGTTTTCCGATACGAGGCGGCGTTATGCCGGGATCGTCCTCGACGTGTTTTTCGATCATTGCCTGGCCCGGGACTGGCGGTTGTATGCCGATCAGCCGCTGGAGGTTTTCACCGCTGATGTGTATCGGGTGCTGACCCGCGAACGGCAACTGCCCGAGCGATTGGCGAAGATCGCCCCGCACATGGTCGCCAATGACTGGTTGGGTTCGTATCAGGAATTTGAAGTGCTGGAGCAGGTGTTGCGCGGCATCTCACGGCGGCTGAGCCGGCCGGAAGAGCTGGCGGGGGCGATGGAGGAATTGCGGCGGTTGTATGAGCCGCTCAGTGAAGACTTCCGCTTGTTCTACCCACAACTCCAGGACTTCGCACAAATCCGTCAATGACATAAAACCAATGTGGGAGCGAGCTTGCTCGCGAAGGCGTCGTGTCAGCCAACATCAACTTTGAATGACATACCGCTTTCGCGAGCAAGCTCGCTCCCACAGGGGTTCTGTATTTCAAGCAGCTATCAATTCGCCGGCACGACGCGGTTCGACCGGTTTCGCCACTTCGCCAAACAACGCCTTCTGCACCGCCTGCTGTGCTTCAAATGCCAACGCCGCACGCTCACGCCCCTGACAGGCAATCGGCTTGAGCAGATGGACTTCGACATCGCCGCAATCATTGCTGAACAGACGCATCAGGTGCGAGAGCAGATCATCGTCACCAATGAACGGCGCCAGCGCATCGATCTCGCCATCACGCAGATAACGGATCGCCACCGGTTGCAGCATCACCTCGGAATCAATCGCCGCCGCCAGCAAGCGACCATGAAAGGTACGCAGCGAGCGCCCATCGGTGGTGGTGCCTTCCGGGAACATCATCAGGGCGTGGTCGGTTTGCAGGTGACGGGTCATCTGCTTGCGGATCAACTGGCTGTCGCCCGAACCGCGACGGATGAACAGGCTGCCAGCCTTCGCCGCCAGCCAACCAGCCACCGGCCAGGTACGCACTTCGGCCTTGGACAGAAACGACAACGGCGTGAGCATGCCGAGCAGCGGAATATCAGTCCACGACACATGATTGCTGACCCACAGCATCGGCTGTTTCGGCAGCTCACCGTGCACGGTCACGCGAAAGGGCAGGGCATTGCTCAGGCGCGCCATGAAGAAGCGCGACCAGCGCTGACGCCGTTCCATCGAATGCGCCAGGCCAATTCGTTCAAATACGCCAAAGACAGTGGCCATGGTCAACCCCAGCGCCACCACCAGCAGCACCCGCGCGATCCGCGCGTACACCCGCAGCCGGCTCATCACACGGCCGCCTTGAAGTGCTTGGCGTAGCGCGGGCAGAGTTCGTCGCGCTTGAGCAGGATAAACACATCGGCGACCTGGAAGTCTTCGTCCCAGCACGGCTCGCCGCAGATCTTCGCGCCCAGGCGCATGTAGGCCTTGAGCAGCGGCGGCATTTCGGCGATCACATTGGACGGAATATCCAGGGTTGGCAGCGGATTTTTCGGCACGGCGCGCAGGTTTTCGGTGCACAGATAGCGTTCACGCAAACGCTGCATGATCGCGTGGGCCTGGATGCCGCCGTCCTGCATCGGAATGCTCGCGCAACCCATCAAGTAGCTGTAACCGCCCTGATTCAACACTTCGGCCAATTCGCCCCACAACACCGCAATGGTGCCGCCGTTGCGATAGGCCGGGTCGACGCAGGTGCGACCGATTTCGAGGATCGGGCCTTGCAGATGCGTCAGGCCGTGCAGGCTGAATTCTTCTTCGCTGTAAAACTTGCCGAGGCTGCTGGCAGCGGTGTGATCGAGCAGACGCGTGGTCGCCACCAGACGGCCGGTGTTCAAGTCACGCACGCCGATGTGGCTGCAGTGAACATCATAATCATCCATGTCCAGACCCAGTTCCGCGCCTTTCAGTTTGGCGTTGAACTCGCCGCTGAAGACGTTGAAGCGCAAGGCCTGGGCTTGCTGCAAGGCCTCGGCGCCGATCAGGCGTTCGGCTTGCAGGCGGCGTTCATTGCCGGTGTCGCTGATGCGGGCGATCTGAGTCATGTGAATCTCCGTACGGGCCTTTAACCCGTCGTGGGTTGCAGCCGATCGACTTTCTTTATGCAGCCGTGTTGTGCAAAGTCAGGCTATGTAGCCCCGGTGTCATCGCCATGAACGTTCGGTGATGCTTATATGACAGCCCACAAGGAGCCTCTTATGCCCTGGCCAGATCTGCTGCACCGCCGTGAACGATTGCCCGCCGTTGCTGACCTGGCCGAGGGTTTCGCGACGTTGTTGCAGCAACTGGGCAACGTCACCCCATTCGAATTGGCGGTCGCGGGCGGGCGGCGGATGGCGACGCCGGGGCTGGCGTTTCTGGTCGGTTATCAGGCGGCATTGCGCATGTTGTGGCCGAGTGCTCCGCTGAGCCTCGGTGCGTTGTGTGCGACCGAACAGCGCAGTTTGCGTCCGGCGGACATGCAGACCCGGCTGACGGATTTACGTCTGAGCGGACGCAAGGATTTTGTCACCGCCGGCGATGCGGCGGACTGGTTGCTGATCGCCGCGCGCAGTGAAGAATCCGGTGAATCGCCGCGCCTGAGTCTGGCGGTGGTGTATCCCGGCGAACCCGGCGTGACCGTGGAGAAACTGCCGGCGCTGCCGTTGATGCCTGACGTCAGCCATGGTCGGCTGCAGCTTGATAACGCGTTGTGCGAGTTGTTGGCCGGCGATGGTTGGGACGCTTACGTCAAACCGTTCCGCACGCTGGAGGACGTTTATGTGCTGAGCGCGATGACCGCATGGCTATATGGCGTCGGTCAGGACAGTGACTGGCCGCAGGCGCTGCAATTGCGCTTGCTGGCGCTGTTGGCCGGGTGTGCGGAGGCGAGTCGGCAACCGCCGAACAATCCGGCCGGGCATGTGTTGTTGGCTGGGTTGTTTGCGCAGTTTGAGGCGCTGGAGGGGGAAGTGAGTCAAGCGTTGGCTGACGGTCCGGCAGAGTGGGCGCAGATGTGGCAACGCGATCAAGGCGTGATGCAGTTGGCGGCGGGGGCTCGGGCCAAGCGTCTGGCCAAGGCTTTGGCGCAGGCTTGACTGGCCTCTTCGCGAGCAAGCTCGCTCCCACAGTTTGATGGCATTCCAACTGAAGGAACTCGGTCAACTGTGGGAGCGAGCTTGCTCGCGAAGGCGGCCTCAACATCCCCACACATCTGTCATCAACCCCGACTAATCTCAGCAGGTTCATTCCCAGAGCCCTCACCATGCGCAAAGGCCTGTCGCTGTTTCTGCTGCTGATCAGCTTCACCGTTCAGGCCGAACAATGGCCCGGTGAAGCATGGCCAATCGGCACGACGATCACCGATACCGGAGCGCTGGAGAATTACGCCTTCCCACCCCGCGATGACAACACCCGCCAAGGCATCCGCACCGACGCCTTGCTGATCATCCGCGACGGCCAGATCATCTACGAACGCTACGCCGGCCCGACCACCGAACAAACCCCGCACCTGACCTGGTCGATCAGCAAAAGCCTGATGGCCACCGTCCTCGGTGTGGCGTACGGCGAAGGCCTGTTCAAACTCGAAGCCCCGGCCGTGCAGTTTTACCCGCCGCTGGAACAACACCCAGCCATCAAAATCGCCGACCTGCTGCACTGGGCCTCCGGTATCGACTGGCAGGAAGATTACGAATACGCGCCACTGAAATCCTCGGTGGTGGCGATGCTCTACACCCGGGGCCGTCGCGACATGGCCGCGTTCACCGCCGATCACGATGCTTACGCCGAACCGGGGCAGGCCTTCCGTTATTCCAGCGGCGACAGCAATCTGCTAGCGGCGGCGTTGAAAAATATCGTCGGCCCGCAGCGTTATCCGGATTATCCGTGGACGGCGTTGTTCGAACCGTTGGGCATCCGCCACGCCGTGTGGGAGACCGATGCCAACGGCACGTTTGTCGCTTCCTCTTATGCCTACCTGACCGCGCGGGATCTGGCGCGGGTCGGTTTGCTGATGGCTCGTGACGGGCGCTGGCATGATCGGCAGTTATTGCCCAAGGAGTGGGTGGCGTTCAGCCGCACTCCCTTCGCCGGTTACAAAGCCCATCAGGACGAAGCCGTGCCCGGCGGCCAATGGTGGCTCAATCGTCCAGCCGATGGTGCTGAATCGCCATGGCCCGCTGCACCGCCCGACACGTTTGCCGCCCTCGGGCATTGGGGCCAGGCGCTCTACGTGATCCCCAGTGAAAAACTGCTGATCGTGCGTTACGCCGATGACCGCGACGGCAGCTACAGCCATAACGAACTGCTCAAACACGTGCTGAAGGCGGTGCGGCCATGAAGCGCTTCTTGCTGTTAATGCTGGTCCTGCTGCTCGGCTGGATCGTCTACGAGCGCGAAAATCTGTGGGCCTTCCCCGACATCATCAGCGCCTATACCGCCAAGGAATATTGTTCCTGTCGTTACGTGATGAACAACGACGCCGAGTATTGTCGTGGCTATGTAAAACAATGGCTGCCGACCAGCCAATTCACCGATGACAGCGCGAACAAAACCATCACGGTCAGCGGCATGGGCCGCAGCAATCGCGCCCAGTGGCAAAGCGAACGGCAAGGCTGTCGCCTGAATCCCTGAAAACACCCGATTGTTTTTTGTGGGAGCGAGCCTGCTCGCGAATGCAATAGCAGGCGCACCTTGTCTGTTGAGGCAGATGACGTCTTCGCGAGCAGGCTCGCTCCCACCGGGTGTGATCTTCAGTTTGCAATAACAGCGTGTGCGGTTAAGGTTCGTGCAGGTTTATCAGCCCCACGAGTGTTCAATGTTCAACCGCTCTCTCTGTGCAACCCTCTCCAGTCTGCTGCTCGCCAGCGTCGCATTGCCGGCGCAGGCCAATTGGTATCTGGACGGCGAGTCGTCGCGGCTGTCGTTTGTCAGCACGAAAAACACCCATATTTCCGAAGTGCAGCGCTTTCTGGTGCTGCACGGCAAGGTCGACCCCAACGGTCGCGCCGAAGTCGAAGTCGAGATGGATTCGATCAACAGCGGCATCCCGCTGCGCGATGAGCGCATGCGCAAGGAGCTGTTCCAGATCGAGCAATTCCCCGAAGCGACCATCACCACCCAGATCGACCTGCGCCCAATCAACGATCTGGCCCCCGGTGCGCAGCTGGAATTGCGTCTGCCGCTGACCGTCAACCTGCACGGCAAGCAACACGAATACCCCGCCGAACTGCTGGCGACGCGCCTCGATGACCGGCGTTTTCAAGTGGTCACCCTGGAACCGTTGGTGATCAGCGCCGAGGATTTCGATCTCGTGCCGGGGCTGGAAAGCCTGCGCAAACTTGCCGACCTGTCGGCCATCAGTCTGTCGGTACCGGTGGGTGCGGTGCTGATTTTCACGGCGCGCTGACATGCGCGGCGCGGTGTTTCCGTGGCGCGATGGCAACCGGTTCGAACTGTTGATCGATGGCCCGCAATTCTTCCCGCGCATGCTTGAGCAGATTGCCGGCGCGCAGGAGCAGATCGAACTCGAGTTGTATCTGGTCGAGGCTGGCGCCTGTGCCGAAACCATCGTGCAGGCGCTGGTGCTGGCCGCCGAGCGTGGCGTGCGCGTGCGTTGCCTGTTCGACGATTACGGCAGCCTGGCGTTTACTCTCAATCTGCGCCAGCGCCTGACACACGCCGGCGTTGAACTGCGTTTCTACAATCGGCTGAACTGGCGGCGCTGGGTCGGTAATTTCTATCGTGATCACCGCAAGTTGCTGCTGGTCGATCAGCGTCTGGCGGTGGTTGGCGGCACCGGTGTCACCGATGAGTTCTGGACACCGGGGCACGACACCAGCGAGTGGCACGAAGTGATGGTCGAGATCAGCGGCCCGCTGGTGATCGACTGGCAATTGCTGTTTGATCGCCAGTGGATCGCCAATCGCTATCGCCGCGCTTGGCGCCCGGCCGCGCATTTCGGCTTGCCACGGTTACCACGGGTGCCGGACAAGGGCGAGGGCATGGGCCGAGTGGCGTACGCCGACGCCCGCCAACATCGCGACATTCTGCAATCGCTGTTTCGCGCTTTGAACAGCGGGCAAAAACGCATCTGGATGGCCACACCGTATTTCCTGCCGACCTGGAAAATCCGCCGCTCCCTGCGCAAGGCAGCGGCGCGCGGAGTCGATGTGCGGCTACTGCTGACCGGGCCGCGCACCGATCACCCGTCGGTGCGTTACGCCGGGCATCGCTACTACCCGCGACTGCTCAAGGCCGGGGTGCAGATCTTCGAATACCAGCCGTGCTTTCTGCACTTGAAAATGGTGCTGGTTGACGATTGGGTGAGCATCGGTTCGTGCAACTTCGATCACTGGAACCTGCGCTTCAATCTGGAGGCAAATCTGGAGGCGCTGGATCCGTCGTTGACGGCAGCGGTGCAGGCGAGTTTTGTGAAGGACTTCGGGCTGAGTCAGCAGGTGAGTCTGGAGGAGTGGCAGCGCCGGCCGTTGTGGCGGCGGGTGAAGCAGCGGGTGTGGGGCTGGGTGGATCGGTTGGTGGTCAACATTCTCGACCGCCGCGGCTAGTCGCTCACGTTGATCGTTCCTACGCTCTGCGTGGGAATGCAGCCCGTGACGCTCCGCGTCACTGGACGCGGAGCGTCCCTTGAGGCATTCCCACGCGGAGCGTGGGAACGATCAGGGTACTGCGGCGTTGGTTACAGCAATTCAAAGCTCTGCTGCGTCACGTCCTGCGAATCCAGGCCGATCTGCACGTTGAACTTGCCAGGCTCTGCCGCGTATTTGAGCTGGGCGTTATAGAACTTCAGGTCATCCTCGCTGATGGTGAAGTGCACGACTTTCTGTTCACCGGCCTTGAGCATGATTTTCTGGAAGTTCTTCAGTTCTTTCACCGGACGAATCATCGAGCCGGTGACGTCCTGAATGTACAACTGCACCACGGTTTCGCCGTCACGCTTGCCGGTGTTCTTGACCATGACGCTGGCGTCGAGCTTGCCGGTGGCGTTCAGGGTGGTCGACGACAGCGCCATGTCACTGAGGGCGAATTGGGTGTAGCTCAGGCCATAACCGAACGGGAACAGCGGCCCGGTCGTGTCATCGAAATACTGCGAGGTGTAGTTGCCCGGTTTGCCCGGCGTGAACGGCCGGCCAATGCTCAGGTGGTTGTAGTAAGTCGGGATCTGGCCCACGGAGCGCGGGAAGGTCACCGGTAGTTTGCCCGACGGGTTGTAGTCGCCGAACAGCACGTCAGCGATGGCGTTACCGCCCTCGGTGCCGCTGAACCAGGTTTCCAGAATGGCGTCAGCCGACTGGTTCTCTTCGAGAAGGGTCAGTGGGCGGCCGTTCATCAGCACCAGCACCAGCGGTTTGCCGGTAGCTTTCAGCGCGCGGATCAGCTCACGCTGGTTTTCCGGAATGTTCAGGTCGGTGCGGCTGGAGGATTCGTGAGACATGCCACGGGATTCACCGACTGCCGCGACGATCACGTCAGCGTCCTTGGCGGCTTTCACCGCTTCGTCGATCAGCACGTTGGCCGGACGCGGATCGTCGACCACTTCCGGCGCATCGAAGTTGAGGAAGTTCAGGTAGTCGAGGACCTTCTTGTCGCTGGTGATGTTGGCGCCACGGGCGTAGATCAGGTTCGCCTTGTCACCGATCACCGAGCTCATGCCATCGAACAGGGTCACCGATTGCGCAGGCTTACCCGCTGCGGCCCAGCTGCCCATCATGTCGATCGGTGCTTTGGCCAACGGACCGACCAGTGCGACTTTCGCGTCTTTCTTCAGCGGCAGGGTTTCGTTCTGGTTCTTCAACAAAACCAAGCTGCGACGCGCCACTTCACGGGCCTCGGCACGGTGCAGACGGCTTTCGGCGTAGGTGTCGGCCGGATCGTCCTCAGCCTTGCCGATGCGCAGGTACGGGTCCTTGAACAGGCCCATGTCGTACTTGGCCGCGAGCACTTCGCGTACGGCGTTGTCGATGTCTTTCTGTTCGATCTCGCCGGACTTGAGCAGCCCCGGCAGCTCTTTGCCGTACAGGGTGTCGTTCATGCTCATGTCGATACCGGCCTTGATCGCCAGCTTCGCCGCTTCACGACCGTCGCGGGCCACGCCGTGCTTGATCAGTTCGAAAATCGCGCCGTGGTCGCTGACCGCCAGGCCCTTGAAGCCCCAGTCTTTGCGCAGCAGATCATTCATCAGCCAAGTGTTGGCGGTGGCCGGAATGCCGTTGATCGAGTTGAGCGCAACCATCACACCGCCGGCACCGGCATCAATCGCGGCGCGGTACGGCGGCAGGTAATCCTGGTACATCTTCACCGGGCTCATGTCGACGGTGTTGTAGTCGCGACCGCCCTCGACCGCGCCGTACAGGGCGAAGTGCTTGACGCTGGCCATGATGCTGTCGGCCGCGCTCGGGGTGGCGCCCTGATAGGCGCGCACCATGACGCCGGCAATGCGTGAAGTCAGGTAGGTGTCTTCACCGAAGCCTTCGGAGCTGCGGCCCCAGCGCGGGTCGCGAGAGATGTCGACCATCGGCGCGAAGGTGATGTCGAGACTGTCGGCGGCGGCTTCTTTAGCAGCAACGCGCCCGGACTGACCGACGGCGTCCATGTCCCAGCTCGAAGCGAGGGCCAGTGGAATCGGGAAAATCGTACGGTGACCGTGGATCACGTCGTACGCGAAAAACATCGGAATCTTCAGGCGACTGCGCATGGCAGCATCCTGCATCGGCCGGTTTTCCGGACGGGTGATCGAGTTGAACGTGCCGCCGATGTTGCCGGCGGCGATTTCTTTGCGGATCAGCTCTCGGGGCATTTCCGGGCCGATGCTGATCAGGCGCAACTGGCCGATCTTCTCGTCGAGGGTCATTTGCTTCATCAGGTTGCTGATGAACGCGTCCTTGTTTTCCAGGGGGACCGGGGTCGTGGCGGCCAATACTTGATGACTGGCCAGACTGACGAACAGACCCAGCAAACACAGCTTCTTCATGAATAGTTTTCTCAAGGGCCCAAGCGGCAATGCAACGCCGGCCAGCCAAAATTTAGGGAGCGACTATTGTTGTTCGGGTACAGGCTCAAAGAAACAGAGCCAAAAAACGGCAGCCGACACTTGGCCGCATGATCACGCAGGGCACTTTTTAGCCCATTGCCCCGTCGTAATCCAGCGACGCGGCCGATTATGCCCCAACAGCCCGCTGAGAATGTTTCGCGCTCGGTTTTTATAATGATATGTGCCAAGGAGCATCACTGCGATGAATGTAAGCCCAACCAATCGCTCGCGTTTGCAGGTCGCCACACTGCTGGTGCTGGCCACGCTGTTGACCGCGTGCGGCATCAACAATATCCCGACCCTCGACGAACAGGCCAAAGCTGCGTGGGGCCAGGTGCAGAACCAGTACCAGCGCCGCGCCGACCTGATCCCCAACCTGGTGGAAACGGTGAAGGGTTATGCCAAGCATGAAGAGGAAACCCTCACGGCAGTGATTGAAGCGCGGGCGAAAGCGACCTCGATTCAGGTCGACGCCAGCACCCTCGACAATCCCGAGAAACTCAAGCAATTCCAGCAGGCGCAGGACCAACTGACCGGCGCATTGAGCCGCCTGATGGTGGTGTCCGAGCGCTATCCGGATCTGAAGGCCAACCAGAACTTCCTCGCCCTGCAATCGCAGCTGGAAGGCACGGAAAACCGCATTGCCGTGGCTCGCCGCGATTTCATTCTGGCGGTGCAGAAATACAACACCGAGATTCGCACCTTCCCCGGTCGCCTCTGGCACAGCGTGATGTACAGCGATCTGCCGATCCGCGAAACCTTCGAAGCCACCACGCCCGGCGCGGAAAAGGCCCCGGAAGTGAAATTCTGATTCGAGGTTGTCCATGCGTGTGTTGAAAATGGGCCTGGTGCTGATGCTGTGGCTGTTCGCCGTCAGCGCCCGGGCCGAGTTGACGTTCCCGGCGCTGAGCGGGCGGGTGGTGGACGAAGCGCAGATGCTCGAGCCGTCGGTGCGCACGCAACTGACCCAGCAGTTGCAGGCCCACGAACAGGCGACCGGCGAGCAGTTGGTCGTGGTCACGCTGCCGGATCTGCAAGGCACGACCATCGAGGACTTTGGCGTTCAACTCGGGCGTCATTGGGCGATTGGTCAAAAGGACAAGAACAACGGCGCGCTGCTGATCGTTGCCCGTGACGAGCGCAAACTGCGCATCGAAGTCGGTTATGGCCTGGAGGATCGGCTGACCGATGCGCAGACTTCAGTGATCATCCATCAAGTCATCACGCCTGCGTTCAAGAGCGGCAATTTCAGCAAAGGCATCAGCGACGGCGTGGCGGCGATGCTGGTGGTGCTGGGTGGCAATCCGCTCGATGAACCGTCGACGGTGTATGAATCCACCGGTGATCCGTCCGATGATTTCATCTCGCGGCATCCGGCATTGTTTGTGTTTTTGGTGATGTTGTTCATCCTGACGGTGTTTGTCTGCCAGATGCTCGGTATCCTGCCTGCCGGCCGGGGTGGCTCTGGAGGAGGGGGCGGCTTCGGCGGTGGTGGCGGATTTGGCGGCGGCGGTGGAGGTGGAGGCTTCAGCGGCGGCGGGGGCAGTTTCGGCGGCGGTGGTTCGTCCGGCGGCTGGTGATATCAGAAGAATAATGAGCAGGCACTTTTCAACATGGCACTACTGACCGAACACGAACAACGCAAAGTCGCCGAGGCGATTGCCCGGGTCGAGCGCGACACCGACGCCGAACTGGTGACGGTGCTGGCCGCGCGCGCCGATGACTACGCGTACATCCCGCTGCTGTGGGCAAGCCTCTTGGCACTGGTGGTGCCGGGCGTCGTGCACTACCTGACCGGGTGGTTGACCATGCACAGTCTGCTGCTGGTGCAGTGGGGCGCGTTTATCGTGCTGTGTCTGCTGTTTCGTTTGCCGAAAATCACCACTCATTTGGTCCCGCGTCGCGTACGCCACTGGCGCGCCTCGAATCTGGCGCGGCGGCAGTTTCTAGAGCAGAACCTGCACCACACCGTGGGCAGTACCGGCATGCTGATTTTTGTCTGCGAGGCGGAGCGGTATGTGGAGATTCTGGTGGATGAGGGGATTTCCAAACGACTGGACAATAAATCCTGGGATGCAATTGTCGCGGCGTTTACCGAGCAGGTGCGGCTGGGGCGTACGCTGGAAGGGTTTGTGACGTGTATCGAGGCGTGTGGGGAATTGCTGAAGGTGCATGTGCCGGTGACGCAGGTGAGGAATGAGTTGCCGAATCGGTTGATTGTGCTGGGGTAAGGCCTGGATTATTCGTCGACGCAGAGATCCAACCCCTCACCCCAGCCCTCTCCCAATGGGAGAGGGGGAAAGGGAGCAGATCGGGGGCCTTTCAAACCTGAGTTCGGCTCGGTAGTTCAGGTCGGCGTAGCTCGTGAAAACACCTCGGTCAGTCCCCTCTCCCTCCGGGAGAGGGCTAGGGTGAGGGTGCTTCTAACAACCGTTGGGTAAATAAGAGCGTGTCCCCAACCCCCATCCCCCCTAAAATACCCGCCATTCCCGATTTCGCCCGTCCGAGGCCGCTTTTTCATGTCCGTTACTGCCCCGTCCATCAAGCCTGCGCCCGATCACCACGCCCAGTTCATCGAGCTGCTGCAAACCAGCCTCGAACAGAACGGCTTCATCAAACTGGTGCTGGCCAAATACGTCGGCGAAGAAGTGGATCTGCAGCGAGTCATCATCAAACCGGTGACGGTCAAGGCGCAGCCGAATCTGTCGTTCGTCTATCGCTACAAAACCCGCGACATCACCAAAAATCTGCCCTTGGCTGACGGCGTGGCGGCGATTGCCGAGTTGTTGCCGGCCTCGTTCAAAAATGCCCATTTACTCGCGGTGACTGATGAAGCCCAGCTCGAATACAGCAAAAAGGGCAAGAGCTCGCTGTTCAAGAGCAAACCTCAGCAATTGCGCGAAGCGCCGTCTGCCGAGCACAACCGCGAGAAAAACCGCTTCCTCGAATTGAGCCGACCGTTCCTCAAGGATCTGGGCGTGACCAACGCGCAACATGAGCTGATCCCGGCGATGTCGCGCAAGTGGAAGCAGATCAACAAGTTCATCGAAGTGTTCAGCCATGCCCTGACCTCGTCGCCGCTGGCGCTGGACAAACCGGTGCGGGTGGCAGATTTCGGTTCGGGCAAGGGCTATCTGACGTTCGCCATTCACGATTACCTGCGCAATACGCTCAAGGCTGAAGGCGAGGTCACCGGCGTCGAGTTGCGCGAAGAGATGGTCAACCTGTGCAACGCCGCTGCAGCGAAACTCGATCACCCGGGGCTGGTGTTCAAGTGCGGTGACGTACGCAGTGTGGCGCCGAGCGAGCTGGACGTGATGATCGCCCTGCATGCCTGCGACATCGCTACCGATTACGCGATCCACACCGGCATCCGTTCCGGCGCGTCGATCATCATGTGCTCGCCGTGCTGCCACAAACAGATCCGCCTGCAGATCCAGAGCCCGGCGTTGCTCAAGCCGATGCTGCAATACGGTTTGCATCTCGGTCAGCAAGCGGAAATGGTCACCGACAGCTTGCGCGCGCTGTTCCTTGAAGCCTGCGGTTACGAGACCAAGGTGTTCGAGTTCATCTCGCTGGAACACACCAACAAGAACAAAATGATTCTGGCGGTGAAGCGCGCCGAACCGCTGGACCCGACGCAGTTGTTGGTGAAGATCGAAGAGTTGAAGGCCTTCTACCACATCAGCGAGCACTGCCTGGAAACCTTGCTGCGCGCGGATGGTTACCTGGCCTGACACAAAACCCTGTGGGAGCGACGGTGCGACGATTCGACCTGCTCGCGAAGGCGGACTGACATTCAACAATGATGTTGGCTGTTACGGACCCTTCGCGAGCAGGCTCGCTCCCACATGGGGTTTGATCGCGGTCTTGCGGCCGAGCATCACGGTGGCAATCACACCGCAGGCAAACACCCAGGTAATCGGTTCGACATGTTCACCAAAGAACAGCGCCGAAAACGCGATGGTGAAGAAAATCTGCAATAACTGGATCTGACTGACCCGGGCGATGCCACCCATGGCCAGCCCTGCGTACCACGCGAAAAATCCGAGAAACTGCGAAAACAGCGCCACATACCCGAACGCCCACCAGGCCTTGGCCGACACCGCGCCCTGATGTTGCAGCGCCAGATACAGCACCGGCCCGATCAACAACGGCGTCGACAACACCAGCGCCCAGCAGATCACCTGCCAGCCGCCCATCTCCTTGGCCAACCGGCCGCCCTCGGCATAGCCCAGACCACCGACGGCAATCGCACCGAGCATCAGCAGATCGCCCGCTTGAATGCTGCCGGCACCGGTGTATAGCGCATAACCGAGCACCAACGCGCTGCCCAACGCCGCGCAGGCCCAGAAGGCCTTTGACGGACGTTCGTGGGACAACCACGCGGCGTACAGCGCCACGCACAAATGTTGCAGCCCGTTGACCAGCGCACCGTGGGACGCCGGCAATGTCTGCATGGCCCACGCCGACAACACCGGAAAACCCAGAATCACCCCGGCGATCACCAGGCTCAGGCCTTTGACTTGCTGCCACGTCGGCCATTTCTCGCGGCGCCATAACAGCAACGCCGCCGCCGGAATCGCCGCGAACAGCGCACGCCCCAAACCGTTGAGCAGCGGATGCAGTTCCTGCACCACGATGCGGGTGAAGGGCAGGGTAAGGCTGAAAATCACCACGCCGAGCAGGCCGAGGGCCATGCCGGTGTTTTCGCGCGAGGACATGATGGAGACCAGATTTGAAGGTGGCAGGGAATGACCTTCATAAAGCCATAAACCGGGGGCTTGTGACTGTTACAGCTAGGCACGGACTTAGGCGTACAGTTTGAGGGCCTCTTCGCGAGCAAGCTCGCTCCCACAGGAGAATGCATTCCAAATGTGGGAGCGAGCTTGCTCGCGAAGAACGATGACACGGTCTGAGGTAGTAGCCGGTTGTTACCCGAGCCTCCGGATAAGGTCTACCTTGAATACTCCCAAGCATGTCCTCCAGAGGAGTCCTCCCCATGGCCGCGAAAAAGATCCTGATGCTGGTCGGCGATTACGTCGAAGACTACGAAGTGATGGTGCCGTTCCAGGCCCTGCAAATGGTCGGTCACACCGTTCACGCCGTGTGCCCGGACAAGGCTGCCGGTAAAACCGTGCGCACTGCGATCCATGACTTTGAAGGCGATCAGACCTACAGCGAAAAGCCCGGTCACCTGTTCGCGCTCAACTTCGATTTCGCCAAGGTCAGCGAGGCCGATTACGACGCGCTGCTGATCCCCGGTGGTCGAGCGCCGGAATACCTGCGTCTCAATGAAAAAGTCCTCGACCTGGTGCGCGCCTTCGACAAGGCCGGCAAACCGATTGCTGCGGTCTGCCACGGCGCGCAATTGCTGGCAGCGGCGGGCGTGCTTGAAGGTCGCGAATGCAGTGCCTATCCGGCCTGCGCGCCGGAAGTGCGACTGGCGGGCGGTACGTACATCGATATCCCGGTGACGGACGGCCACGTTCAAGGCAATCTGGCCACAGCCCCGGCATGGCCGGCGCATCCGAACTGGCTGGCCGGTTTCCTCGGTTTGCTCGGCACCAAAATCACCCTGTAACGAGGATCCGCCGATGTGCGAGCTCTACGTCAAGGCTGACCCGATTCTCTACGAATCACGCTCGCGTTCGCTGCGCATCTGCGGTGTGGTGACGACGTTGCGCCTGGAGAATCAGTTCTGGGACATCCTCAGCGAAATCGCCGAGGTCGACGGCATGACCACTAACCAGCTGATCACCAAGCTGTATGAAGAGGTGATGGATTATCGCGGGGAAGTGGTGAATTTTGCCTCGTTCCTGCGGGTGAGTTGTACGCGCTATCTGAGTCAGCGGCGGGTGAGTGCGCCGGAGTTGTCGGTGGTGCGGGCGGTGGTGAAATAGCCGGCACCGAGCTGCCTCATTCGCGAGCAGGCTCGCTCCCACTTTCGACCGCGTTCTGCAACTGGAATGCGCTCAAATGTGGGAGCGAGCTTGCTCGCGAAAGGGCCGGTTCAAGCGACAGATATTCAGGACTGGTCTTTACTCTGAAGCGCCAAACCTCTCAATCGCCAAGGAGAAACGCGCATGTCCGGATGGTACGAAATCAGTAAAAGCAGCAACGGCCAGTTCAGGTTCGTGCTGAAAGCGGCGAATGCCGAAACGATTCTGACCAGCGAGCTGTACACCACTCGCGCTGCGGCCGACGGCGGCATCGCTTCGGTGCAAACCAACAGCCCGCTGGATGAGCGCTATGAGAAGAAGTCGACGAAGGACGGCCATCCGTACTTCAACCTGAAAGCGGCCAATCATCAGATTATCGGCAGCAGTGAATCGTATTCGTCGGAGGCGGCGTGCGATAAAGGCATTGCCAGTGTGAAGGCGAACGGACCGAGCAAAGTGATCAAGGACAAGACCTTGCCGGTGCTCTGACCTCACTTTCAAATCCACCAAAACCCCTGTGGGAGCGAGCTTGCTCGCGAAAGCGGTCGTTTACTCAACATCAATGTTGACTGAACTGACGCCTTCGCGAGCAAGCTCGCTCCCACAGGTTTTTGTATATTGCAGTGAGATCAGCGCAGGGTCTTCAGGATCGTTTGCAGCTGAGTCTGGCCCGCTTCACTCAGCGGAAATACCGGCAAACGTGGATCGCCCACCTCCAGCCCGGTCTGCCGCAACCCTGACTTGATCGTCGCCGGCAAGCCACCCTTGAGGATGAAATCCAGCAGCGGCAACTGGCGGTAAAACAAATTCCGCGCGCGATCCAGATCACCGGCCATGGCGGCCTCGTACAAGTCCAGATTCAACTGCGGGATCAAGTTCGGCGCCGCCGTGCACCAGCCTTTCGCCCCGGCCGCAAACGCTTCCAGTGCCAGCGGATTGCAGCCGTTGTAGAACGGCACCTGACCTTCGCCGAGCAATTGCAGTTTGTGCATGCGCTGAATATCGCCGGTGCTCTCCTTGACCATGGTCACGTTTTCCACGCCTTTGACGATGCGCAAAATCAGCTCCACCGACATGTCAGTGCCGCTGGTGGCCGGGTTGTTGTAGAGCATGATTGGCACGCCGATGCGCTCGCCAATAGCGCGGTAGTGAGCGAAGATTTCCGCCTCGGTGAGCTTCCAGTACGAAGCCGGCAGCACCATCACCACATCGGCACCGTGGCCTTCGGCGAAACGTGCGCGGCGCACGGCTTTGGCGGTGGTCAGGTCAGAGACGCTGACGATGGTTGGCACCCGTTTGGCGACGTGCTTGATGCTGAACTCGGCAACCTGATCCCACTCCGCATCGCTCAGGTAAGCGCCTTCGCCAGTGCTGCCCAAAGGAGCGATGGCGTGGGCGCCGCTGTCGATCAGGCGATCGATCGATTGACCGAGCGCTGGCAGGTCCAGCCCTTCGCCCTTGGCGCCGAACGGGGTGATGGTGTAGCCGATGATGCCGTGAATAGTGGACATGGGAATCTCTCCGTAACAGGTTTCAGTTCAGGCAATCGGCGTGTTGGCGCAGGTTCTGCCGGGCGTAATAGTTGAAGGCAGCGGCGTGGCGTTTCGGCTTGGCGATCCAGTCATGCGCTTCGCGACCCAGTTCGGGAATGATCGGCTTGATCGTACCGGCCGCCATCGCCAGCAGTTGCAGTTTTGCCGCGCGCTCGATCAGTTGGGCGATGACACAGGCCTCTTCAATCGTTGTGCCGGTCGACAGTTGACCGTGGTGCGAAAGCACAATCGCGCGTTTGTCGCCCAGCGCGCCGGCAATCAGCTCACCTTCTTCGTTGCCCACCGGCACACCCGGCCAGCCTTCGAGAAACGCGCAGTCGTCGTACAGCGGGCACAGGTCCATGTGGGAAATCTGCAACGGCACCTCCAGCATCGACAGCGCCGCGACGTGGGTCGGGTGGGTGTGGATGATGCAGTTCACGTCCGGCCGGGCGCGGTACACCCAGCTGTGGAAACGGTTGGCCGGGTTGGCCATGCCGTGGCCTTCAAGGACTTCCAGATCCTCGTTGACCAGCAGCAGATTACTCGCGGTGATTTCGTCGAAACCCAGGCCCAGTTGCTGAGTGTAATAGGTGCCGGGTTGCGGCCCACGGGCGGTGATTTGTCCGGCCAGACCGGAGTCGTGACCGTTCTCGAACAAAATCCGGCAGGTCAGGGCCAGCTTTTGCCGGTCCGTCCACGTATTATCCGCCAGGCTTTTTTGCATCTGGGTCAGCGCTTGCTTGACCAGTTGGTCTTTGGGTAGTGCTAATGTCTTGGCCATGTCTGTGTCCTTTGGGGTGATTGCAAATGACACGAAAGAGGCTATATGACACAAAGTGTCATTGGCAAGCACGAATCGTCGCTTCCTCCATGGAATAACTGTTTCGCATGTCTATCCGTTTGAAATTATTGAGAAAAAAACTTGGCGTTACCCTTGAGGCGCTGGCCGAAAAATCCGGCATGACCAAGAGTTATCTGTCCAAAGTCGAGCGCGGGCTGAACACGCCGTCGATTGCTGCCGCGTTGAAACTGGCGAAAGCGCTGAACGTCAAAGTCGAGGAGTTGTTCTCCGAAGACAACGTCAGCCTCGACAGCTACAGCCTGGTGCGCAGCCATGAGCGCCAGTCACTGGCGGCGAATGACCAGAGTCCCGGGTACGCCGTGTTGGCCCATCAGGTCAGCGAGCGCAGTCTGCTGCCGTTCATCATCTACCCGCCGAGCGAGTTCACTGACAAAACGTTCAAGGAGCATTTGGGCGAAGAGTTTCTGTTCGTCCACGAAGGGCAGGTCGAAGTGGATTTCATGAACGAAAAGGTGCTGCTGGAACGCGGTGATGCGCTGCACTTCAATGCACAGAAGCCGCACCGGATCCGCTCGGTGGGGGAGGTGCAGGCGCAGTTGCTGGTGGTGGTGCACAGCACTGAAGAATGAGGTGTCAGCTAAAAGCTTCGCGAGCAAGCTCGCTCCCACAGTAGTCCGCGTTCCAATGTGGGAGCGAGCTTGCTCGCGAAGGCGTCGGCGCGGTCTACATCAAACCTCGACCGGCACCGACAACTTCGGATTGCCGAGCGCATGGCTCTTGGCATCAAAAAACCGCAACTCCACACCCGTGCCCTCAAACACCTGCGCGTAATGCCGCTTCTGATGCTGAACAAACGCCGCACTGCGCGGATAAATCGAGATCGCCACCACCTTCGGTTTCGCCAGGCGCAACGCCCGCACGATGTGCGCATCCTGCTCACCCAGCGCATGGCCAAAGATGCACAAACTGCCGCCATGCCCCAATAACTGCTGATAACAGAACGACAGATAATCCGAGCTGCGAATGGTCTTGAGTTTGTCCGCACTCGGCCCTTCGGTGACGAACAGCGGCACGTCATCCAGCGTCTTGAGCGTGTTGTTGATTGCGAAGCTGCCGAGCAGCGTGCCCTCGGTTGAGGTCAGCTTGCGCGCGGTGCCGTCCTGATTGCGCACCAGATGCAGACCACCGTGCAGGTACAACAAGCGCGGTTTGTCGGTGGCAGTTTCGCTCAGATCAAAACTCGCGCTGGCGCCGTTGAACAGATCGTCAATGGCCGCGCTGTTGTGTTGCAGCGCCCAGTAGTTGAGCAGGTCGTAATTGGTGGTGAACACGGTGCGATAGCGCGCCAGTTCTTCGTTCACCGTCGCCAGCGTCGAAGGCTTCACCAGTCGCCACGGAATGTGCACCGCGTGCACGGTGTTGATCAGCGCTTCCTTGATCGCATAGTAGCGATTGCGCGGTGCCGCCGAGCTGACGGCCAACGCCTTGTTGACCCGGCTGGTGGTTTTCAGTGCGCCGAGTACCTGCTCGAAACTGCGCGTTTGCATGGCGTCGAATACCGCCAGTTCCGACGGGCTGAGTGGTTTCTCCTCGACGGTCCGGGCGTTTTCGAACAGCGAGTCATAGCCGAAGTCATCCCACACCGCACGACTGGCGCCATTGCCCACCAGCAGGCCGTTGAAGTCGCTGGTGGCGCGCAAGGCGTTCCAGTCTTCGAGGGTGGCGTCGACATCCAGAAAATCGGTCATTGCACAGGCGTCTCAAAACAAAGGGGCTGATGGGCGGCGACTTTATCACGAGCGGGCATTGAGCCAGATCAACATCGCTCGTGACCGATCGGTCGATCCTGTGTGCATCCGTCGGATCGGCGCAGTCGATTCGGCCTCAGTCAGGAGATGCACGATGAGCAGCACCTTTTTCATTCCGGCGGTCAACATCATGGGCAGCGGCTGCCTCGACGAGGCCATGGTCGCGATCCGCAACTACGGTTTTCGCAAGGCGCTGATCGTCACTGACACAGGTCTGGCCAAGGCCGGCGTGGCGACCATGATCGCTGAGAAGCTGGCGATGCAGGACATCGACTCGGTGATTTTCGACGGCGCCAAACCGAACCCGAGCATCGCCAATGTCGAGTCGGGTCTGGGGTTGCTCAAGGAAAGTCGCTGCGATTTCGTCGTGTCGCTGGGCGGCGGTTCGCCGCATGACTGCGCCAAAGGCATTGCCCTGTGCGCGACCAATGGCGGGCAGATTCGTGATTACGAAGGCGTCGACCAATCGAGCAAGCCGCAACTGCCGCTGATCGCGATCAATACCACCGCCGGCACCGCCAGCGAAATGACCCGCTTCTGCATCATTACCGACGAATCGCGCCACGTGAAAATGGCCATCGTCGACCGTAACGTCACGCCGCTGCTGTCGGTCAACGACCCGGCGTTGATGCTCGCCATGCCCAAAGGCCTGACCGCCGCCACTGGCATGGACGCGCTGACTCACGCCATCGAGGCTTATGTCTCGACCGCCGCCAACCCGATCACCGACGCCTGCGCGCTGAAAGCCATGACCCTGATCAGCAACAACCTGCGCCTGGCCGTGCGCGACGGCGGTGATCTCGCCGCGCGGGAAAACATGGCTTACGCGCAGTTCCTCGCCGGCATGGCCTTCAACAATGCCTCGCTCGGTTACGTGCATGCGATGGCGCATCAGTTGGGCGGTTTCTACGACTTGCCCCATGGCGTGTGTAACGCCGTGCTGCTGCCCCACGTGCAGACCTTCAATGCGCTGGTGTGTGCCGAGCGGCTGACCGATGTGGCCCACGCCATGGGTGCGGATATTCGCGGTTTCAGTGCCGAAGAGGGCGCGCAGGCGGCGATCAATGCGATCCGCTGCCTGGCCAAAGATGTCGAAATTCCCGGTGGCTTGCGTGAACTCGGCGCCAAGCTCAGTGATATTCCGCTGCTCGCCACCAATGCCCTGAAAGACGCCTGCGGTTTGACCAATCCTCGGGCGGCGGATCAGCGCCAGATCGAGGAGATTTTTCGCAACGCGTTTTGATGGGCGCGGCAGGGTTAATTCTTGAAGGTCAAGTTTTGCCCTTGCCCTTGCCCTTGCCTTTAGCGATCACCGTAAACGTACGAACACGGACCCAGTCGGACAAATTCCCGTTGATGTTGTGAATGGCAGATATCCGGTGCGGTCCGGGAGGTAAGGGTTCTGTAATCTGTTTACTCCATTGCTTGAGGGAGTCGACGTCGGCTTTGGCAATCATCTCGCCGGTGTCCAGATCGATAATGCTAACGAAGCCTTCAGCTTTTGTGACATTTCCGGAAAAGACCGGAACAGCGCTTACCTGTGCTCCCTCTTTTGGTTCGACAATTACCGGGACGTCGATTGCTGGCTGCAGTAGCACGGTATACCTGCGTTCGTCACTCCAGTCTGACTTGATGGCTTCCCATGTCTGGTGGGCGCGAACCCCGTGCTGACCCGTCGACTGGGCACCGCTGATGCTAAACGCCCATCGTCCATTTGCGCTGACCTGTCCTGCACCGAGTGAATGCGTATTTTCAATGTTCCAGACCTGCACCAGAGCACCCGGTATACCGCTGCCGAGAAACAGTGTTGCAACTCCCGTTTTCTGGCCCTCTTCGGGGTACGTGATGGTTGGGGGCGGGACAGGTTGCGTATTGGGCTTGTCGGGAGTGCTCATTGTTCTTCTCGTTTCAGGCTGAACTTGAATCGAGAGGCTGGCATGACCGGTTGCGTTTTGAACCTGTAAGAACTACCAGTTTTTTAGCCTTTTTTACTTGATCAATAATTTCGTTTTCTTCTAAAAAACTGTCATTTCTGTCAGTTGTCTGGTGTGGCTGCTTCGGATCGAATGCTCTGACAGCGGGGTCGACTCCGATCGCCTTGAGGAGCACACGAACATGCCGAAAGCCAAAGCACGTAAAGCACGATCAGCCGGTGAGCTGGATCAGACCTTTGCCCATTCGGGCCTGCAAACACTGCAGTTTCCAGCCGCGCGCAAAACCATCGGGAAAAGTGTCGCAGTGCTGCCTTCGGGACACATCATGGTCAGTACGACCGTCATCGATGCATCGGGAGCCTCGCATTACGGCCTGACGCGATTGCTCGCGGATGGTCATCTCGATACCAGCTTCGGCGAGGGCGGGTACCTTCGCGGTCAGTTTGTCAGGGGGCGATTGTCACAAGGCGGGAACCTGGCCGTCGGTGAGAGCGGCGTATTCTGGTTGTGCGCAGTGCTTGCAGATGCAGCAGGCAAGCTTGAGCAAATCATCGCTCGATTCAAACCGGACGGTACGCTCGATCCCGAATTTGGTGATGGACAGACAGGCTACCGAGTCGTGCCGATGCGTATTCCCGTGCTGAACAATGCCACGGGCGGCCGCTTGATATTGGCGCACTCCACTCCAGCGAAAGCGCTGCCGGACAGATTGCTTTTCGTCACCTCTCAAGGGGGCAGCGGGTTATTGACGCGTTTTTTTCTGGATGGCAAGGATGACCCGGAGTTTGCAGGCAAAGGCTGGATTCACCTGACGCTTTCCGGTGTGGCGATCACGTTGCACGGGGTTACGCAGTTGGACGATGGGCAGATTCTGGTCCATGGCAAGACTGAAGTGACCAACCAGGGTTTGGTCATGGCTTACGAGCGTTCCGGGCAGGATGCTGAGTCGTTCGGCGAGAAAGGCACGCTGCTGCTGAATCTGCACAATGCCGGCGCACCGCTCGAAAGCTCGGTGAATCGCATCGTTGGGCAATCGGCACAGCGCCTGTTGTTGATCGGATCGGTCGTCGAGTCGTCTGCCGGGGAAAAGCGTCAGCATGGCTTCATCAGCGGGATCACTCGCGACGGTAGGCCTGATTCAGCGTTCAATCGCGGGACGCCAGTCCTTACCGTTGCCGCGCAGCCACTGGATCTGAAAAGCTGGAGCGCAGGATTCGCGCTGAATGACTCCCCCGGCTCGCCAATCGTCACGGTCGGGCAGACCTCGGACGGCGAACGACGCTTACTCACCGGAGGCTTTTTGGTCGATGGCGCCGTGGATCCTGCATTTGATGTCGAAGGCGCCGCCGGTATCGAATGGATTGCGCAGGATGCCTGTCTGCAGGAGTCGTCAGTGTTGGTACTGGGGCAGAGAAATGAAGCCGCTCATCTGGTGCGATTGTTGACGGCAGCGGACTGACGGGGAGGGCTGACAAGCCTTCGCTGAAGGGGCTGGCCTCTTCGCGAGCAAGCTCGCTCCCACAGTTGATCGCATTTCCCAGTTGAAATGCATTCCCCTGTGGGAGCGAGCCTGCTCGCGAAGACTGACTTCCAGACGCAGAAAAATCATGGATTCATGACATCAGCTAACAGCCAGTCCGTTCCTCTCAAGCATCCGAATCAACACCACCCCCGCGATCACCAACATCGCACCGCCACCCGCGACGCCGTCAACTGCTTCTCGCTACCAAACGGGAAATGCGCTTTGGTCTGCTGATGATTCGGTTGAAAGGGCCGATACAGCAGGGGATAGTACGCGGCTGAAAAAGTAATCAAGGAGCGGGAAGTGACAATGAAGTCTGGCTGGATCGGATGTGCGGCATTGTGCGGGTGGTTGCTGGCGGGGCAGGCATTGGCCGATTGCACGCCGGCGGTAGTGTCGGGGGATCTGGATTTTTCGGTTTGTAAGGATTGGCCGGCCTATCCAGGGCAGACCCTCAGCGCCACCGCCAGGTTCGAGCGAGCTTCCGATTATGTCGAGGGAAACTCGCATGGCTTTTACGATGTTGATTTGTCTGTATTCCAGGATGGACGATCAGTTCCTCTCGCCACTTATCATCAAGCCGCTGCTTTCGAAACTGACGGCGTAGCCTTGGTGGAACTGGCACTCGATACTGCACGCTACAAACTTGCTGCCGATTTCCGTGCCTTCGGTGTGCGTGCCCGTGTCACCAATGGATCCCGTCTTAATCCTTTGGAAGAGGTTCAACTCTCGCTTTACGTGAGAGAGGGCGCAACGTTGCGTCCAGTCCTGAGCCGGTTGCTAGTCTCGCAATACAGCGGCGAATGGAATGATGTTTGCGAAGGTGAACGCAGCGAAACTATCAGAACGGTGGAAGTCGCCAAAACAAGCTCCCATGGTTACGCGGATCTGATCGTCAAGACTCAGCAAACCGGCACAAGCAGCGTGGGCGACGCAGAGGCTTGTGAAGATAAAATCACCCATTACCCACCCGTTCTCACAACATTGCGTTATGACGGAAAGTCTTACGTCTTGCCGCAAGGCTTCAAAGGCCTTTAACCGGCCTGCTTAACACGACTCTTATCAAGGAAGAACAATGCTCACGCCCATCCGACTCCTTATCGCCCTCAGTATTCTGGTCCTCGCTCCTCAAGCCCAGGCCGCGTGCCAGACCAAAGACTTCGACGGCAAATCCCTGTCGCGCTGCAAAGTCTGGCCCGCCGTGCAGAATCAGGCGATCGCAGTCAAATCCACCTACCTTGCCGACGCCGGCGACGATGATGCCGGGGTGTTCGATCTGGATCTTTCGATCGTCAATGCGAGCACTTACAACACCGTCGCCACTTACCGTAAACCGGGGGCATACAACTCCGATGCCGTGCGCTTTGAGGATCTGCGCATCGACACCGCCCGTTATCGACTGGCGCCGGAGGTTCGGGCTTTCGGTCTGCGTTCAAAGTTCGCGCACAGTTCCCACGCCATTCCCTACGAGAAAACCGATCTGGCGCTGTATGTTCGCGAAGGCAATGAGTTGCGGCCGGTGCTGGAGGGCTTGGTGGTTGCCAAGAGCAACGGTGAGTTCATGAATGATTGCGAAGGCTACACAAAGACGATTCGCCGAACCGTCGAGATCGGTCCTTCCAGCCATCATGGTCTGGCCGATTTGATCGTTACCACCAGCGGCAGCAAAATGAAAAATACTCAATCGGGTAAAGAGTGCGTTTCCAATACCACTCGCCTGAAGCAAAAACAGATCACCCTGACCTACGACGGCCAGCAATACATCGTTCCCGAAGACCTCAGAGGTTACTGACCCGATGCTCACCGGCCTCAACCACCTGACCCTCGCGGTCAGCGATTTGAATCGCAGCCTCGCCTTCTACCGTGATCTGCTGCAGTTGCGCGTCGAAGCCACGTGGGATGCCGGTGCCTACTTGTCGCTGCCGGGACTATGGTTGTGCCTGTCGCTTGATCCGCTGCGTTCGAGTCAACCGTGCGCCGATTACACCCATTACGCTTTCAGCCTCGATGCAGCCAATTTCTCAACGTTCGTGCAGAAGTTAAAAGCGGCGAACGTGCGGGAATGGCGGGATAACCGTAGCGAAGGTGCGTCGATCTACTTTCTCGATCCCGATGGCCACAAGCTCGAAGCCCATGTCGGCGATCTCGCTTCACGGCTTTCGGCGTGTCGGCAAAAACCGTACGCCGGCATGCGTTTTTACGACGAGTCATGATCAGACACATTTGTCTGTTATAGACTGGCGGCCACGTGTTCTGGCGCTGCAGGTTTTCCATGACTTCATCGTTGCTAATGGCCGTGCTGGCCTCGGGTTTCATTTACGGCATTACGCCAGGGCCGGGTGTGCTAGCGGTGTTCGGCATCGGTGCAGCCCACGGGCGGCGGGCCGGGGCGGGGTTTCTTTGCGGGCATCTGCTCGGCGATGTGGTCTGGTGCAGCACAGCGCTGATCGCGATTGTCGGCGCCCGCGAGATCGGCAGCACTGCGTTTGATGTGCTCGGTGTGCTCAGCGGTGTGTACCTGTTCTGGCTCGGCTGGCGCGCGGTGCGCGCCCAGCGTCGCAACGGTGACGAGCCGCAGGGCGCGGCGCGCAATCCGTTCTGGCACGGCATTCTGTTTGGTTTGACCAATCCCAAGGCCTATCCGGTGGCGGTCGCAACGTTCACCGCGCTGCTGTCGAGCCGTGCCGAACTGCTCAACTGGTCGATGCTGCCGGCGCTGATTGCGCTGAGTTTCCTCGGTGGCTTGCTGGCCTACGCTATTCTCATCGGCGTGGTCGGCGCGCAGCGGGTACGCACGCTGTATCAGCGCCACGAACTGTTGATCACCCGGCTATGCGGCGTGATGTTTATCGGTTTCGCCATCAACGCGCTGATGCATGCGCTGCCGGGGCTGATGCCGAACAAGGCTTGAAAGTGAGTGCAGGGAGGCGCAATCACGAGGTCAGGGATGGTTGATCAGTGCTGCATTACCCGGACACCCACGCTGAACCATGGAAAGCCGAAATTCCGCGCCGTTGGCGAGTTTTATTGATCTGTTGCTGGACGCCGTTTGCGCGGTCGACAAGCAGGGGCGCTTTGTTTTCGTCAGTGCCGCCTGCGAGCGTGTTTTCGGCTATTCGCCTGAAGAGTTGATCGGCCGGCAAATGATTGAGCTGGTGCACCCGGCGGATCGTCAGCGCACTCTCGCGGCTGCCAGCGAGATCATGGGCGGCGAACCCAAGCTCAACTTCGAAAACCGTTACTTGCGCAAGGATGGCAGCGTCGTGCATATCCTCTGGTCAGCGCGCTGGTCGGAAGTCGATCAACTGCGCATCGCCGTGGCGCGCGACATCACCGAGCGCAAGCAGGCCGAATCGCGCCAGGCTGCGCTCTATGCGATATCCGAAGCGGCCCATGCGGCTGAGGATCTGCTGGCGCTGTTCAAGCGTATTCATCTGATCATCGGCGAATGGCTGCCGGCGATGAATTTTTCCGTGGCGCTGTACGACGAGCACTGCGCACAACTGAATTTCCCCTATCACGTCGACGATGACGAATTGCAGCCCGAGCAACCGGGTACCGTCACCGGGCGGCTGTGCACGGAAGTTATCCGTAGCGGCCAGCCGATTCTTCTGACCCCGGACAGCCCGGATTCCCCAGCCGATTTCGCCGAACTGGTGGCCGGTCAGCACGCGCCGTGCTGGCTCGGCGTGCCGTTGAATTCGAAAAACGGCACCATCGGCGCCTTGATCGTCAAAAGCCTGCCCGGCGGCGAGCGCTACACCGAGCAAGACAAGGAACTGTTGCAATACGTCTGCGCCCAAGTCGCCACCGCCATCGAGCGCCAGCAACTGCACGCTCGCCTGCGACGCATGGCCCAATACGATCAACTGACGCAACTGCCCAACCGTGAATTGCTGCGTGATCGCCTGAAAGCCGCGTTGGCCGGCGCTCGCGAGCAATCCGGGCATATGGCCTTGTTATATGTCGACCTGGATCGCTTCAAACAGGTCAACGACACCTTCGGTCATGCGGTCGGCGACATGCTCCTGCAAACCGTGGCCAACCGCCTAAAAGGCTGCGTGCGGGAAACCGACACCGTGGCCAGAATTGGCGGCGATGAATTTGTCGTGCTGCTGCACAGCGTGCAGGTTTCGGAAGATGCTGACGGCGTGGCGGAAAAAATCCGACAGGTACTGGTACAACCAATGCGCCTCGATGGCCACAACCTGCACATCGAACCCAGCATCGGGGTCGCCCGCTATCCAGAGCACGGCAGTGAGGAACAGCAACTGTTTCGCCATGCCGATCAGGCGATGTACGCCGCTAAACGCTTGAACTATCACGCGCTCAATGGCTGAAAAAGCGGCGCCGTTCGTCGCAGCGACTGCAATTTTTCTAAACCTTTGCCGGTCAGAAAATTCTCAATCTAGGCGGGCACCTGCTCGCCACGATCATTACCAAGAGGTAGAGAATCATGCCTAATTCAAGAAACTCGAACTCGGGAAACTTCGCCAACGATCGAACGAAGGCCTCTGAAGCAGGTCGCAAAGGTGGGAAAACCACCACAACGACTGTCGACAAAGAGCCAAAACCAGACATGGGCCGCAAGCCCGCTCAGAAATCGAAGTAGTCGGTGAAGGTAGTTTTGATTGAGAGGCGGGGGCGTAAGCTCCCGCTTGAATTTCGCTAGGAAGGAGGGCGCGACCATGAGCCGGATGGCCACCCGTGTACGCATTATGAGTTTTGCATCGCTGTTGGGTCTGTTTGCCAGCAGTGCTTTTGCCCAGTCGCCCGCCGATTTCATCAACGATGCCTCGGCCAAAGGCATGGCCGACATCGAGGCCAGTCGTCTGGCCCACAGCAAGGCCGAATCGAAAGAGGTCAAGGACTACACCATCGTCGTCATCAACGACCGCACAACGGCCAACCAGCATCTGGCGAAAATCGCCAAGAAGCTCGATCTGCCTGTCGCGCCTCGTGAAGAACTGGCCGACAAGGCCAAAGAACTGATGCCGCCAGTGACCGACGGCGCCTCCTTCGATCAGGCCTATGCCGCCAGTCAGGTCAAAGCCACTGAAGAGGCCATCGAGCAGATTCAGCAGGAAGCGCAGACCACCGACGTGCCGGAGATCAAGGCGTTTGCCGACGAGACATTGCCGAAACTGCAAAGCCATCTGGAGATGGCCCGCCAGTTACAGGCCAGCCGCTAACTGCAAAAGATCGCAGCCTTCGGCAGCTCCTGCAGCCGTTTCTGTAGGAGCTGCCGAAGGCTGCGATCTTTTGATTTTAAACCCTCAGCACTCATTCAAATCCTGCTTCGACTTACTCTTCTCACCCAGCCCCTCAAGGTTAAACACCTCACCCTCGCCCAACGAGCGGTAGTGCCTGCGCAACGCCTCCAACTGCTTCAGATCCAGCGCCTCCAGCCCGAGCATCGCGTTTTGCGCCTCTTTGGTGACCAGTAGCAACTCATCGATTTTCAAATGAAGAATGTCGGTATCGCGGTTCTGCGTGTTCTGAATCAGGAACACCATCAGGAAGGTGATGATGGTGGTTGAGGTGTTGATGATCAGTTGCCAGGTGTCGTTGTAGTCAAAGATCGGCCCGCTCAGTCCCCACAGCCCGATCAGGATCAATGCGCCCATAAAGGTCTTTGGACTGCCCGCCCACAAAGCGAGCTTCTGGGAAATCTTTGCGAATTTCATGGCCGTTTTCCTTATTGGGAAGAGTCTTGAAATTCAGACATCTGCGGCTGGTGGAAAATTCTAATTACAAATCCGCCCACGTCACTGGACGTTGGTAGGGCAGGCAGACGCGCCAGATAGCGGTATCGTGACCAACCGCTGGAATGCCCCCGACAGGAGAACGCAATGAGTTGGTCCGCCAAACAATACGTCGCTTTCGAAGATGAACGCACCCGCCCGGCCCGCGATTTGCTGGCGGCGATTCCCACGGCTGAAGCGCGAACAGTGGTCGATATCGGTTGCGGTCCCGGCAACTCGACTGAGTTGTTGGTGCAGCGTTTTCCCGGGGCGAAGGTCAGCGGGCTGGACAGCTCGGCGGACATGATCGACGCGGCTCGCAAGCGCTTGCCGGATTTGCGCTTTGATGTCGCCGAGATTGATCAGTGGGCCGATGCCGGGCCGTTCGATGTGATCTTCGCCAACGCCGTGTTGCAGTGGGTGCCGGATCACGCGACGCTGTTGCCGGCGTTGGCCCGCAAGTTGTCGGCAGGCGGCAGTCTGGCGATCCAGATGCCGGATAACCTCAATGAACCGTCTCACCGTTTGATGCGTGAAGTCGCTGCGAATGGTCCGTGGGCGAGCAAGCTTTCAGGCGCTGCGGGGCAGCGCACCGACATGGCGAGTGCCAGCGATTATTTTTCGATGCTGCGACCACTCTGTACGCGGGTCGATGTGTGGCGTACGACCTATCACCATCAACTGTCAGGCGGGGCGGCGGGGGTGGTGGAGTGGTTCAAGGGGAGCGGGTTGATTCCGTTTTTGAATCCGCTGACCGAGGCGGAAAAGGCGCAGTACCTGGAGCAGTATCTGGCGGAGGTCGGGAAGGCTTATCCGGCATTGGCGGATGGTTCGGTGTTGTTGCCATTTCCACGGTTATTCATTGTCGCGACGCGCTGAAATCAATTGAGTCTGTTGTTCGGCTTGAGATTTTTGGTGCGCTCTCGGACGGCCCCCTCACCCCAGCCCTCTCCCAAGGGAGAGGGAGCCGATTGGTGTTTTTTTCAAAACCTGAGTTCGGCTGGATTTCGCACGTCGGCGTAGCTCGTACTGGCACTGCAGTCAGTCCCCTCTCCCAAGGGAGAGGGAGCCGATTGGTGTTTTTTTCATAACCTGAGTTCGGCTGGATTTCGCACGTCGGCGTAGCTCGTACTGGCACTGCGGTCAGTCCCCTCTCCCTTTGGGAGAGGGTTAGGGTGAGGGCTTCTGCACCGCCACCAACATCATCATCGGCCGCTCCCGCTCTTCTGCCAGCGCCGGTTGCGCCGTCACTTCAGCATCGCTCGGCCCCCATTCATTGACATGTCGAATCGTGAACCCTGCGTCGATCAGCGAATTGAGCAATGTCCCGACCGTACGATGCTGCTTGATCACGCCCTCGGCCAACCAGTTCGTAACCCGCTCACCCTCCAACTGATAGCTGTCCAGCGGCCAACGCTTGTTACCTTCACTATCCACCAACCAGCCCGGATTACGCGGCGCCATGAAGATTGGATGCTCAATGGAAAACACAAAGTGCGAGCCCGGTTTCAGCGCTGTGTACAGGCGCGCAAACAGCCCCGGCAGATCCTTGATGTAATGCAGCGCCAGCGAGCTGTAAGCCAGATCGAAACTGCAAGCGGGCAGGTCGAGCTGTTCCAAGTCGGCGCGCTCATAACGAATGTTCGCCGCCGTCGTGGTCGCACGCGCGCGCTCCAGCATCTTCTCCGAGACATCCAGCCCCAAGACACTGGCCGCGCCATTCTCAATGGCCCAGCGACTGAACCAGCCATAACCGCAGCCCAGATCCACCACGTTCAGGCCGTGCATGGAGGGCAACAGCGCCTTGAGCGCTGGCCACTCCGGCGCCGCGTCGAGGCCGCCGATGGAACGGTTCATCTGGCTGTAACCTTGGAAGAATTCGGGATCGTCGTAAATATTTTGCGTCATGGTGAAGGCTCTTCTGAGTTCGGTCGTCAGCGGCAAAGTGGCCGCGATTGGAATCCCTCGAAAGTGATGGCGCGTATTCGTCGATGGCCGCGCAGGGGGAGGGTGGTGGGTGATGAGGAAATGCTAGTTGGTCGGGTGGGAGGTGGAAACCAGTGGAGTGTTATGGATCTGTAATGTCGGGGAGATCGCTATATTTTATCGCCGCGTAAACGTCTTCCGAGCGAAGTGTTTAAAGGCGTGCAGTGTTACGTCCTGACGCCTACAAATCCTTGCGCCGTTGCCTACCGCTACGCCAGAATCCGCCGGCTTGTGCGCCTTTGGGGCAGTCGGTAACTTGGTTCGCGTCACTGATTTCCAGTGATCGGGTTTAGCAGCCACGCGTTTCCACCAAATCGTACGAGCGTCATTTAGCCAGGTTCTCCTGTGCTTAATGGTGGCTGTGCGCATGGCACCCTCGGGTGCGCCGGGATTTTGGTGGATTCGCCCGGTCTGCTAACTTGCGTACAGCCGCCACCCTTTCGTGTAGCAGCGGAATGGTCGTAGCCCTATTCGGAATACACCAAATGTTCAAAGTAACGCCCAATCCGCCAGAAACCGATCCGGCATCCCCCTACGAATCACCCAACTCAAAGAAATTCCACGAAGCCGCCGAACGCGCCCTCGACCACTATCTAAGCCCCACGGCCAGAATCATGGGTTCCACCCACGAACCCGAACCGATGTACCTCGCCAATCCTGCCTACGACACCGAATCCTTGCTGGCCAACGCCAGCGAAACACTCGGCTCGGCGACCACCATGCTCAACAACTTCGCCGCGTTGCTCGACACCTCACACCGCAAGACTGCACTCGGCATCGCGCAGGTCGTCATGTTGGGGGAATTGGCGGTGAATCAGGCGCTGGATAAGGTTGTGCCGGCGGGTTAACCCTTTCGCTTCAAGAAGCCAAAGAAACCGGCCAATGAGTGCCGGTTTCTCGAGACTGCTACGTGGCAGCACGAATTCAGGCAAGTAGCCCGATGTTTTGGTCGATGCGTTGTTGAATGGTGCGCAAGGTTTCCTGGGTGATCACGCCTGGATACAAACTTTCAGCCATGGCTGAGAATCGGCTAGCTACCTCGCAAAATCGGTCAATGATGTCGGCGGCCGTAGCGGCGTTTACTTCAGCCTCCACTGCAAGGTTGAGCAGGTTTTTTCTGCCAATTTCCAAGGCTTCACCCATCACGTCCATCTGGTGATAGCCTCCCGGCCCCTCGCAGAAAGTGACGTCATAGGCCGGCGCTAATTTCCAGTCTCCGCCAGGCGACATGATGTAAGCAAAGTTCTTCGGATGGTCGTCTCGGTTATTGAATGCGACATTGAAGACGACCCGCTCAAACGCTACGGCTTTCTCTCGTACGTCATTGCTGCACTTATGAGTCGCACGCAAGAAGTTGACGTAGTCCAGCGCCCCTGGGGATCTGAAATCCGCACCGGTAAAGGCTGCAAGACTCTGCATGGGCACCCGCAAGTCGTTTTGTCGGTCAAAGCGTTTGGTGGCAAAAGCGGCCATTCCCTCAGACAGGCTGAAATAACGAGTGTCAGGAGTCTGGATACCGCACAAGCGTAAACATTCGGCATAGACCATTTCGATGGCGCACACCTCGGGATGTTCTTGCTGAGCCGGAAACTTCACCAACCAGGCTTCGAAACCGGGAGTGGCAGCCGTAGTAAAGGCGTCAGTGTGCGGATCGCGATACACCAGCGCTTTGGGTCGGGCGCCCTGTGGAGAGCCTCCGACCAGTAGCAGCTTCTGGAGAAGCTCTCCACCTTTACCTTTGAGTACCTCCTGCACTTCGGATGCGAGCAAGTCGATGGGAACATGCATTTGCGGTTCCAGCGCCTCGGGTGCAACAGGTTCAAACGACATGGCCCCCATGGCATTGTTGCCAATGTAGGCTAGCCGCTCCAAGGGGCCTATGCGCGCGGGGTTGAGGCCTCGACGTTTGAACAATCGGTCCATCAGCAACATGCCCCAGCCATCTGGCAGCGAGTCATAAACCGGCCCAGGCAGTCCCAGCTGATGTGACGGGAAATCCCGGTTTAACCTGGCTCCCTGTAATGGAAGCCTCAAGGAGGAGAGTTCCAGCCCTCTGTTTTTTGCCTCATCGCTGTACTCAAACATGACCTGCGGGCGACCGGTCAGGGCTTTCGTCGAAGCAAGTGTGCCCCACCGCCAACGTTCACCCCAGCCCTCGTAGTAGACGTCAACTTGTTCAAGCATTGTCGGCTTTCCTTTTGATGCGATGACGCTTGGCCGTTTTTTCGTAGCGAATGATATCGTCCAGAGTTTCGAGCCTTGGCAGAAACAACCCTTCGAGTTCCTTTTCGCGCCCGAGAACCATCGCCACTCGCACCATGTTGTCGAAACTCACATTACGACCGGCTTCAAGGTTTGACACCGTATTCGTCGCAATGCCCGCGCGAGCGGCCACGTCTGCCTGTGTCATCTCCAAAGCCAATCGTTCTGTGCGCAGGCGGTGGCAAATCCGTTTGACGATCTCGCTTGCGGTGGTGAGGCTTAAATCCAGCATGTCGTGTGTACCGTCGGCGTTCAGTTTTGATTGTCAGTACACAATATACTGTGGATTAAACCTGAAAATATCATTTAACTCACAAGAAAATGTAATTAGGTTTAATGGGTAGGATAGGCCGGCACGGGTTGACGCGCCAAGGTTCAACCCTGCTGCAAAACTTTCAGAGCCGCCGACGCCAGAAAGCCCGAGCGGCTTTTCTCTTCCGGGTGGTGCAACACATATTCGTCAATGCGGTTAAGCAAGTGCCCCGGCAAAGTGATGTTGAGTTTCTGGGCTTTACCCAAGTACTTCACGACATCTATATCGACCACGGCCCATGCACATCCTGCGTACTTCGGATTAGCGACGTTCACGCCAAGTTTGCTCGCAGGCGGGATCGGCGCACCGTCCTCAGCCAAAATTTCGAAATGCCCCTCGATGGCTTCGCGAGCCATGGCGACGGCATCATCCAGATCATCGCCAGCCGAAAAGCAGCCCGGAATGTCCGGCACCTCCACGCCCCAGGCGTGTTCCTCATCACCTATTGAAATCGCAATCGGGTAGAGCATATTCGTTTCCTCCATCGTGCCGATGACCTGAACAAGTCAGAGCAGCGCTTATTGCAAAATACTGATGGCCGTTTTCTTCAACAGATTTTTCTTCGGATGCGGCACAGTGACCAGTCCAGGCTTGACTGGTTGTTTGAAGTGATGGTGGCTGCCTCTGACCCGCACTAAAGACCAACCGTCTGCGACGAGCTGGCCTATACCTACTTGGCTTTTTTGATCAACACTATAACCACCAAGTGGTCATTGTCCGTCATTCGGCTCAGAGGTTTGAATCCCCAAGGATTCAGAGTGTGTTGCAGGTTTTTGCATTGTTTCGAAATGCAGCATCGGATTTTTTCAGGCACAAAAAAACCGGCCATCAAGGCCGGTTTTTTCTGTTCCTGCATCTCCCGTCAAAAATCACAACGTGAGACCAATATTCGAGTGGAGCGGGTAGAGGGAATCGAACCCTCGTCGGAAGCTTGGGAAGCTACTGTTCTACCATTAAACTATACCCGCTCAGAGCGGCTGACTTTGTACCAGACTCGGCCACGGATTTGAAGTTTTTCTTTTGCTCATGAACGCTTTAAATCACTGAAAACGGTCAATCGCGGGCGAGCGCTGCGGTGAGAAAAGCCAAATCCCAACCCCACAGCCTCGCTCGCGACGACACCCTTTCAAATAGCCAATGCATGTTGATCCTGAACAAACGAGTAACGCGTTCGGCTAGCCTGCTGCGCCGGTTTCAGAAAGCCAAGCAAGGCGTTCTGGCTATCGCGACACGCGGCCTTGTGTTCCATGTCGAGAAAATGCCCGGTGGCCTGCAGCGTGGTGAACGTGCTCTGCGCCACGTGGTTGCCAAACAGGCGTGCATCTTCGGCTGCGGTGTACTCGTCCCATTCGCCGTTTAGAAACAGCACTGGTACGTTGATCTTTTTCGCTGCGTTCAGATAGCACTGCCGATCGCTGTGCAGCACGTCGCTGATGTGGAAGTGCATCTGCCCGTATTCGTGCTCGGCGAGGCTGCTGACGTGGCGATAGTTGAAGCGTTTGAACAACGACGGCAGGTGTTTGCCGATGGTGTTGTTGACCAGATGGCCGACGCGGTCGCCGTCGCGCTGGCCGAGGTAGTCGACGCCGCGTTCGAGGTAGTCGAGCATGTGCGCGTTGATTACTGGCGAGAACGAGCTGATCACCGCCCGTTCGATGCGCCGTGGCTGGTGGGCGAGGGCGACCAGGGTCGCGGCGCCGCCCCAGGAGAACGACAGCACGTGTTCGGCGGCGAAGTGGTCGATCAGCTCGAGCAGAATCTGCCCTTCGACATCCTTCGTCAGATGTTTCTCGTGGCGGTTGTGGGCTTTTGACCGGCCCGCGTAGGGCTGGTCGTAGCAGACCACGTTGAATTGCGGGTGCAGATTTTTCACAGTCTGTGCAAACGACGCAGTCGTGGCCATCGAGCCGTTGACCAGGATGATGGTCTTTTCTGCGGCGTCTGCGCGATAGAACTCCGTGTAAACCCGATACTGACCCTGTATATCCAGCACAGCGATTTCTGGCCTCATGTCATAAGACTCCTGGCAAGCAAGCGGGTATGCGCGCAAATAGAGATTGCACGAGCTTTGTGACAGGTAGGCATACGCCTGGAATTTGCTTGGCCCATGTCGATCCATGACTGCGGTCGACGGGTGTTGTTATTGGCGGGCAGTCTGCCGGCTGAGGCGGAGCCTTGAAGGCTCTCTACCGACAAAAAGTTTCTTGGATGTCTGTTGTGACTCATCGGTCACAATCTGGCCGACGTCCTGATTCAAGCAGGGGAGTAGGGATCGCGCAAGTGCCGTTGGTAAATTGTTCGACAACTTCTGCTGAGCGGTCGCGGGCTTAGAACAAATGGATCTCTTCGGTGCGCAAAGCGCGGTACTCGCCCGGTTTTAGCGCGTTATCGAGGTGCAGAAGCCCCATGGATTCGCGGTGCAGGCGCAGGACTTTGTTGTTGAAGAAACCAAACATGCGCTTCACCTGATGATAGCGGCCCTCGACGATGCTCAGCCGCGCCGAGCGTGGGCCGAGCAGCTCCAGGTGCGCCGGCTGCGTGGTCAGGTCTTCGAAGGCGAAGTAGATCCCCTCGGCAAAAGTACTCGCATATTGCGCGCCAATCTCCTGCTCGGTCTCGACGTAGTAGACCTTTGGCAGTTTGGTCTGCGGCTGAGTCAAGCGGCGCGACCACGCGCCGTCGTTGGTGATCAGCATCAGGCCGGTGGTGTTGAAGTCCAGGCGTCCGGCGATGTGCAGGTCGTCCTTGTCCGGCTCATCGATCAGGTCTAGCACCGTCGGATGCTGCGGGTCACGCGTGGCGCTGACGCAGCCCGGCGGTTTGTGCAGCATGAAATAGCGTGCCGGTTTGCCGCTTTGCAGGACTTCGTCATCGACTTCGACACGGCTGAATTCCAGCACTTCGCTGTGCGGATCGCTGACGACTTTTCCGTCAATCCGCACACGCTTTTCCACCAGCAACAGACGAACCTGCTGACGGTTGTAGCGGGGCAGGTTGCTGAGGAAACGGTCGACGCGCATGTTCAGGTTTCAGTGAGTGGCGGGGCGCGCATCTTACGGGATCGGCCGCTTGGCCGCTTGCAGTTGCGCCTCGACTTGCGCGCAACGCGGGCACAGGCAGGATTGGTTGCGCAGTTCTGGCGGCAGCGCTTCAAGCACGGCCGGATCGATGCTCACGCCATAGCACCAGCATTCGCGGTCGGCGGTGCGCGGGTCGGCCAGACTGCAGTCGTTGCGGGCGCCGCAGGCCGGGCAGTGGTCGGGTTTAACGTCGGAATCAGGCATAAGTCGAGTGAGGCATTTCCACGCAGGTGCGGTTGCGGCCGGTTTGTTTGGCCCGGTACATCGCATGATCGGCCCGCGACAGCAAGCTGTGCAAGGTGTCATCGCGTTGCAGGGTGGTGGCGCCGATGCTCACCGTCAGATTGAGGCTGTGGCCGTCGTAGGCATATTCGTGTTGTTCGACGTGTTGGCGGATCTTTTCGGCAATTTTCTGACCGGTATCGCCGTCGGTGTCCTTCAGTAAAACGATAAATTCCTCACCACCCCAGCGGCAGACAATGTCGGCATGGCGCAGGCAACTTTGCAGATCGCGGGCGAAACCGATCAGCACCTGATCGCCGGCCATGTGCCCGTAGGTGTCGTTCAACACTTTGAAGTGATCGAGGTCGAGCAGCAACGCGGTTAAAGGTTTGGTCTCGCGTCGGGCTTCGTGCAGGGCCTGCGCGGCGAGAATATCGAAGCCTCGGCGGTTGGGCAGCTCGGTGAGGCTGTCGAGTATGGCCTGCGCCTGGATTTTGCTTTGGTAGCGCTTGATCACGCGGTTGAGCAGCGCCAGCACAATCAGCGTCACCAGCAGGCAGATCAGTAGATTCAGATACAGCGACTGGCGGATCTCACTCAGCGCGCCGTCTTCGCGTTTATCGACAAACAGATACCAGTTCAACTCAGGAATAAACCGCACGTTGAGAAAGTGCCCCTGGCCGTGGGCGGAGTATTCGTAGCTGCCGCTGTGCGGTTTCGGCAACTGGCTGACCAGGCTTTTCATGCTCTCCAGTTCACTCAGGCTCTGACCGATGTGCGCGCTTTCAGGCCCGCCTTCGGCGCCGGTCAGGACCAACCGGCCAAAGGTGTCGACGAAGTACACGCTGCGTTGATAGCGCTGTTGATACTTGTCGATCAGCTTGATCACCGCGTCCACGGTCAGACCGACCCCGGCCGCGCCGATGAAGCGGTTGTGGTAGTCGTAAACCTTGTAGTTGATGAAGAAGGTCAGGTTGTCCTTGTTGGCCAGATCCGGGTCGACGTTAATCTCATACGGATCCTTCATGTCGCGCACGCGGAAGTACCAGGCGTCGCGCGGTTCATCGACCTTGACCTGCTTGAGCACGCCTTTGGCGTGGTAGTAGGTGTGGGTGCTGTTGGAGACGAAAAACGCGGTGTAGGCGCCGTAGTGGGTCATGACCTCGTCGAGGTAGCGGGTCATCTGCTCGGGGTTTTGTTCGCCGTTGACCACCCAGTCGCGCATGAAGGTGTCGCGGGACATCATCGAGGAAATCAGGATCGGCCGGACCAGGTCTTTCTGGATTTCCGAGTACACCGTGTCGGACGTCAGCGGCAGTTCAGTGTTGACGATGTTGTCGCGAATCGACTCGCGGGAGGCGTAGTAGCTGAGCAACGACGTGGCGAGGAAACCGGCGCCGAGCAGGGCGATCAGCGTCAGGACCAGTGAGCGTTGCGAGTACAGGGGAGAACGAAGCGGCATGGCGGTTCCGTTGGCAGTGGCCCGATGGCATGCATTCTAGTGGGATGGCCGGGAAAAGCCTGCGGGATTTATGCCTGAAATGGCGGGGGATATGACGTAGAGGGTGTGTCAGGAGGATAGCTCCCTCACCCCAGCCCTCTCCCGGAGGGAGAGGGAGCTAGATTGTGGTGATTTCAAAAAGTGTGTTCGACTCGGTATCACCGAATGGCAACCACCTGACAAACACCTCGGTCAGTCCCCTCTCCCGGAGGGAGAGGGAGCTAGATTGTGGTGATTTCAAAAAGTGTGTTCGGCTCGGTATCACCGAATGACAACCACCTGACAAACACCTCGGTCAGTCCCCTCTCCCTCCGGGAGAGGGCTAGGGTGAGGGCTGGTTTCTGGATCAGTTCCGAGTCTCAAGATACGCCCGCCATCCCCCCAAATGGCTGATGTCCAGCGCACCCTCCAGACCATACGGCTCGCAGATAAACCCGCTCTCCCAACGTCCGTCCGCCAGTTGCACTTTGCCCAGTCCCAGCGGCGCCGGAATCCCGGTGAGGAACGAACCCAACTCACTGCTCGGCAATTCCCACACCTCCACCGCAATCGCCACGCCGCCATCCTTGACCCGCACCATCCCCGGCCGCAATGGCGGGCCGCCGGCCAACGCATACAGTTGATAGTCCGGCGAACTCAACGTCGTTTCCAGCAAGCGCCCACCCCGCTGGGTCAGTTGCCAGTTCAACGCCAACCCTTGCAGATGCGCGCCACACACCACGATGCGTGCGCGATCATGGCGAGCTGCGTTCGCTGGTGTCGGCAGGTCGGAATCCAGCTGACGCTGCAGCGCATCGGCCACGCTCAGCAGGTATTGATCGGTGAACGCCCGGCCAAACAGCGTCACGCCCCACGGCAAACCGTTGGCCATGAACGCGCTCGGCACGGCGACGGCGGCGTAGTCGAGCAGGTTCATGAAGTTGGTGTAGTAACCCAGTTCGGAGTTGCGCAGTACCGGTTCGGCGTGCAGTTCGGCCAGTGTCACCGGGCGGCCGATAGTCGGTGTGAGTACGCAGTCGAGGTCTTCGAGGGCCTGATCGCACAGGGCTTTCAGGGCTTGCAGCCGATACTGCGCACGGAAGGTCTGCACGCCGCTCACCGCCGGGGCTTTCGCCAGCACGGCTCGAATCACCGGTAACACCGCTTCGGGATTCTGCTCCATCAACTCACCCGCCACGCTATAGCGCTCGGCAACCCACGGCCCTTCGTAAAGCAGGCGCGCGGCTTCAAGGAAGGGCGACAGATCCAGTTCGACCGCTTCGCCACCCAATGCCTTGAGCCGGTCGATGGCATCGCCGAACAACAACGGGCCTTCGACGCAGCCGAAAAACTCAAGGTCCTGCGCGCGCGGCACACCGAAACGAAACGCCCGTGGCGCACCAAACGCCGAGCCGTCATTCCACGATGGATTGCGGCGGCTGTATTCGTCGCGCGGATCTAGTCTGGCGGTCAGCGCCAGCAACTGACTGGCCTCACGCGCTGTGGCGGTGAACGTGGTCACGCAATCCAGCGTGCGACACGCCGGCAGCACACCGGCGGTGGAGATCAGCCCTTTGCTCGCCTTCAACCCGACCAGATTGTTCAGCGCCGCGGGCACCCGACCGGAGCCTGCGGTGTCGGTGCCCAAGGCAAAACTCGCCACGCCCAACGCCACCGCCAGCGACGAACCGGCGCTGGAGCCACCGGACGGATATTCCGTCAGCACGCTGTTCGGGCACGCGCCATAAGGCGAGCGGCTGCCGTTGAGGCCCGTGGCAAATTGATCGAGATTGGTCTTGCCCAGCGGAATCGCGCCCAAGGCGATCAACTGCTCGACGATGGTCGCCGAGCGTTCCGGCACATAAGCAAAGTCCGGACACGCGGCGGTGGTCGGTATGCCGGCCAGATCGATGTTGTCCTTGATCGCAAACGGCACGCCGTACAGCGGCAAGCTGTCGAGGTCGCGACCGTCGAGGGCAGCAAGGTAGGGCTCCAGTTCTGCGACGCTGAGCAGATGAATGAACAAGTGATAATCCGGGTTCAGCGCGGCGGCTTTTTCCCGTAGTTTCAGCAGCAGTTGGCGCGGTGTGGTGTCGCCATTGCGATAGGCCTGGCGCAGTACATCGAGTTGCAGATTCATGAGTTGATCCTTATCCAATTGGCTTCAGTCGAGTTCCAGCACCACGACGCGTTGTCCGGCGCGTACCGCCGAACCGGGCTGCACGCGGATCTCGCGCACCACCCCGGCCAGCGGCGCGAGTACCGGGATCTCCATCTTCATCGACTCGAGAATCACCAGCACATCGCCCGCTTCAACGCGGCTACCGGCCTCGACCTGCACCTGCCAGAGATTGCCAGCGATGTGGCTGTCGACGCTGTGTTCACCGTCGGCCAGTGGCGCATCCTCGGTCGATTCCGGCACGGCTTCTTCGCTGTCGAAATGCGCCTGACCGCTGGCGATCCAGCGTTCGCGTTCGGCGTTGAAGGCGCCCTGTTGCTGGGCACGAAAGGCACTGATGCCTTCGGCTTCGCGATTGAGAAAAGCCTGATAATCGGCAAGGTTGAGCTGGATGTGTTCGATGTTCAGCTCGAAACGCCCCAGCGGAAAATCGCGGCGGATGCGCAGCAGTTCTTCGGCGCTGACCGGGTAGAAACGAATCTGATCGAAGAAGCGCAGCAGCCACGGTCTGCCATCGAACGCAGCGACTTCGCGGTAGCGATTCCACATCTGCAGAGTGCGCCCGACAAACTGATAACCGCCGGGGCCTTCCATGCCATACACGCACATGTAGGCGCCGCCGATGCCCACCGAGTTTTCAGCGGTCCAGGTGCGTGCCGGGTTGTATTTGGTCGTCACCAAACGATGGCGCGGATCCAGCGGCGTGGCGACTGGCGCTCCGAGATAAACGTCGCCAAGGCCCATCACCAGATAGCTCGCATCGAACACCGTGCGCTGCACTTCGTCGAGATTCGGCAGGTCGTTGATGCGGCGGATGAACTCCAGATTGCTCGGGCACCAGGGCGCGTCTTTACGCACGGTGGTCATGTATTTCTCGATGGCCAACTGGCAAGCCGGGTCGTCCCAGGACAGCGGCAAATGCACGATGCGTGACGGTACTTGCAGGTCGTTGGCGGCGCACACCGCGTCCCACTCGCCAGCGATGATGCCGAGCAGATCGGCCAGCGGCAGTTGCTCGGGCTGGTAGTGGATTTGCAGCGAGCGAATGCCGGGGGTGAGGTCGATCACGCCGTGCAGGGTTTTGAGTTCCAGCGCTTGCATGAGGGCGTGGGCGCGGAAGCGCAGAACCAGATTGAGTTCCGGCTCGCCGATTTCCAGCAACAGATGAGTATCCCCGGAGACCCGTGCAACAAGCCGCCGATCCCCCTGACCCAAATCCAGCACTACAGGTGACATCAAACCCTGTGGGAGCGAGCTTGCTCGCGAATGCGGTGTGTCAGACACATCAATGTTGACTGACACGGCCTTCTCGCGAGCAAGCTCGCTCCCACAGGGGAGATCCCATCTCAGGGCGAGATCGCGGGCGGTCTTGAGGTCGACAGGAATGAACTGGATTTTATCGCCCGCCTTGAGCTGTCCAAGCTGCCAAAGATCCGCTTCGATCACCGTCACCGGGCACACGAATCCGCCAAGGCTCGGGCCATCCGGGCCGAGGATCACCGGCATATCCCCGGTGAAATCCACCGCGCCAATGGCATACGGATTGTCGTGAATGTTCGACGGATGCAACCCCGCCTCGCCACCGTCGGCCCGCACCCATTCCGGCTTCGGCCCGATCAGCCGGACACCGGTGCGGCTGGAGTTGAAATGCACTTCCCACTGAGTTTGAAAAAAAGTGCTGATGTAGTTTTCAGTGAAGTATTCCGGTGCCGCGTGCGGGCCGTAAATCACCCGAATCTGCCGCACTGCCGGCAACGCGGTGATGTGCTGTTCGGCCAGTTGCTGACCCGCACTGCGGTCCTTCAGCGCAGCGATATGCAACACGTCCCCGGCACGCAACGCCCGACCACCGTGCCCACCAAACTGACCCAGAGTGAAAGTACTTTTGCTGCCCAGGTAATCCGGCACCTGCAAGCCACCGCGCAGACACAGATAACTGCGTGCCCCGGCGCCGCTGATGCTGCCCAGATGCAACGTCGCGCCAGCGGGGATCAGCAACGTGGTGTTCATCGGCACGCTTTCGCCCTCAAGCGTCAGGCCAATCGGCGCCCCCGTCACCGCGACCACCGCCGCACAATTGAAGCGCAGCAAAGGTCCGCTCATGGTGATTTCCAGCGCCGCCGCACCTTCAGGATTGCCGAGCAGACGATTGCCCAGACGCAATGCACGGCTGTCCATCGGCCCCGACGGCGGCACACCGACCGCCCAATAACCGAGGCGGCCGGGATAGTCCTGCACACTGGTTTGCGTGCCGGCGCTGAGCACTTCGAAGGTGTTGGCGCGATAGACCAGATTCTCCAGACAACGGGTCCACGGCTCACCGCTGGCGAATGGCGTGTCGAGCAAAATCTGCCGCAGGTAATCACGGTTGGTTTCCACACCGTACAACAGACTTTCGCCCAGCGTTTTATGCAGCTCGGCGCGCGCCTGTTCGCGAGTCGGCGCCCAGGTGATGACCTTGGCGATCATCGGATCGAAGTACGGCGGGATCTCGCAACCGGCCTCGACCCAGGTATCGATGCGCAGTTGAATGCCGTTGGCCGGCGGAAACTCCACCGCCGTCAGCAGGCCCGGGCTCGGCTGGAAATCGCGCCCCGGATCTTCTGCATACAGCCGCGCCTGAATCGCATGGCCCTCGGGTTGCAAACCACATATGAGTTCGCTCAGCGGCGGCAGATCACCGGCCGCCAGCTCGACCATCCAGCGCACCAGATCGACGCCCCAGACTTGTTCAGTGACGCCGTGCTCGACCTGCAAACGCGTGTTCACTTCGAGAAAGTAAAAGCGCTGCGCCTCGCTGTCGAAGACGAATTCCACGGTTCCGGCGCTGCGGTAGTTCACCGCTTTCGCCAGCTTGATCGCCGCCGTGCACAGCTCTTCGGCCATGCCGTCTGGCAGGTTCGGCGCCGGGGTTTCTTCGAGGACTTTCTGATTGCGCCGCTGCACCGAGCAGTCGCGCACGCCGAGGGCGATGACTTCACCGCGACCGTCACCGAACACCTGAACCTCCAGATGGCGGGCGCGCTGGATGTACTTCTCGATGAACACGCCAGCGTCGCTAAAGTTGTTCTGACCGAGACGTTTTACCGCTTCGAAGGATTCGCTCAATTCGCTGGCGCTGCGGCACACGCGCATGCCGATGCCGCCACCGCCGGCGGTGCTTTTCAGCATCACCGGGTAGCCGACCTGTTCGCCGGCAATCAGCGCGGCGTCGAGGCTGTCGAGCAGTTCGGTGCCTTCGAGCATGGGCACGCCGTGCTGTTTGGCCAGCGCACGGGCGGTGTGCTTAAGGCCGAATACGCGCAGTTGTTCCGGCGTCGGGCCGATGAAAGCGATGTTGTGCGCTGCGCAGGCTTCGGCGAACGCGGCGTTTTCCGAGAGAAACCCGTAACCGGGATGGATCGCCGTGGCGCCGCTTTGTCGGGCGATGGCGAGGATTTTATCCACTGCCAGATAGGTACCGGCAGCGGCGCCTTCACCGAGGCTGTGCGCTTCATCGGCGTGCAGAATGTGCAGGCTGGCGGCGTCGGCTTCGGAATACACGGCCACGCCTTTGACCTGCAGTGAAGCAAGGGTGCGCAGGATGCGGCAGGCGATGGCGCCACGGTTGGCGATGAGGACTTTTTTGAACATGGCATAACCCCTGAAGGGGAAGCGGGCCGTCCCGCCGTTTTTCGACAGACATCCGGGCCGTCCCGGATGAAAAAACACTTCAGATCACCACCGATCCCTTGTAGGAGTGAGCCTGCTCGCGATAGCGTCGGATCAGTCAAAACTGATGTGTCTGACCCACCGCTATCGCGAGCAGGCTCACTCCTACAATTGGGTCTGTGGTGGTTTCACTTTTTCAGGCACTGCCCGGAACGCGCCTGGCACAGTGCAAACAACCAACGGCGTAAACGGCGGATAGTCAGTTCCATACCAGTAGCTCCGCAGGTGTCGGGTTATAGGCGTTGCACGGGTTGTTCAACTGCGGGCAGTTGGAAATCAGCACGATCACGTCCATCTCCGCGCGTAAATCGACGTACTTGCCCGGCGCCGAAATCCCGTCCTCGAAGGTCAGCCCGCCATCCGCCGTCACCGGCACATTCATGAAGAAATTGATGTTCGGCCCGATGTCGCTTTTGCCCAGTCGCCCATCATGGGCACAAGCGCGCAGGTAGTTGTCGCGGCAGCTGTGCATGTAGCGTTTTTCCAGGGCGTAGCGCACGGTGTTGCTCTCTTGTGCACAGGCACCGCCGAGGGTGTCGTGGCGTCCGCAAGTGTCGGCGACGATGGTCAGCATCGCGTGGCCGAGGTTGGAATACAGCACGCTGCCGGTGCTCAGGTAGACGCTGTTCTGCCGACGCAAGGTGCGCTGCACGTCGTAGCGTTCCTTGGGATTGGCGAGGCTGTAGAACAACGTATCGATGGCCTGATTACCTTCCAGATCGAGGATGCGCAGGGTCTGGCCGGCCTTGACCTCCATCAACCAGGGTTCACCGGCCGGGATCGTGGCGCGGTAAACCGCTGTGTCGGGTTGGTTTTGCGAAGTGGCGATAGCAACTGACATGGCAGCGATCCTCAGGCAAACAAACGGTCGGTGTTGATAAAGCCGCGCTCATTTTCCGGGCGCGAGGTGCGGCAGTGTTCGGCGACGCTGGCGTCGGCGTTCATCCAGCTCAGCTTCAGTGGTTTCGGTGCGTATTCCGGCGCCGGATCCATCGGGTGCTGCAGCGCAGTGAGCACCACCAGTGTGTCCATCGGCGCGTACAGTTCGATGTAATCGCCGGCCTTGGAATTGCCTTCGACGAAGTGGAAACGCCCGGCCTCGTCGACGTTGACGCGACTGAACAGATTGAGCGTCATCAATAGGTCGGAGAGGCCCAGGCCCCACTTGCCGAGTTCCACCAGCAGGTTGTCGGTACCGTTGCGGAAGAAGCCGTTGCGCAGTTCCTGATAGCGGCCCTGACCGTACTTCTGCGCGACTTCTTCGGCGCAGAGCACGCCGCCGAGGCTGTCGCTCCAGCCGCAGGTGTCGGCGGTGATCGCGGCGAGGACGCGGCCCATGTCCGAGTACAGGCAATGGCCCCTGGTGAGCTTGGCGGTGTGTTGGCATTTGAGGCTGTCGGGCAGGTTCAGCCGCTCGGTTTTTTCATTGGCGTTGAGCAAGGTCAGGCTGACGTTGGCGCCGCCGCGCAGATCGGTCAGGCGCAGCAATTGACCGCGCTTCAACACGAAAGAGCGATGGCCGCCGCCGGGAAGCATTTCTTCGGCGAAAGGTGGGAACAGTTGGGTCGAATCAGTCATCGGCTTATTCATCGGAGCAGTCCTCTCAAGCGGTGCGAAGGGCACCTGCCAGTGGCAACGGCAGGGCGTCGACGGCGGCGCGTTGGGCGCGGCGGTCGCTGTTCAAAGGGATGTCGTAGGTGATGCGCGCGCCATAGGCGCCGGGGGCGTGCGGGTCGAGGCGAACCTTGTCGAACACCAGCAGACGCGTGCCGAGGCTGAAGCCTTCGGACAGGTCATGGGTGACCATGAACACCGTCAGTTTGGTTTCGCGCCACAGCTCCAGCAGCAAGGCGTGCATGTCTTTGCGGATGCCCGGATCGAGCGCGCCGAACGGTTCGTCGAGCAGCAGCACGCGCGGTTTCATGATCAGTGCCTGGGCAATCGCCAGCCGTTGCTGCATGCCGCCGGACAGCTGCGCCGGGTACTTGTCCAGCGCATGGCCGAGGCCAACTTTATTCAGCAATGCTGCCGCTTGTTCGCGAGCTTCACGTTTGGCGCTGCCGAACAGCCGACCGAGCAATGGCGCACGCGGCAGTTCGAGGCCGAGGGCGACGTTGTCGAGCACGCTCAAATGCGGGAACACCGAGTAGCGTTGGAACACCACGCCACGGCTGGCATCCGGCTCGCTGGCGAGCGCTTGGCCGTCGAACAGAATCTCGCCGCGACTCGCCGTTTCCTGGCCGAGCAGCAGACGCAGGAAGGTCGATTTGCCGCAACCGGACGCGCCGACCAAGGTGCAGAACTCGCCCTCGTTGACGCTCAGGTTCAAGCCTTCCAGCACCACCTGATCGGCGTATTGCTGCCAGACGTTTTTCACGGTGATGAAGCTCATTTGGCCGCCCCCTCATACCAAGGGAATGCGCGACGGGTCAGGTATTTCAGGCCCCAATCCATCAGCCAGGCGAGGAGGGTGATCCACACCACATACGGCAGGATCACGTCCATCGCCAGATAACGCCGGACCAGAAAAATCCGGTAGCCGAGGCCGTCGGTGGAGGCGATCGCTTCGGCGGCAATCAAAAACAACCACGCCGAGCCGAGCATCAGCCGCAGCGAGATCAACAAACGCGGCAACAGTTGCGGCAGCACTACGCGCAGCATCAACGTCCAGGTTGAGGCACCGAGGGTCTGCGCTTTGATCAGCAGTTCGACGGGGATTTCCCGCGCACGCTGTTCAAGGTCGCGAGCGAGCGCCGGGGTGATGCCGATCACGATCAGCATGACCTTCGACAACTCGCCCAGACCGAACACGATGAACAGAATTGGCAGGATCGCCAGCGGTGGCACCATCGACAGCACCGTCAGCAGCGGCGACAACGGCGCACCGAACAACGGCAACGTGCCGGCAGCGATGCCCAGGCACAGCCCGGCCAGCGCGGCGATGCCAAGGCCGATAGCCAGACGCCGCAGACTCGACGCGGTGTCCTGCCATAACAGGTAGTCACCGGTGCGACTGTCGGCATTGAAGGCCAGGCGTTTGACCGCGTCGGTCATCTGTACGGCGCTCGGCAGCAGTTTGTCGTTGGGGTTGTCCGCCAGGCGCTCGGCCGAGCCCATGAAGTAGGCAAACAGCACCAGGGCGAACGGCAGGATCACCAGCAACAGGCGACTCGGGCGATCCGGGTGGCGATTGATCAGGCGCATGGCCAAATCCTCCGTGGCTTACAGCTTGGCGTCGGCGGCCATCTGCACGTAGGTCGGATCGAAACGCAGCTTGAGGTTGCCGGTATCGCCACTGGTCACGCCGTTGGCGAAGGCCATGCCGACCGCGCTGGTGTCTTTCGCGCCTTCGCCGAGCAAGCCGTGCTGGAAGGAGAATTCGGCGACCTTACGCATGGTTTCCGGCAGCTGTTTGCTGGTGGCGAAACTCAGCGCTTCGCTCGGGGTGGCGAACAATTTGGTGGTGTCGAGTTGTGCCTGGAATCCGGCCAGATCCGTGCCCGAGGCCTTTGCCATGTGCTCCAGCGCAGCTTTGCTCGCGGCGTTCTTGGCGTTCATCAGCTCGACCACTTCGAACCACGCGCCGGTCAGCGCTTTGCCCAGCGCCGGGTTGTCTTTGAGGGTGGCGCTGTTGACCACCATCATGTCCATGATCTCGCCGGGAATCTGACTGGAATTGAACACTTCGGTCACGCCCGGCTTGGCCTTGATGTCCGAGAGCATCGGGTTCCAGGTAGTGACGGCGTTGACCTGTTCGGTGTTGAAAGCGGCGGAGATATCGGCGTCGGAAGTGTTGACCACTTTCAGGTCTTTCTCGGTCAGATCGACCGAATCCAGCGCGCGGGCCAGCAGATAGTGCGAGACCGACAGTTCGACCAGATTGACGTCCATGCCCTTGAGGTCGGCGACTGTCTTGCCCTCGCCCTTGAGGACAATGCCGTCGTTGCCGTTGGAGAAGTCGCTGACGATCAGCGCGGTGCTGTCGACGCCGCCGGCGGCCGGAATGGTCAGCGCATCCATGTTGGTCATGGTGCAGCCGTCGAACTGGCCGGCGGTGTACTGGTTGATCGATTCGACGTAGTCGTTGAGCTGCACGACGTCGATCTTGATCCCGTACTTCTTCGCCCATTTGTCGACGATGCCTTGGCTGCCGGCGTATTCCCAGGGCATCCAGCCGGCGTAAATCGTCCAGCAGACGCTGAAATGGTCTTTCTGGGCGGCGGGGGATTGCGTGCTGATGAGCGCGGCGAACGCAGCGGCGAGCAGGGCGGGCAAACGTAGTCGGGTCATGGTGGATTCTCCAGTTGATCAAGGGCGGACAGGAAGGCAACGCGGCACCGCGAACGGTGGCTTGTCTCCCGGGCTTTTGTCCCGCCGTGTAACCTCAACTGGAGGTCGCCAACTCTCGGACCAGCCACTCGCGATTGCGAGCCGGAACCCTAGTCAGCCATTGCAAATTGTGGTGCCGCGAACCTGTGATGACTCCTGCACGGGTTTGCTAAAGCGAGACGCGTGCCAAGTCGCGTCAGGCGCTCTGGCACGGGCGCGCGGGTTGCCTAGGGTTGGTGGCGAGGCTGCTGAGGCGCTTTGTGTTGGTGCGCCGCTGCACCGTCATGCAGCGTGGTTGCCGCTGATCTGATGGTTTTGCGCTGTTGGCACTCGGCATGGCTTCGCCAGTCAAAACAGATGTCAGCCGGTCTGTGCCGACTGCTGTCGCGGGTCTTTCAGGAGGCCGCCATGCTTATTCAAAAAACATTGCGAAGGGTGCTGCTGGGAGCGGTGCTCGGTTTGGGTCTGTCCGGTTGTTACTACTACGCCGGACCCTACGGCGGTTACCCAGCCACTTATTACTATCCCGGCTATTACTCACCTTATCCGTACGGCAATTATTACGGCCCCCGCTACTACGGCGGCGCGCGTTATTACTACGGTGGCTACGGGTATCGAGGCGGTTACGGACGGGGTTATCACGGCGGCGGATATCACGGTGGGCAACATTAATCAGCGGCTGAATGACAGCGTTTTTGCGGATGAACAAGGTTTCATAGATCACTTGTTTCAACTTGTTGCAGGAACGCACCAGATGCCGAAAACGCTGTCTGATTTTTCGACAGTCACCGATTAAATGACTGTCGCCTGCCAGCGTCGCTGGTGTGGCCAACCCGCGGTCCAGGAGGCCGCCATGTATAGACGAATTCTTCTACTTGCTGCGATGATGTTTTCCGTTGCCGGTTGCGTCCCGTACTCCTACGCGGACTCGTATTACAGCTCAGAGGTCTACACATCACCCGCACCGGCCTACTACAACACGGGCGGCACGTATTACAACGGTGGCAGCAGGTATTACGCGCAGCCACGCTACTACCAGCCAGCCCCGCGGTACTACCAGCAACCGCGCTATTACCAATCGGCGCCGCGTTACTACCAGCCGGCTCCACGTTATTACGAAAGCCGTCGCTGGCACGACAACGATCGCGGGCGTTGGGATGGCCATCGTCGCGGCGGTTGGGATAACGATCACCGCGGTCGCGGTAACTACGACCGACACAGTGGGCGTGGCGACCATAACGGGCGTGGCAACCGCTGGTAGATCCACGCAAATGAAAGCGGCGCAATTAGCGCCGCTTTTTTATGCCCGGGGAATATCGTCAGGATGAAGGCGTCACCGTACAGCGCACCCAAGGATCAATGGCCGTCGTCGCTTTGACGCCTCAACGGGCAGTCAGCGACCAGGGTCCTGTTTGACCGCTATATCAGGCACGGGCTGATAGAGCAGGCCGTAATCCATCAGTAATTCATTACCCTTGCTGATGTCTTCTAGCGCCACGTAGAACGTCAGGTTTTTTCCCGCGGCAATGGAAATGACGTTGTTCGACTTCCATGCCGGCTCATTGCCCAGTTGTGAGGTATTGATCAGGCTCAGGGTATTGCCCGTGTGCAGCCCACTCACCGAGCGATTGCCCGAGCGTGTGCCGAACAAGTAAGTCAGTACAGCCCGTGAACCTTGTTTGCGTATCTCCTGAAACAACGACGCATCTGATTCATGAAACTTGCCTGCGTACGGTCCTAGCACTTCAAATTTGGCAATATCGCGTCGTGCCCACACTGACGCGCCGCGATTGGGTCCACCGTCATCCAGTGCCGTGAACACTTCCAGAGTTTGATCAAACCGCGATTGATGCTGTCCTTCGGTACGCAACCAGTCTTTGATCGATTCCTTGATCTGGCTTGAAACGTTTTTTTTGCTTGCGTTATCGAGACCGTCAAGCAGGCCATTCCAGTGGGCGATACGGATGTCATCTATCGGCCCCTCTAATGCATCGGTCAAACTGAGCCTGGGGTTCTTTGGGTCCTGCAGGATTGGCAATGTGTTGTCGACCTGATGAGGCAATGACGAGGACGTTCCGGTTTCAACCTTGATTGCGACAGGCAGGATGTCCGAGGAGGGACCGGGAGCCTGTGCTGAGTTTTGTGGTGTGTCGGCAGACTTCTTCGGCTGGGTCGGGTCGACAGATTCCTGTGCAGGCCGCTTTTGTCCCGAACTTGTCTCGATTTGTTGAGGCGCAGGAGACAATGTGGTGTTTCTCCCTGCATGTTCGAGACGCCGCACAGCAGTATCTTTTAAGAGTCCATTAGCTCTGACAAGTCGTCGCCAAGAGTTGGGGCTTAATCCGTGCTGGCGTACGAATTCTTCTACTGTGACTGTGTTGCCCGACTTCTCGAAGAGCATTTTCCACTGGCTTAGATGCTCATCTCTAATCGAGTTGTAAGCAACGCCTGCCGCCCTGTTCAACATCGCTTCACCGGCAGGTGCCAGGCTTCCATTTTGCCGGACAATACTTTTAAACAAACCCGGATGAAGGTGATGAAGACCGGCAAATCCCTCCATGGTCATTGCATCACGCAACGGTTGTGTCATGGCTTGCCAATCACGAATATGCGCAACGGTCACCTGATTGACGGGTGTGCCGGCGGGGCGTTCACGCACGATCATGCCCGCGGCGCTCAACTGTCCGTCAGGCTCCACGTAGTACGCAAAGGTTTTGCCGGATAGACCTTTCTGGCGGGAAAAACCCTCGCGGGTGAGCGACAGCCGTTCTGCTCGCGGTAATGCTTCCCAAGCCAACAAGTGCTCAGCAGTAATTAACTCACTACGCCGGCTTGGCAGATGAGCCGGCAGGCTCGCACTTGCATCAGGTTTTTGGGGCGCGGAGGGGAGTAGAGCGACGTCGTGCCCAGCTGGATAGAGACGCTGCGCAGTGGCATCTCGTAAAGATCCATTAGCTCTTACTTGCGCATGCCAAGAGGTTGGGCTAAATCCGTGTTGACTGACGAACTCCGCTGCCGTGACTAAATTATCCGGTTGCCCGAATTGCCGGCTCCACTCGCGTAGATGATCATCGGTAATCGCGTTATAGGCGGTGCCCGTTGCCCTGTTCAATAGCGCTATACCGGCAGGCCCCAAGCTGCCATTGCGCCGCACAAAACTTTTGAACGTCCCCGGATGAAGGTGGTGATGACCGGCAAATCCCACCATGGTCATTGCGTCACGCGCTATTTGCGTCATGTTTTGCCAATGATCGATATGCGTTTGGGTCACCTTGTTGAAGGGGGTATTGGCGGGGCGGTTGCGCACAATGGCGCCCGTCGCACTCAGTTGGCCGTCAGGTTGCACGTAGTATTCAAAAGTTGTCTGGGACAGGTTATGTTGCCGGGCAAAGTCTGCACGACTCGTGTTCCCCTGTCTGTTACGCGACACCGCCTCCCAATTCAGTAGATGCTCGGCAGTGATCTTCTCCTCCAGTCCCCCCGGAACCCGCGCCGGCAGACGGGCTGGCGTGGCAGCGACAGGCACGGCGGACGTTTGCCGAGCTTGATCAAGACGCTGCACAGTCTCATCTTTCAGGGTGCCATCAACTTTAACGTGATGTCTCCAAGAGTTCGGGCTGAGCCCGTGTTCACGTATGAACTCTTGCGGTGTGACCGAGTTGTCCGGTTTCTCGAACAACCCTTTCCACGTGCGTAAATGGTCATCGGTAATCGCGTTGTAAGAGCTGCCGGCCGTCCTGTTCAGCAGCGTTTCACCAGCGGGCCCGAGCCCGTCGGCTCGCACATAAGTTTTGAACGAGATCGGATTAAGGTGGTGGTGGCCGGCAAATCCTTCCATGGTCATTGCGTCACGCGCCGGCTGTGTCATGGTTTGCCAATCACGGACATGTACATGAGTCACCTTGTTGAAAGGGGTGTTGGCGGGTCGGTTACGCATGAGCAAGCCGGCAGCGCTCAATTGCCCCTCGGGTTCTACGTAGTACGCAAAGGTTTTGGCCGACACTCCGTTCTGTCGCGCAAAGCCCCGAATGGTCAGCCTCTTCTGTTCCGCTTGCGGCAACGCCTCCCAGGCCCGCAAGTGATCCGCCGTGATCTGCCCCCCACCAAACAATCCCAGTCGTTGCCACTGATCACCCTGGAGATGCTGGACCAGCAGACTGGTTTGCCGGTTGTCGTGATACACCCGCGCACGCACGACGCCGTCTTCCGTGCGAGTGACCTGCCTGACCTCGTACACCGCCGTGGTACCGCTGCCATCGGTATGGCGTATGTGGGAGAGGTGTCCGTCGGCGGCAACATACACCCCTTGGCTGTTGCGAGAGAGCCCGGCGATTCTGGAATCGGGCACACTGTAGCGGCTGAATAGGGTATGGCTCAGTTCGTCCCACCCATCGATGTGTGCAGCGAGCACTTCTCCGGCGACCGCCTGGGTGGCGACAGCGAATTCCTCGAGCGGGCTGCCGTAAGGTCGCATCGTGTCGGCATCAAATGAATACCATTGACCGCTCTTCAGCACGGCCGCACCTTCCACAGTCTGGCCAGTTACTTTTACGGTGCCCGTTGCCGCCGCGTCATACTGTTTGCTGAGCGCTTTCAAGACATCGTAACTGTCGGCGGTCCCCCTGAGCCGGTTGACGGCTTTGGCGCCTCTGGACAGCAGATAAAGGCCACCGGTGCCCACGAGTCTGGCCAGATCACTCAAGCCACCCACCGGGTTGAGCACATCAATGGTGGCGACACCGATGACATGGGCGGTCTTCAATGCCTTGGCGCCGGTGGACAGAGCAGTCCTGCCGATTCTGATCAGTTTCCCTGCCGTGGCGACGCCCGCCGTGAGAAAACCGAATACATCCACGGTGAGATCAAACACCGCCTCGCCGTAGTTGCCCTTCTGGAAATTGACAATGGCGGATCTGAAGGGGATCAGGTTCAACAAAAACTCACCCAGCGGTTTGGGCCGGTAATATTCGTCCATGGGGGTTTGCCCGCGTGCCAGCTCTTTGATTGCGGGGTCATCCAGATCCAGATGTTGCACAAAGGCGTCGGCAATCGCACGGGACCGCGCGCTGCTGAAACTGCTCACCAGTGATTCGCTTAAAGCGAACTCGCGACCCAGTTCATTTGCCGCTTCACGGGGGACAAGCTCTTTGGTCGTGAAGTATTTGTTGGCCTCCCTTGATTCCTGTTGCTTTGCCTTGTGCAGCGCCGTCCGTTCAATCGTGTCTTTATTGATGTTGATTTCATACGCCTGGAACGTGCCGCTCAGCTCCGTCCTGATGAGCAGCCCGGGCTCGTTGGGGCAAGGGGTATGATTGAAAAATCCATCCGAGACAAATGAACCTTGTTGGAAAAAGCTGACTTTTCCAAACTCGAAGTTCTTTTTGTCTTCTAGTGGGAGCAGGGAGATCATGTGCCTGATCGTTGTATTGACGGCGGCCTTTTTATCCAGAATTGAGCGGGCGAACTGCCGGTCGAAGGCTTCCCGCACACCGAACGTCGGGTTGTTATTCAATGCCTCGAGTGGGAGGCGGGTATCACTTGATGCAAGTGGACGCGGATTCGGCAAGTCCATCATTGCGTAATCCAGAAGCGAATGGATGCCACTGAAACCCGTCTGTCCACTCTCGCCACGATACGTATCCGTGTGGAGAGCCTTGACTTCGAAAAGCGTGCCCAAATCGCTAAACCGCTCTATCAGCAGGGCCAGGGCAATGTCTTTTCGTGTCGGTAATGCTTTGTCCAGAATCCTGGCGGCAGCAAGCCGCTCTTCAAGCTCTTGGTTAAATGTCGCTCTTATCGTTTCGAGTTGTCCGTCGGTGTAGGCGTCATCGTTTCTTTTCAGGATGATTTCGTTGGTGACAGCCCAATCGCGTAATACGGCTGTCTGAATGCGTTGAGTCGATGCCGGGTCAGCCCGGCGAGCACTTTCAGCCTTGCTCATGACTTGGGCAAACGTCAGGCCGGGGACTTTGCCAGGTGTTTGTGCCTCGATGGCCATTGCCACCATGGTCAGGTTGGCCCAGGCCAGACTGCCAACTTTCACATTTCGGGGAATGTCTGCAATCAGAAACTGCGGTGCCGACCTGCCTAGCAAAAGGTAGGCGCCGGTTTTCGCCAGGGCAGCGCTGGTTCTCCCTTCACGGCTTAAGTGTTCGGCGAGGTCATCGATGACTGCAGATGCATGCCGGCCGCAATGTCGATTGCTGGCCAGATCGAAGCCAGCTGTCTTGTTGCGAAGGGGGGCGGTGATCGACTCAGGATCCATCTGCAGTGCGATCCCCGCCAGCAGGTAATCCATAACGCTGCTATCGCTGTCGATGCCTTGCATTCTCTGTTGCAGCGTTTTGCCCATCAGTTGCCCTTGCGGGGAGCGGAGCAGCGCGTCGAGCATCTTTGCAGGGTCGTCTGTCACGTTCTCGGGAACAGGGTGGTCATAACGCAAGAACTCCAGCACACCGCCCTTGATCTGCATCACCAGCGGCTGGTCGCCCAAATGGTGTGCATGACTCATGGTGATCAGACGCAAGCGGCGTTGTTCGTCCGCACTCAGGGGAATGGGCCAGGACAACGCCCCACCCAAGTTAGCCAGGGGAGTAGCCGGGGAGTCGATGTCATCAGGTCCTGGCGTGGATTGATCGTCAGGGGAGAGCCGTTGAGTCTGCGAAGGTGTGAGTACGAGGGTGTTGGCCATCATGAGACTGTCCATAGTCAAAGAGTCATCCTTGGAAGCGCGCAGGTTGGCGCTTCCAGCGTTCACGAGTGTAAAAACACTCCGTGAATAAACGCCATAAACCAAGTATGAGTCTTTGCGTACAGGTCAGATGAGCCCTGCGCCGCTTTTTATGCCCGTCGAAAAAGTCGCCCCGTTAGCCATCTCCTAGGGCATTCCCAGACACTTCCTACAGTTTCATTTCCTTGCATTTGTTAGCGTCTGTTCGTGCCGATCAAGGTGAGCAAAACTCAGTTCAACAGCGGCGAATAAAAGGACGATGCCGCTATGAAGCTTCTTGTGATTCACCAAAACTTTCCGGGCCAGTTCCGTCATGTGGTGCTGGCGGCGATTGACAGGCGTTATGAGGTTTTGGCGATAGGTCGGGATACGGCGCCGGGTATCGCTGGGGTGAAAATATATCGATACCGCGCTGCCAGCCGAGCACCGGGCGGTATTCACCCCTACCTGACCCGTTACGAACAAGCGGTGACTGATGGACAGAGGGTTTCTGAAATTCTGAGCCGGCTGAAACATTCGGGTTATCGGCCGGACGTGATTCTCGCTCATCCCGGATGGGGGGAAACGCTGTTCGTCAAGGATGTCTATCCTGACGCGCCGCTTATTCACTATTGCGAATATTACTATCGGGCGCAGGGCGCAGATTCCGGTTTCGATCCTGAATTCCCGCGAGCAACAAGAGAGTCATCAAGGCTGCGAGTGCTCAATTCGTTGCATCTTTTGAATCTTGAGCAATGTGACATTGCCATTGCGCCCACGCGATGGCAGCGCAGTCTGTTTCCTGCAGCTTATCAGTCGGCCATTCGGGTTATTCACGAGGGCGTCATTCAAAGTTCCTGTTTGGCGAAAGTTGGGGCCGTCAGGTTGCCCAATGGCGTCCAACTGAGAGCCGGGCAGCCGATCGTTACTTATGTCGCGAGGAATCTTGAGCCTTATCGCGGGTTTCACAGTTTTATGCGAGCGATCCCGCATATTCAGGCTGAGTGTCCCGATGCGCAGATAATCATAGTAGGCGGTGATGACGTCAGTTATGGGGGTAAGCCGGTTGGCTATGCAAATTGGCGCAGCAGGATGGAGGCAGAGGTAAGTTTCGATCATTCCACCGTTCATTTCACAGGGAAGCTTCCTTACCAGACTTACCGCGCGGTTCTGGAATGTTCAAAGATTCATGTTTATTTGACTTATCCATTTGTTTTGTCGTGGTCGTTACTGGAGGCGATGGCGGCTGGGTGTGTGGTAGTAGCGTCGGATACGGCTCCGGTAAGGGAGGTGATCATCAATGGTCACAATGGAATGCTGGTGGATTTCTTCGATCATCACGGTATCGCCAAACGTATTGCCAAGGTTCTTGATTCCGTTGATGAGTACGACTGCCTGCGCCGCGCTGCGAAGTTGACGGCGAGCGGATTTGATGTGGCGTACGGCACGAAACAGTACTTTGAGGTATTTGAAAGCGCGATGTTCGGGCATCTCAAGAAACAGCCTGCTCGTCAGTTTGACAGGGAGATTTGAAATGCTCCGGATGTCGCGTAAGCAAACGGTTAAATGGCTTAAGAAGTTGTTGAAATACGGCGTGGTTATTTATGTCTGTTATTGCGTGGTGGATTTTTATATCCGTGAAGAACAAGTCGCCGAGGCGATGGCAATCTATTACGCGGATCAGGAGGCCTGTCAAAAGAAGCTGGCGAGCATGAAACAGGTGCCCATACTGGGCGGCAGCTATGTGGATAAGACTCTGGTCCCGGAGTTTTATGTGGGCATGCCTGAATTGGCGAATAAGAAAGCGTGTCTGGCCAATACGCTCAAGGGGCATTTCTGGTGGACCGGGACGGGTTTGCACCGGTACCAGGATCAGAGCCTGAAGTCGATTCCTGAAAGTTGGCGTCTTTATAAATTGACCGCCGGGCTTTATACAAGAAAAGAGACTACCGAGCCCCATGAACGGGGCTATCGACACGTCAACTGGCCGGATGAGTTGATTGTGAACTTGAAAAATTATCCTGGGCTGGAGCTTTGGCTTAATGCACCTCCGCCGCATTTCAAGAATGAGGCTTCCGTTCGAAAGTTTGTTATTGCTGGCTGGCCGCGGCGTGATGGCACCCCTCGATTGATAAGCTGTAACGGCTTGATTCGCCCGGCTGCTGAGGAAGAACTGACTGACGAGAAATTGGCAAAACTCAGCAGAACCGAATTGGAAAATCTGGATTTTGGAAGTTTGAACTTTTTTTGCACTGTGGAGTTACACAGCTTTGACTTTTCCGGGGGGCACGGTCGGGTAAGTCTCGGTCTATCGTCATTACGCGAAACACCTGAGATGCTTAAGTTTCTCAGTAGCTATCTTTCACACTCTGTTATTACAAGGAAGTAACGATGAGTTATGTTTTTAATGATCTGGAAAAATCTGAAATTTTCAATGCGGCAAATATTTGCAAGGGGCTGATGTTCGACTCTGAAGATATCGAATATCTTGCGCTGAAATTAACAGGGGCTAACTGCGCTCCCCTGTATCAAAAGCTATTCGATATTATTGGCAGAAGAGTTTCTGAGGTTGCCGCTGTCGATAAAGAAGCCGGAAAAATTCTGAAAAACGCCAGGCTCTGGCTTGCCGTGGCCATTGATGCCAACGGGGGAAACGGTGCCTACTCCGCCCTGATTCGCGGCTACACCTCGCGCCAAGGCGAATTGAGACTGAATAAAATCTTCAGTGAAGAGCTGATGCAGCTGTCATCGAATCAGGTCGCCGCCAATTTCATCAATACCTTGATCGACGGATCCCTCGCTGGCCGACTGGCACCCTGGACGGTTCCATCCATCAGCCAGATTGCAGAGATTGATGCCAGCGCGATCGGCAAGGCACTGTTTAGTGAGGCTTGCGGAGAGAAGGATACAGCCGTGAGCCATAACGCCGGCTGGTCCGGGACCGTCGGATTCAGCCTGTTGGGTGGAGCGCCGCCCTATGAAACCTGGAGATTGATCTCCGCGGGTGAGTCGCAAGGGGAAGATGGCGGCCCGCCGACTCAAACAAAAGCCAACAGGCTCGATGACTATAAAAATATTCTGTTCGCCATCGATTCCTACAGTGTCGGCCTGCGAGCGGCGATCAGCAATTTCGGCGTCAATCCATTGCAAAGTCTGCTTTCCGTCGTGCCAGAGCAAATCAATATCGCGCTCGCCAGTGGCAGCCTCAATCCGCTGATTCAGCATGTAGTGAAAGGCACGCCGGTTTCCGTCGTGGTCGACCTGATATTGCGCTATGGCCAGAACGAATTCCTCGACATGTTCAAGCGCACCTACGACGGCGATTCAGCAGCGCCAGCTACCACCGATGAAACCTTCGCCACCAACGCTTACGCATTCTTCTCGGCATTTTCACCGGAGCAGTCCCAAAGCATCGTCACCCGATCAATAGGTGAATACGGAAACGCCAATTCATGGGCAAAACTGGCTGGCGAGTCGACACCCATCGGCCTGGCGTTGCGCAATTCCCTGAAGCAACTCAGTGAAATCGTCATCGAACGCGATGACGGTTACCCCGCACGCGGACTGGAACTCTACGATCCGCTGACCGGCGAAGGTTTCATCACCGCGCAATGGCTTGCCGATCGTGCGCAGATGTTGGCCCGGTTGATTGCCCGAACCCAGGGCTCGTTTGGAGAACACTCGCTGCAGAAGTTTTCCTACTCCGATCTCGCCTCAGCCAAACAGGCGCCGATGACCACCGGTGTGTTGAATCCGCTGGTCATGTTCGGCGATGACGGTGCGCGGTCTTTCGCGGGCGGTGCGAACACTGATCATCTGTATGGCGGCGCGGGCAATGACACGATCAACGGACTGGCAGGTCACGATGTCATCGAGGGTGGACGCGGCAACGACTTGCTTGGCGGAGGCGACGGCAATGATGCGTTGCACGGAATGGCCGGTGATGATGTTCTGGTCGGAGGAAAGGGTAACGACTCTTTGAACGGTGGCGAAGGCAGCGACCGCTATGAGTTTTCCAGCGGTGATGGCATTGATGAGATCTTCGACGCCAACGCCAATGGGCAGCTGTGGATCAACGGCGCGGCGATTCCTTCACTCAAACGTCGCGCCCCTTTGAGCAGTATCTGGTCGACCGAGGATCAGGCCATCACCCTGACCCTCATCGAAGAACTCACTGAACCCACACTCAACATCAAATATGGCCTGAACGACCTCGTCGTTATCAAGAACTTCCGCCCCGGGATGCTTGGCATCCGACTTCCTGAACACCAAGACCATACGGTCTCTGCTCCCGATCTGGTTCTCCAGGGCGACTGGAAAGCGAAAGATATCGACCCCAATGTTCCCGGTGATCAGTTCTCATACGATGAGTTGGGCAACGCCTTGCTATTGCCCAACGTAAAACAGAGAAACAAGGCCGATGCGCTCTACGGCTCTGCAAAAGACGACGTCATTCTCGGACTTGGTGGATCAGACCGATTGTTCGGCAAGGACGGAAACGATCAGTTGTTTGGGGATAAACAGACGACGCTCGAAAAAGCCATGGCCGCTGGTGACTCTAAAGGGAAAGCCGCTCGAGGCGATTGGCTTGATGGCGGGGCAGGTCACGATTTGCTCATCGGTACGGCATCCCAGGACGTGCTTCTGGGCGGTAACGATCGGGATACGCTGATTGGAGGTGCGGGAGACGACGTTTTATCAGGGGATGAAACGACCGGCGCGCTGGAGCAGAAATGGGGATTCAAACGCGTCGACGTTCTTATAGACGGTGGTGTCACCAGTCACCGAACTGTCTTTTCTAAGGCCTCCTTCAATAGTTCGACGCAGGGCGATAACGATGTTCTCTACGGTCAGGGCGGTCGCGATGTTCTCAATGGCGGATGGGGTGAGGATCTGCTTGATGGCGGAACTGAAGATGATCTTCTTTGGGGGGAGGGGGGGAATGACACGCTGGCTGGAGGAAGCGGTAACGACACAATGATGGGAGACAACCTCGATTGGGGCGGTGGACTGCAAAGCAAACACCATGGCAACGATGTATTGGACGGTGGCAGTGGCGATGATTGGCTCGCTGGTAACGGTGGAGCCGATGCGATTTATGGTGGCTCTGGCAATGACACTCTCCACGGGGATGACGATGTACTGAACGGCGTTGCCGGTGACGCCGCCCACTTTTTTGGAAATGACCTGCTGGACGGTGGTGCGGGAGACGACAGACTTTTGGGGGGCGGGGCGGATGATCTGCTGTTCGGAGGTGAAGGTAACGACGCGCTGGCCGGGGACAATGCTGAGCATCCGGTTCGTTATCACGGTAATGATTTACTTGATGGTGGAGCGGGCGATGACACACTTCAGGGAATGGGTGGCTCCGATACTCTGATCGGCGGGGCAGGAGCTGACGCGATGGATGGCGATGTGTCCAACCTGCAGTCAGGTGGAATCAACAATGATTACCTTCAAGGCGATGAAGGAAACGATACCCTTCTGGGAGGCTTGGGCGCCGACACGCTTTATGGCGGCGCTGATGATGACATTTTATCCGGCGACTACGCGCAGACAGCCGAAGCCGAACATGGCGCAGATTATCTGGACGGTGGTTCAGGCAACGATACCTTGCTCGGCGGTGGTGGCAACGACACGTTATTGGGCGGGGAGGGTGTAGACCACCTTCGTGGGGATTCCGGCAATAACGTTTTTGATGGCGGGGCCGGTAACGACGTGCTGGAAGGCCATGACGGTGCTGATGTTTACTATTTCGGGGTGGGTGATGGGCTTGACGTTATCACCGATTCAGGTGGCAGCAATGTCATCAAGTTCGGTGCCGGGTTCTCTGCGAAAAGTTTGAAAGCCGACATTATTGATGTTTCCGTAGGCCGGGTATTGCGGCTGGCCAATGGCGCGGGCGACGCGATACTCATCAAGAGTCACGAGCAGTGGAAGGATTCCACATTCAGTTTCAGCGATGGCGTTGTACTTGGTTATGAGGATGTCCTGCGCAAAACATTGCCGCCGATAAAGGTGCTCGAGTCACCTGTACCGGAAGTTGTAACCGCCTCAGGAATCCAGCAAAGCAAAGTTGATGACCCGGTTCTGCCAGACGATGTAACCATCGCGGCGCAACGCCCTGTGGCATCTGATCACCCCGTTGACTGGACTGAAAAATTCCTCGCGCAAATCAAATCCAGACGCTCCGCCCGCAAACACGCCACAGGTTTCACCTTGAGTGATCAAGGCGTCTGGGTTCGCAGTCATATCACGACTAGCGACACCGGTTACATCACTCACACCGAGCTGAGCGATGACGGCGTCGAAGCGGGAACACTGTCTGAAACGCCGCCATGGATGAAGGTTGATGCAGGGCATGCCGTGGTCAGTGAAAGGCAGTCGAAAACCACAACTCGTGTCGAACATAAACAGGTGAAAGCCGATGGGACGATAGCCTCTTCACGTCAGGCGCCTCGCTATTATCGATCCGGCTTGGCCAACGGCTTTTCATTCAATACGGGAGATGTATTGGTTGAAGACCGTAAGGAATCCGGCACGCTTGAGGGCTGGTACATCTATCCAGCAGCAAGCTTCGGTTCGGGGGGAACGGTGCCCAAGGCGTTTCGCTGGGATGTCACAACTGAAACGATCAAACGCAAAATCGTCCCTGGCGACGATGCCGGCGGGCGAGTCAACGTCGAAGTGGAAAGCGTTTTCCACGGCGGCGCGGGAGACGATCTGATTGTCGCTTATGCAGGCTCCCCACTTGACTACGGCACTGTCGGCGACAGAACACCGGGCGCGTTTTTATCCGCAGGTGCAGGTGACGATACCTTGCTGGGCTCCGAGGGCGCCGACTATCTGGTCAGCGGGGCAGGGGATGATTGGCTTTACGGTGAAGACGGTGCCGATACCTACATCGTGCAAGCGCACGCCGGAGCAACTACCACGATTGCGGATGTGCCGAACCCTGTTTTCCACCGAGCAGAAGTTGGCGCAGCGGGGTGGAAAGACGAGTACGGATTGATCGATCAGGACACTGTCGTCCTTCCAGCAGATGCGCAGTGCGATGCACTGCAATTGAGCTGGGGTGCTGCGCTGATAGAAACCACACATGTCGAGCTGGAACCCAACCCAGGTCGCGGGGCACACCGCAATCCGCCAAGAGCGAAAATGCTCCATCCGACACTCGATATCAATTGGGGTGGGATACAGAAAGTTCGCATCGTCTTGCCCCTCAATGGTGAACTTGAGGGGGCCGGGATTGAGCTCTTGAGTTTCGCCGATGGGTCGGTCGTGAGTTTGAAACAACTCTTGGAATCAAGTCAGCTGGGCCCTGCGCCCGAGACTTTTCATACGGGTGTAACCGTTAACAATTCAACGCGTTTTACGTCTCTGCGAGACGGACGGGCGCTGCCGTTAGTCGGTGGTCGAGGCAACGACACGATAAGCGGCGCGGGGGAAATCCGAGGCATGGAAGGGGATGACGTGCTCACGGGCAGCCCCGGTGATGATCTGCTGTTGGGTGGGCCGGGCAATGACACGCTAACCGGCGGCGCCGGAAATGATATCTACCGATACGATGGCCTCGGCAGGGACGTGATCATCAATCGCGGAGACGGCCTTGACGGGATCGACTTTTCCGAACGCAGGCTGACGATCGACAACTTGAAGTTTCACCGTGAGCGCGATGATCTGGTGATCGTGGTGGATTACGGCATGGCACCGAAAATCCGGGTTTCCAATCATTTTGCCGCAGGCGAAAGCGCTATCGGCTTCATAAGAGTCAGCGAAGGAACAGCGACTCAAGACTACAGTGCGATGCAGATTGCTGAACGTCTGCATTCTCTTCCGCCATTGAGGGATGTCGAAGACATTTTGATAAAGGGCGACGAAGAAGCGCAGCGGGCGATGACGGAGATCATTCAGTTTTACGAGCTGAATGTCTGAGTCGTATGGCGACCGATTGAGCCAGCTCGCGATGGGAATCCAGTCGTCATCGCGAGCATCGCGTCAGTTCAATACTGCGTCAGATCCGCCAACGGATGTCGGCCCTCCCAAACCTTGTGAAAGTGCGCCTCGACCACCGCATCCGGCACATTGTTGATATCCGGCCAATGCCAGTGCGGCTTCTGATCCTTGTCGATCAACCGTGCGCGCACCCCTTCGCTGAATTCCGGATGCCGGCAGCAATTGAGACTCAGGGTGTATTCCACCTGAAAGACTTCGGCCAGCGACATATGGCGGGCGCGGATGATCTGTTCCCAGACCAGATGCGCGGTCAGTGGTGAGCCTTCGCTCATGGTTTTCGCCGCCCGGGCAATCAACGGATCGCTGCTGTCGCGCTGCAGGCTGATGGCTTTCCACGCACAGGTAACGTCGCTGACGTCGAGCAGTTCGTCGATCTGCTGACGACGTGGCAACCACTGTGCCTCGGGCATCTGCGCCACGGCTTCCTGCTGCAGGGCCTTGAGCAGACTGTTGAGTTGCATGTCGGTCTGTTCCTGCCAATTCAGTTGCAGCAGGCCTTCGATCAGTTGCGGCTGTTGTTCGTCAAGCAGGAAGCGATCAGCCAGATCCAGATCGATCGCATCACGACCGTTCATGTGCGCCCCGGTCAGGCCCAGAAACAAACCGAGTTTGCCCGGCAGTCGCGCGAGAAACCAACTGGCGCCGACGTCCGGATACAGACCAATGGTGATTTCCGGCATGGCCAAACGGCTGCTCGGTGTGACGATCCGCGTACTCGCGCCTTGCAACAGGCCCATGCCGCCGCCGAGCACATAGCCATGGCCCCAACAGATCAACGGTTTCGGATAGGTGTGCAGGCTGTAATCCAGGCGGTATTCCGCGCCGAAAAACTGTGCGGCCAGCGGCGGGACTTCGCCGGGATGGGCGCGACAGGCCTCGACCAGGCTGCGCACCTCGCCGCCGGCGCAGAAGGCTTTGGCGCCGTTGCCGCGCAGCAGGACGCAGACGATTTGTGGATCCTTGGCCCAGGCGTTCAACTTGTCGCTGAGGGCGTTGATCATCGGCAGGGACAGCGCATTCAGCGATTTTTCAGCATCCAGGCTGGCGATACCGATGCGGGCGCCGTCGGTGCCGGTGAGTTCTTCGACGTGCAGATTCATCGTGACCTCGATCGGGAATTTGAACGATCAGTATGATCGTTGTGTGGGAAAGTGCCGGATCTGCATCAGATCATTTGACAAGCGTGGTCGGCTTTCCTAGGGTTCGCCCCATTGTTTTTGCCGGGTATGACCATGACTGCTGACGACCGTATCAAACTCGAACCGAGCTGGAAGGAGGCACTGCGTGCTGAGTTCGACCAGCCTTACATGGCAGAGTTGCGCCAGTTTCTGCAGCAGGAGCGGGCGGCCGGCAAGGAAATCTATCCGCCGGGACCGATGATTTTCAACGCGCTGAACTCGACGCCGCTGGATAAAGTGAAGGTGGTGATCCTCGGCCAGGACCCGTATCACGGCCCGGGCCAGGCCCACGGCTTGTGCTTCTCGGTGCAACCGGGCGTGCCGGCGCCGCCGTCGCTGGTCAATATCTATAAAGAGTTGAAGCGCGACCTCAACATCGATATTCCCAATCATGGCTACCTGCAGAGCTGGGCCGATCAGGGCGTGTTGATGATCAACACCACCATGACCGTCGAGCGTGCCAACGCCAATGCGCATAAAGACAAGGGCTGGCAGTTCTTCACTGATCGGATCATCGAGCTGGTCAGCGAGCGCCAGCCGCATCTGGTGTTCATGCTCTGGGGCGCGCACGCGCAGAGCAAACAGAAGCTGATCGATGCGACCAAGCATCTGGTGCTGACGTCGGTGCATCCGTCACCATTGTCGGCATATCGCGGGTTCTTGGGTTGTGGACACTTCAGCCGGACCAACAAGTTTCTCGAGCAGAATGGCGAGACGCCGATCGAGTGGCGTTTGCCGCCGATTTGATCGGTTGGCTGAGCGGGCCCCTTCGCGAGCAAGCTCGCTCCCACATTGGTTTTGCGGCGTTCATATGACCAATGTGGGAGCGAGCTTGCTCGCGAAGAAGGCAACTCGGTCTTGCAGACTTACTCGGGATTACGATTCCAGTACTTGAACAACGGCTCCGCCAGAAACAGCACAAACAACAACCGCATCACCTGCATCGCCGTCACCAACGGCACCGACAATTGCAGCGTCTCTGCCGTCAGACTCATCTCGGCAATCCCGCCGGGCATCATGCCCAGTGTCAGCGAACGCAGATCCAGATGGGTCAAAGCGCTCAACCCTAAAGCCGCCAGTGTCGCGATCAACATGGTCAACGCCGTGCCGATCAATGTCCGCCCCATGAATGAAGGCGCGCGGCGGAAGAACTGCCGATTGAAGTGACAACCCAGACCGCTGCCAATCAACCACTGACCAATCTGACTGCCGCCATTGGGCAAACCAATGTGCAAATCCCAGCCAATGCTCACCGCCGCACTCACCAGCAACGGTCCGAACAGCCACGGATTGGGTTGGCGCAAACGCTGCCAGAGCCAGGCGAGCAGACCGCCCGCCGGAAACAGAATCGCCAGCCAGCGCCAATCGACGCTGCCAGCGTGAGAAATCGGGTTGCCATCGCCGAGCAGGTACTTGAACGCTGCCGGCACACACAGCACCACCACCAGCACCCGCAAACTCTGCCCTGCCGCAACATGACTGAGCATCGCGCCGTTGCGGGCGCCGAGGTTGACCATCTCTCCGGAACCGCCCGGCATGCTCGAGAAAAACGCCGTGGCGCGATCCTCGCCGGTGCGGCGCATCAGCCAGACGCCGACCACCGCCGACAAACTGGTGACCAGCGCACCGAAGAAGATCAAACCGAAATGACTGAGCACCTGCTCCATCACCACCGGGGTGAAGTGCAGGCCGATGCCGATGCCGACAATCCACTGGCCGCACTTGCGGCCGCCAGGGATTTCCGTGAGTTGCCACGGGGTCAGGCAGCGCACGAGGATGATCGCCAGCAACGAGCCGACCATCCACGGCAGTGGCCAGCCGATCTGGCTGGCGACAAAGCCGCCAAGCAGACCGACCAGCGGGGTTCCCCACCAGGATTTCAGTGAAGCGCGATCAAACATCGGCAAGGGCGCGGCGCGCGACCGAGCGTTTGCGCCAGATGCGGATGATCGGCATCAGCAGCATGATTGCCGTCAGCACCCAGCAGCCGACGGTGATCGGGCTCGACCAGAGGATTTCCAGCGCACCGTTAGAGATCGACAGGGCGCGACGCAGGTTCTGCTCCATCAACTCGCCAAGGATGAAGCCCAGCAGCAGCGGCGACAGAGGGAAGTCCAGCTTGCGCAGGATGTAACCGAAGATGCCGATACCGATCATCAGGAACAGGTCGAACGTAGTGGCGTGCACCGCGTAGACGCCGATCCCGGTGATGATCGCGATCACTGGCACCAGTGCCCAGTTCGGCACGGCAAGGATGCGGGTGAAGATGCGGATCATCGGGATGTTGAGGATCACCAGCATGATGTTGGCGATGAACAACGAGGCGATCAGGCCCCAGACGATGTCCGGTTGTTGCTGGAACAGCAGCGGACCCGGGGTGATGTTGTACAGCGACAGGGCGCCGATCATCACCGCCGTGGTGCCCGAGCCGGGTACGCCGAGGGTCAGCATCGGCACCAGCGCACCGCAGGCTGCGCCGCCGATCGCGGTTTCCGGCGCGGCGAGGCCACGGGGGTCACCTTCACCGAACTTGCCGCTGGCGCCGGCCAGACGTTTTTCGGTCATATAGGCCACGGCACTGGCGAGGGTCGCGCCGGCACCCGGCAACACGCCCATGATGAAACCCAGCACGCCGCAACGGACGTTGACCACGAATACCGAGGCCGCTTCCTTGAAGTTGAACATCATCCGGCCGGTGGCTTTCACCGCTTCCTGGCCGTGGTGGGTTTTTTCCAGCAGCAGGAGAATTTCGCTGATCGAGAACAGACCCAGCACCAACACGACGAACTGAATGCCGTCGGTCAGGTGAATGTTGTCGCCGGTGAAGCGGTACACACCGCTGTTGGCATCGATGCCGACCGTTGACAGGAACAGGCCGATCAACGCGGCAATGAATGTTTTCAGCGGACGGTCACCGGCCATGCCGCCGAGACAGACGATCGCAAACACCATCAGCACAAAATATTCCGCGGGGCCAAAAGCAATCGCCCATTTCGCCAGCAACGGGGCGAAGAGGACCATGCCGCAGGTGGCGATGAACGCGCCTATGAACGAACTCCACGCCGACAACGACAGCGCTACACCGGCCAGGCCTTTGCGGGCCATCGGGTAGCCGTCGAGGGTGGTCATCACGGTGGAGGCTTCGCCTGGAATGTTCAGCAGGATCGAACTGATCCGGCCGCCGTATTCGCAGCCCAGGTACACCGCTGCCAGCAGGATCAGCGCCGACTCCGGTGGCAGGCCGAGGGCAAATGCGATCGGGATCAGCAATGCTACGCCGTTGATCGGGCCCAGGCCCGGCAACAGGCCGACGACGGTGCCGATCAGTGTGCCGCACAGCGCGGTCACCAGGTTGTACGGGCTCAGCGCGACGCCGAAACCCTGACCCAAATAGCCAAGAGTATCCATATCAGTTCTCCAGAACGCTGAGCAGGCCGAGAGGCAGCGGAACGTCCATCACACGGTCGAACAGCAGGTAAAGACCGATCGCCATCAGGCTGATGATCACCACACTCGGTAGCCAGCGGCCGCCGTACAGGCGAGCCATCGGAACGCCGGTGATGATGCTGGCGATGATGAAACCAAGAGGCTCGAAGGTGCCGGCGAATACCAGCAGCAGGACGACGCAAGCGGCGATCTTGATCAGGGTTTCGCGATCCAGTGGCGGCTCGTCATCGCTGTGTTTGATCGGTGCCGGGCGGAACACCATGTACAGCAGCGCCGCGCCCATCAGGCCGAGCATCAGCAGAGGGAAGGCGCGCGGGCCCACCGGTTCGTAGGAAAAAGCCGCTTGGTACGGCCACGCCATCAGTGCCAGGCCGGCACAGACCAGCAACAGCACGGAGGCGAAAATGCGTTGAATAAGCATGGGAGCTCCTGTGCCGCGTCCCCGTCATCGGGAACGCAGCCGCTAGACAGAGGCGATCACTGGATCAGGCCGAACTCTTTGGCCAGCACTTTGTAGTCCGCCACCTGCTTCTTCACGTAGGTGTCCAGTTCCGGGCCGGTCATGGCGAACGGGAACAGTTCACGCTGATCGCGCAGCTTGGCGAAATCCTCGGAGGCCAGCAGTTTGTCGAACGCGTCTTTCCACCAGGCGTAGTCTTCATCGCTGACTTTTGGCCCGAGGTAGAAGCCGCGTACCACTGGCCAGACAATGTCATAGCCTTGCTCGCGAGCGGTCGGGATGTCTTTCATCTCCGGCTCGTCGAGACGTTTGTCGGCGAACACCGCGAGCAGGCGCATGTCACCGCTCTGGATGTGCGGCATGGAGTCGGAGATGTCGGTACTGCCGACCTGAATGTGACCACCGAGCAGGGCGGTAGCGATTTCGCCGCCACCTTCAAGCGCAACATAACGCAGGTCACGCGGGTTGATCCCGGCAGCCTTGGCGATCAGTGCAGTTTGCATCCAGTCCTGGCTGCCGACGGTGCCGCCGGAGCCGATCACCACGGAGCTTGGATCTTTCTTCAGTGCCTGAACGAGATCGTCGAGGGTCTTGTAGGGCGAATCGCTCTTCACCGCGATGGCGCCGTAGCTGGTGCCAACCGCTGCCAGCCAGCGCACGTTGGTCTCATCGAAGCGACCGAACTTGCCCTGAGCCAGGTTCAACAGCGAACCGCTCGACCACGCCACCAGCGTGCCGGCATCCGCCGGACGTTGCGCGACCACGGCGTTGTACGCCACCGCGCCGACACCGCCGGGCATGTAGGTCACGCGCATCGGTTTGGTCAGCAGTTTCTGGTTGACCAAGGCGCTCTGCGCCAGTTTGCAGGTCAGGTCGAAACCACCGCCGGGGGAGGCCGGGGCGATACATTCCGGACGTTTCGGTTCGGCCATCAGTTGGCCGGCAAACAGGATGCAACTGGCGGCCAGTGCAACTTTACGCAGTGACAGGTTCATTCGATTCTCCACGGGCATTGTTGTTATTCGACGTGTTTTTCACTTACGGGCATTTACCAAAGTGCAACGCTATAGCTCACCAGCAAACGTACTTCGTCTGCATCGCGAGCCGAGTAGTTGGAGCGGTAAGTGGCATTACGCAAACGCACGGCGACATCCTTCAAGGCGCCGCTTTGTACTACATATTTGATCTCGGTGTTGCGTTCCCACTCTTTGCCTTCTTCACCGTTCTTGAGCTTGATGTTGTCACCGCTCAAGTAGCGGCTCATGAAGCTCAGGCCTGGAATGCCGAGTTTGGCGAAGTCGAAGTCGTAGCGAGCCTGCCAGGAGCGTTCTTCAGCACCGGCGAAGTCGTTGATCTGCACGAAGTTGACCAGGTACGGGTCACTGCCATCGACATAAGGGAAGGCGCTGTCGCCAGACATGTGCTGATAACCGGCGCTGAACTTGTGGCCGCTCAGCGCATAGCTGACCAGACCGTTGAGCGAGCGGTTGTCGATCTCGCCGCCACGGGCTGCGCCCTGATCATCACTGACGGCGAAACGCAGGTCAGTGGCAAACGTGCCGGGACCCATCGGCCGTGAGGCAACGAGGCCGAAGAAGTGCTGGTTGTAGACTTCGTCGAGTTGGGCGAAGTGGTAACTGCCGGTGATCTTGTCGGTGAACTTGTAGTCCACGCCGCCAAAATCGAAGTGCTTGCCAGCGGCGGTGCCGGCAAAACGGCTGTTCTTGTTGTTGAGGGCGATGTCCTCGAAATCGGTGCTGTCGCGATCCTTGGCTTTCTCCAGACGGCCGCCGGTGAAGGTCAGGTTCTTGATCTCTTTGGAGGTCAGCAAGCCGCCTTCAAAGGTCTGCGGCAGGATGCGCCCGTCGTTCGGTTTGAGGATCGGCAGTTCGGGGATCAGACTGCCGATTTTAAGTTCGGTGGCAGAGATTTTCACTTTGCCGGTCAGGCCGACTTTGGAGTATTCATCCGCCGCGCGCCCGTCATCATGGGTCGGCAGCAGGCCGGTACCGGTGCGGTCCGGGCTTGAATCAAGTTTGACCCCGAGCATGCCCAGCGCATCGACACCGAACCCGACGGTGCCGTCGGTGTAACCCGATTGCAGATTGAGCATGAATCCCTGAGCCCATTCGTCACGCTTGGACTGTTGAGCACTGGTGCCATCGCGAAAGTCGCGATTGAAATACATGTTGCGGGTTTCGAACGTCGCGCTGCTGTCGTCAATGAAGTCGGCAAAACTCAACGGCGAAAAACCGGCAAGAGCGGCGGCACTGGCGAGGGCGGTGTGGCTGAAACGGGAAGGGCGGACAGGCGTGGAGGCCTGAGGCTGCATGGACGGCATGCGGGTGTACTCCGTTTATTGTTCTTATTGGTCGAAAACGCTTCGAGGCGTTTTTCTTTACGCTGTGTGGCATCAGCGACGGCAGTTCGGACTGTCCGTAGGCCGACTCTAACCGGCTAACCTTTCACTAACCTTTCAGCTGACTTTCAAGGTTTTCGGGCTTCACAGCGGCGGTTGCGGCTGTAAACTCCGCGGCAAAGCGTGGCGTTGGCCATTCCTGAACGAGGTAAAAATCCATGCGTGTTCTGCTCGTCGAAGACCATCTGCAACTGGCCGAAAGCGTTGCACAGGCCCTCAAGAGCACCGGTCTGACCGTGGATGTGTTGCACGATGGCGTGGCTGCCGATCTGGCATTGGGCAGCGAGGAATACGCCGTAGCGATCCTCGATGTCGGCCTGCCGCGCATGGACGGTTTCGAGGTGCTCGCGCGTTTGCGCGCACGCGGCAAGAATCTGCCGGTGTTGATGCTGACTGCGCGCAGCGATGTGAAGGATCGCGTCCATGGCCTCAATCTGGGCGCCGACGATTACCTCGCCAAACCGTTCGAGCTGACTGAGCTGGAAGCACGGGTCAAAGCTTTGCTGCGCCGCAGTGTCCTCGGTGGTGAACGCCAGCAGCGCTGCGGTGTGCTGGCCTACGACCTCGACACCCGGCGCTTCACCCTCGGCGAAGAGTTGCTGACCCTGACGTCCCGCGAACAAGCGGTGCTGGAAGCGCTGATCGCCCGGCCGGGGCGGGTGATGAGCAAGGAGCAACTGGCGTCCCAGGTGTTCGGCCTCGACGAAGAGGCCAGCCCCGATGCTATCGAAATCTACGTGCACCGCTTGCGCAAGAAACTCGACGGCCAACCGGTGGCGATCGTGACGTTCCGTGGTCTGGGTTATCTGCTGGAAAGCCGCGATGCATAAGCCCAGCAGCCTGCGCTGGCGTTTGCTGTGGAACCTTGCATTGCTGCTGGTGGTGCTGATGCTCGCCAGCGGTTTGAGCGCGTACTGGAATGGTCGCGAAGCCGCCGACACCGCGTATGACCGCACGCTGCTGGCCTCGGCGCGGACCATCGCGGCGGGCCTGTCGCAGCGTGACGGCACGCTGAGCGCCGATGTGCCCTACGTCGCACTCGATACCTTCGCTTACGACAGCGCCGGGCGGATTTACTATCAGGTCAACGATATCCATCAGAAGCTGATTTCCGGCTACGAAAACCTCCCCGGCCCGCCACCGGGGACGCCGCGAACGGACAGTTATCCCGCGTTGGCGCGCTTCTACAACGCCACCTACAACGGTCAGAACGTGCGCGTGGTCAGTCTGCTGAAAGCGGTGAGCGAGCCGAACATGAACGGCATGGCGGAAATCCGCGTGGCCGAAACCGACGAAGCGCGGGTGAGCATGGCGCGCAGTCTGGCCGCCGATACCTTGCTGCGTTTGGGCATGTTGGCGATTGGCGCGTTGTTGCTGGTCTGGTTCGCGGTCAGTGCGGCACTGCGCCCATTGGAGCGCTTGCGCACGGCGGTGGAAGAGCGTCAGCCCGACGACTTGCGCCCGCTGCCATTGGTTGAAGTGCAGCATGAACTGTGGCCGCTGGTGCGCGGGCTCAATCACTTCACCGAGCGCTTGCGCGGGCAGTTTGAACGGCAAGCGCAGTTCATTGCCGATGCCGCCCATGAGTTGCGCACGCCTTTGGCAGCGCTGAAGGCGCGGCTTGAGCTGGGCCTGCGTTCCAACGATGCCGAGGTCTGGCGTTCGACGCTGGAGTCCTCCGCACAAAGCACTGATCGCCTGACGCATCTGGCCAATCAGTTGCTGTCGCTGGCGCGGGTCGAAAACGGCGCCCGGGCGATTGCCGAGGGCGGCGCGCAGTTGCTCGATCTGAGTCAGTTGGCCCGAGAGCTGGGCATGGCCATGGCGCCACTGGCGCACAAGCGCGGGGTGGCCCTGGCGCTCGAGGCTGACGAACCGGTCTGGCTGCGCGGCGAGCCGACGTTGTTGAATGAGTTACTGAGCAATCTGGTGGACAACGCCTTGGCGCACACGCCATCGGGCGGCAACGTGATTTTGCGGGTGACGGCGCCGGCGGTGCTTGAAGTGGAAGATGACGGCCCGGGGATTCCGCTGGAAGAGCGCGATCGGGTGTTCGAGCGCTTCTATCGGCGTAATCAGCAGGTCGCAGGTTCTGGCCTGGGTTTGGCGATTGTCGGTGAGATCTGCCGGGCGCATCTGGCGCAGATCACCTTGCATGATGGTGAACAGGCGGGGTTGAAGGTGCGGGTCAGTTTTATCGCCGGCTGATTGTGCTGGTTTTGCTGGCCCCTTCGCGAGCAAGCTCGCTCCCACTCTGGAATGCATTCCAATGTGGGAGCGAGCTTGCTCGCGAAGGTCGCGCCTCGGTTCCGGATCAATAAAACATCGTCCGCGACTCTTCCAGATCTTCACACAGCGCTTTGTTTTCCGGATCAATCCCAAGCTTTCTGAACGCCGGCACGCTCAGTGGATCAATCCGCGCAAACGGGTGGTCAGTGCCCTTGTGGCAATACAGGCTCGCCACCTGCACCAGATCGACATAGTCAATTGCAGTCGAGTCGCGCTTGAAGTCCTGATAGCGCCCCGGCAACTCCACCAATCGTTCCGGAAACTCCCACACGCGCAGCAACTTGTCGCCGAGCAACGGGTGAATATGGTCGATCACATGGTTGAGGCTGACCGGATCCGACAGCAGCTCATAATGATCTTCGGCGTAGGTCAGAATCGGCAGTACCCCGATCTGATGCACCAGCCCGCCAAGGGCTGCCTGATCGGGCTTGAGTTGCGTGTAGCGGCGGCACAACGCGTAACTGACCCCGGCAATTTCCAGGCTCTTGCGCCAGACTTCGCGCATCTTCTGTTCGACCACTTCCGAGCGGGCGTGAAAGATCTGCTCCATCACCAGGCCGATGGCCAGGTTGCTGCTGTAATTGATGCCCAGCCGGGTGATGGCTGTGTGCAGGTCGGTGACTTCCTGCGCGGCGCGCAGCAGCGGGCTGTTGACCACTTTGATCAGGCGCGCCGACAGTGCCGTGTCGCGGCCGATCACTTTGCTCAGGTCGCTGACACTGATCTCCGGGTCTTCAGCGGCCTTGCGAATCTGCAGGGCCACTTCCGGCAACGTGGGCAGAACCAGGTCATCGTTATCGATGGCCGCAACCAAATCCTGTTGGACTTTTTCCGCCAGTTCGCTCATTTAAACTCTCTAGGGTGTTGCAACAAATGCTGCGATCAGCGCTGGATTTCGCGGTCGCGATCCAGTTCGTAAGGCAGGTCGAGCAGATGCAGCGCGGGACCTTCGAGGGTGCCCAGATGCAAATCACCGGCTTCGGCAGCTTCGGCCTGCAGCACCGCCAGGAGTTCAATGTTTTGCCCGGCCTTGGCGGCCAGCACCACTTCGCCAATGGCGCTGTTGTGGCTCGGCGCAAACAGTTGTGTGCCAGGTTCCGGCAAATCAGCAGCGTCCAGGCTCAAGCGGTACAGACGACGCTTGAGTTTGCCCAGGTACTGCATGCGCGCGACGATTTCCTGGCCGGTGTAGCAGCCTTTTTTGAAACTCACGCCGCCGACGGCCTGCAGGTTGAGCATCTGCGGGATGAACAGCTCGCGAGTGCTTGGCATGACCTGACCGATACCGGCGCGGATCTGGCCCAGCAGCCATTGATTCAGTTCGGCTTCAGGCAGGGCTTCGGACAATTTGGCTTTGATGGCGTCAGCTTGATCGGCCGGTGCCCAGAGTTCGGCGCGGTCGGGCGAGACGCGGATCGCGATCAGGCCATCGTGACGCACAACGCTGTCGGTTTCCGCCGGCAGGTCCAGACCAAGACCGATCAAGGCACTGTCGCCGTGCTCCAGGCCGAAGCGTACCCAGGCGGCGCTTTCGTCGGTCAGTTTCGATTTGGAGAACACCGCGTACTTTTTCAGATCCGCCAGTTGCGGCTCCAGCAGCTCGCTGGCCATCGCCAGGACCACGCCGTCACCTTCGAGCAGAATGCGGAAGCTCGACTGCATCCGGCCTTTCTGTGTGCAACGAGCACCGAGGCTGGCGCGGCTGTCGCTCAGGTAATTGAGATTGCAGGTCAACTGGCCTTGCAGGAATTTTCCGGCATCCGCGCCGCGAACCGCGAGAACGCCTTCATGAGACAGGGTGCAGAAAAAAGCAGAATCGGCCATGGGTCTTCGCAGGGTAAATAGACTGGGGCACATCATAAGGGCGCGTTGGTGAAATGGGTAGTTGATAAAGGATCGGTGGTGCCCGACCAAAGCCGACTGTGCGACCCGCCTCGGCGCTGTATACTTGCCGCCAAATTTGAGGAGGGCTCCATGGTCGAACAAGTTGAACTGAATCGCCTCTTTTGGCACAGCCGTCGCGGCATGCTTGAGCTTGACGTGTTGCTGGTGCCGTTCGTGCAGGAGGTTTACGCGACGTTGAACCAGGTGGATCGCGATCTGTATGTCCGTCTGTTGACGTGTGAGGATCAGGACATGTTCGGTTGGTTCATGGAGCGCAGCGAGTCTGAAGATCCGGAGCTGCAGCGCATGGTTCGCATGATCCTGGACCGTGTCCAGCCCAAGTAACACGTTCGAATGCCGCTGGCATGCCTCACGGCAGTTGCTGGCGGCGTATCTGTTGGCCCAGGCGTTCGCACTGGGTTCGGTGTTCCTGCTTTCTATTCCATTCTGGGCAAGTTTGCTCGGGGCTTTTGGCTGTCTGCTTCACGGATATTGGGTGTTGCCTCGGCAGATTCTGCTAAATCACCCTCAGGCGTTTCGCGGATTGCGCCGGGACGCCGATGGCTGGCAGTTGTGGAATCAGGCGGATGGCTGGCAAGCCGTGCAGTTGAGGCCGGACAGCCTGGCGCTGCCGTTGATCGTGGTGTTGCGTTTTCGTCTGCGTGGGGAATGGCGGGTCAGATCAATCTGTGTGCCACGGGACTCGCAGGCGGCGGATCTGCACCGACGCCTGCGAGTGCGGCTCAAGTTCAGCCGGCGTAGGTGGGCGGCACCAGAATAGTGTCGAGCGCCTCAGGCAACAGGTCGGGATAGTCGAGGGTGTAATGCAGGCCGCGACTTTCCTTGCGCTCCATGGCTGAACAAATCATCAGTTCGGCGACTTGTGCCAGGTTGCGCAGTTCGATCAGATCACGGCTGACCTTATAGTTGCTGTAGAACTCGTCGATTTCGTCCAGCAGCAGGCGCACACGGTGCTGCGCCCGTTGCAGGCGCTTGTTGGTGCGCACGATGCCGACGTAGTCCCACATGAACCGCCGCAGTTCATCCCAGTTGTGCGCGATGATCACGTCCTCGTCGGAGTCGGTGACCTGGCTGGCGTCCCAGACGGGCAGGGCGCTTGGCGCGGCGACATCGTCCAGTTGCGCGAGAATGTCCGCCGCCGCCGAACGGGCATAGACGAAACATTCCAGCAGCGAATTACTGGCCATGCGGTTGGCGCCATGCAGGCCGGTGAAGCTGGTTTCGCCGATGGCATACAGGCCCGGCACATCGGTGCGACCGTTCTGATCGACCATCACGCCGCCACAGGTGTAATGCGCCGCCGGGACGACCGGAATCGGCTGCTTGGTGATGTCGATGCCGAAGCCCAGGCAGCGCTCATAAACAGTCGGGAAGTGACTTTTAATGAACGCTTCGGGTTTGTGGCTGATGTCGAGATACACGCAGTCAACGCCCAAACGCTTCATTTCATGGTCGATGGCCCGGGCGACGATGTCGCGCGGTGCCAGCTCGGCGCGCTTGTCGAAGCGGGACATGAAGCGTTCGCCATTGGGCAGCTTCAAATGGGCGCCTTCGCCGCGCAGGGCTTCGGTGATCAGAAAACTCTTGGCCTGCGGGTGATACAGGCAGGTCGGGTGGAACTGGTTGAACTCCAGGTTCGCCACCCGGCAACCCGAACGCCATGCCATGGCGATGCCGTCACCGCAGGCGCCGTCGGGGTTACTGGTATAGAGATAGACCTTGGCGGCACCGCCCGAGGCCAGAATCACGAAGCGTGCGCCGTAGGTGTCGACTTCGCCAGTCTTGCGGTTGAGTACGTAGGCGCCGAGGCAGCGTTCGCCTTCCATGCCTAAGCGTCGTTCGGTGATCAGGTCGACGGCGACCCGCTGCTCCAGCAGTTCGATATTCGAACGCTCTTTGGCCTGGGCCAGGAGGGTTTTGAAGATGGCAGCGCCGGTGGCATCGGCCGCATGGATGATGCGGCGGTGACTGTGGCCGCCTTCGCGGGTCAGGTGAAATTCGAATCCGCCGTCTTCAGTGCCGGACTGATCGTCGCGGGTGAAGGGCACGCCTTGGTCGATCAGCCACTGGATGGCCTCTCGGCTGTGCTCGACGGTGAAACGCACTGCGTCTTCGTGGCATAGACCGCCGCCGGCGTTCAGGGTGTCGTCGACGTGGGATTCGACAGTGTCGGTGTCATCCAGCACAGCTGCGACGCCGCCCTGGGCCCAATAGGTGGATCCGTTGGCGAGATCGCCTTTGCTCAATACGGCAATGCGCAAATGACCCGGCAGGGTCAGCGCGAGACTCAAACCGGCAGCACCGCTGCCAATGACCAGAACATCATGTTGGAATTGTTGGCTCATTACAGGATTCCGCTCAAAGCGACCCGGGTCGGGGGTGGTGCAGGACTGCCGGATCGGCGAGTCAAGACAGCCACACAGCCCACTAGTATATAGAGGGGGGGAGCGGCACAATAGCCGGGCCGATATGGCATTGTGAAACTACTGTGACCGAAAAAACCGTGTGCTTCGTCGGAAGTTTTTCTCACCCGTTTGGGGAAAAGACGACTGTATCGGTGCTGAAACAGCCTTTTTCTGCACAGGGTCGCCCAATGTCAGGTGGTGACGGCTATAAATAATTGGAACTTTTGCCAAAGGCCCAAGATCAATAGTCGGTGCCAGAGATAAGGGACAGTGTCGGCTTCAGTGCGGAATCTGCGGTTGGATTCCTGCCGGCGAAACCGATGACAAGATTATTCGCGCAGCCGGTTTATCCCGAGCTGCGCTTTTCGTGCGTGCCAAATCAGAGCCCGCAGGAAACTTGCCTGGAGGGGGAGAACTTTTGCGAAAAGCCCGAGTCTATGTTTGCAAGTCTGGTCGTTTAGTTATGCAAGTCTCCTTCGGGCTTATCGAGGAGTGTTCATGCTAACCCAGGAAGAGGATCAGCAGCTGGTCGAGCGCGTTCAACGCGGCGACAAGCGAGCTTTCGATCTGTTGGTGCTGAAGTATCAGCACAAGATTCTCGGGTTGATCGTGCGTTTCGTGCACGACACCCATGAAGCCCAGGACGTGGCTCAGGAAGCCTTTATCAAGGCATATCGAGCGCTTGGAAACTTTCGCGGCGACAGTGCGTTTTATACGTGGCTGTACCGTATTGCCATTAACACGGCAAAGAATTACCTGGTTTCACGCGGCCGCCGGCCGCCGGATAGCGATGTAAGTTCCGAAGATGCAGAGTTCTACGATGGCGATCATGGCCTCAAGGATCTCGAGTCACCAGAACGTGCACTGCTGCGGGATGAGATCGAAGGCACTGTCCATCGAACCATTCAGCAACTGCCAGAGGATTTGCGTACGGCGTTAACTTTACGTGAATTCGATGGTCTGAGTTACGAGGACATTGCGAGCGTCATGCAATGTCCGGTGGGTACCGTGCGCTCCCGGATTTTCCGCGCCCGGGAGGCCATCGATAAAGCCCTGCAGCCGTTGTTGCAGGAAAACTGAGACAGCGGCGACAGCCAAGAGAGGAACGCCATGAGTCGTGAAGCCCTGCAGGAATCGCTGTCCGCAGTGATGGATAACGAAGCGGACGAACTGGAATTGCGTCGAGTGCTCAATGCACTGGATGATGTTGATACCCGTGAGACCTGGGCTCGTTACCAGATCGCTCGGGCAGCCATGCACAAGGATCTGCTGCTGCCACGTCTGGATATCGCTGCGGCAGTGTCTGCTGCACTGGAAGACGAAACGGCTCCGGCCAAAGTATCTCGCAGCCCATGGCGCAATCTTGGCCGTCTGGCTGTTGCAGCCTCGGTGACTGTTGCCGTTCTGGCCGGTGTTCGCCTTTACAACCAGGACGAAATCGCTGGTGTTGAGCTGGCTCAGCAATCCAATCAGCCAACCCTGGCCACCCCACAGGTCAAAGGTCCGGCTGTTCTGGCAGGCTATAGTGAAAGTTCGGAAGCCACTGGCCCTATGGCCAACGGCGTACTGCAAGGTCAGCCAGGCTGGCATGATCAGCGTCTGCCAGGCTACCTGCGTCAGCACGCACAACAGGCCGCACTGAAAGGCACTGAAAGCGCGTTGCCATACGCACGTGCAGCAAGTCTGGAAAACCGTTAAGGAGGATCATGCGCGCCATACCTCTACTTTCGCTTCTGCTCAGTGGCTGGTTCATAGTTCCAGCCCACGCTGATGAGGCCCAGGACTGGCTGACCCGTCTGGGCCAGGCCGAGCAGCAGCAAAGCTTTCACGGCACTTTCGTATACGAGCGTAACGGTAGCTTTTCTACCCATAACATCTGGCATCGCGTCCAGAATGGCCAGGTTCGCGAGCGTTTACTCCAGCTCGACGGTTCGGCGCAGGAAGTCGTGCGCATTGATGGACACACTCAATGCGTCAGCGGCACCCTGATCGCCGGTCTGGGGGATTCTCCCAACTCAGCCGCTCGTCCTCTCGATCCGCAAAAGCTGAAAAACTGGTATGACCTTGCCGTCATCGGCAAATCGCGCGTGGCTGGGCGAGACGCAGTGATTGTATCGCTGACGCCTCGCGATCAGCATCGTTACGGTTTTGAATTGCATCTGGACAAGAAAACGGGTTTACCGCTGAAATCGTTGCTGCTGAACGACAAGGGGCAGTTGCTCGAACGCTTCCAGTTCACCAGTCTCGATACTGACGAAGTCCCGTCGGACAAAGATTTGCAGGCTGATGCCGACTGTAAAGCGATAACGCTCGACAGCGACAAGGCTTCGGCGGTCAAGACCGCTCAGGTCTGGCATTCGGACTGGCTGCCGCCGGGTTTTGAACTGACCAGCAGCACCTCGCACAAGGACCCGGAAACCAAGACTCAGGTCAACAGTTTGCTGTACGACGACGGCTTGGCACGTTTTTCGGTTTTCCTTGAGCCTTTGAACGGCGCAACCGTCACTGACACCCGCACGCAACTGGGTCCAACCGTTGCCGTTTCACGTCGCCTGACAACGCCTGAAGGCGAGATGATGGTCACTGTGGTTGGTGAAATTCCAATTGGCACTGCCGAACGAATTGCTCTGTCGATGCGAAATACCGATGGCACTGCAACCAGTAAGCAGTGAGCTGATTCCAGTCATTACCACGTCTTCATCGAGACGTAGATGAAATGTTTGCTGAGCATTTTCATTTGCAAATACCCCAAAAATTTTTTATAGGTCAGAGCCTCACGGCTCTGGCCTTGTTTGTTGTTCCCGGAACAAAAATGCCGGTCGGTGGTTTCCGGCGTTCCTTGCTCCATATCGCTTAACCCTGCTCGTCGTAACGGGAGCTGTATGTCGATACCAAGTTTGAAATCCTATCTCTCCATTTTCGCCACTGTGCTGTTGCTCGGTCAGGCGGTGCCTGCGGCGCAAGCAGCCGATCTGCCTGACTTCACCCAATTGGTCGAACAAGCTTCGCCAGCCGTGGTGAACATCAGTACCACGCAGAAACTGCCGGATCGCAAAGTGAACCAGCAGATGCCTGATCTGGAAGGCCTGCCGCCGATGCTGCGCGAGTTCTTCGAGCGCGGCATGCCGCCTCAGCAGCGTTCGCCGGGCGGTGGTGGTCGTCAGCGTGAAGCGCAGTCGCTGGGTTCGGGCTTCATTATCTCCCCGGATGGCTACATCCTGACCAATAACCACGTAATCGCCGATGCCGACGAGATCCTCGTCCGCCTCGCCGACCGCAGTGAAATGAAAGCCAAGCTGATCGGCACCGACCCACGTTCCGATGTGGCCTTGCTGAAAATCGAAGGCAAGGATCTGCCGGTGCTCAAACTGGGTAAATCCCAGGACTTGAAAGCCGGTCAGTGGGTCGTGGCAATCGGTTCGCCGTTCGGCTTCGACCACACCGTGACTCAAGGCATCGTCAGCGCCGTTGGCCGCAGCCTGCCGAACGAAAACTACGTGCCGTTCATTCAGACCGACGTGCCGATCAACCCGGGCAACTCCGGTGGTCCGCTGTTCAACCTGAACGGTGAAGTGGTCGGCATCAACTCGCAGATCTACACCCGTTCGGGTGGTTTCATGGGCGTGTCGTTCGCGATCCCGATCGACGTGGCGATGGATGTGTCCAATCAGTTGAAGAGCGGTGGCAAAGTCAGCCGCGGCTGGCTGGGCGTTGTCATCCAGGAAGTGAACAAGGATCTGGCCGAGTCGTTCGGTCTGGATAAACCGGCCGGCGCGCTGGTTGCGCAGATTCAGGATGACGGCCCGGCAGCCAAGGGCGGCCTGCAAGTCGGCGACGTGATCCTGAGCATGAACGGTCAGCCGATCGTCATGTCTGCTGATCTGCCGCATCTGGTCGGCGCACTGAAAGCTGGCGCCAAAGCCAATCTGGAAGTGATTCGTGAAGGCAAGCGCAAGAATGTCGAACTGACCGTTGGCGCGATCCCTGACGAAGACAAAGAGCTGGATGCACTGCCGAAGTCCGGCACTGAAAGCACCAGCAACCGCCTCGGTGTGTCGGTGGGCGAGCTGACCGCCGAGCAGAAGAAAGCCTACGACCTCAAAGGTGGTGTGGTGATCAAGGAAGTGCAGGACGGTCCTGCGGCGCTGATTGGTCTGCAGCCAGGTGACGTGATCACGCACCTGAACAACCAGGCCATCGGCTCCACCAAGGAGTTCGGCGAGATCGCCAAGGCACTGCCGAAGAACCGTTCGGTGTCGATGCGCGTTCTGCGTCAAGGTCGTGCCAGCTTCATCACCTTCAAACTGGCTGAATAATCCAGCGCTAAGGTAAAAAAGAAACCGCCTCGAAAGAGGCGGTTTTTTTATGCCTGAAGCTTTTGTCTGGACGGCAGGAGGCTTAGCCCATCATGTCCTTGACCATCCGCTCTTGTTCCATCAGCTCACGCTGGCGGGCATCGATGCGTGAAGACAGCGGGAAGTTACTGCCAGCCTTGCGCTTGGCAAAATCGAGTTGCTGGATCGCCTGGCGATAATCGCCAACCAGCGCGAAATACTCGGCCCGCGCCTGGTGCAGGCCAATGATGTTCCCCGACAAGCCACGGGTTTCGGCGACCTGATACCAGACATCCGGATCATCCGGGCGGGATTTGAGTAATGCTTCCAGCGCCTTCTCGGCATCCGGCGCGCGATTCTGTTTCAGCAGCAGATCCACTCGAACCTGATTCAGCGGATAGTTGCCCGGATATTGTGTAAGCATCCGGTCCACACGGGACTGTGCATCCGGCAAACGATTATTGGTGATGTCCAGATCGACTTGCGCAAGGTTGTAGATGATTTCGTTCGGCGACGTCGCCAGCAATTGCTTGAGATTCTCGCGCGCTTCATTCAACTGGCCACCCTTGATCTGCGCAATCGCCAGACCGTAGCGCGCCACATCGTTCTTCGGGTTTTCATCCAGCTGCGCACGGAAACGCTTGGCGCCCAGGCCCGGGGTTTCTTCGTAGATCAACTGCACGCGCGCGCGGATCAATTGATAGCGCTTGGAGTCTTCAATGCCGCCCGGTTTGGCTTGTTCGGCGCGGTTGCGGGTGTCGGCAATACGCGACTCGGTCACCGGGTGAGTCAGCAGGAATTCCGGTGGCTTGGCGTCGAAACGGTATTGACGCATCAGGCGTTCGAACATGGTCGGCATCGAGCGCGGGTCATACCCGGCCTTCTCCAGATTGAGAATGCCGATGCGGTCGGCTTCCTGTTCGTTCTGCCGGGAGAAGGTACGTTGCGACTGAATCGCCGCTGCCTGCGTACCGGCGATGGTCGCAATACCAGCGTCACCGCCACCGGCTGCGGCAATGACGATCCCGGCCAGCAGCGCGGCCATCATCGGCACCTGCATTCGTTGCGATGCCTCGACGCCACGCGCAAAGTGGCGTTGCGACAAGTGCGCCAGTTCGTGCGCCAGTACCGAAGCGTATTCACCTTCGGTCTGCGCATTGAGGAACAAACCGCCGTTGACCCCGACCACGCCGCCCGGCGCCGCGAAGGCGTTGAGCTGCGGGCTGTTGATCAGAATGAATTCAAGGCGTCGGTCAGTGACTTGACTGGTCTCCACCAGCTTATAGACGCTGGATTCGACGTAGTCCTTGAGCTGCGGATCGTTGAGCTGTGAAACCTGGCTGCGCAACATCGCCAGCCAGGCGCGGCCAAGCTGGTATTCCTGTTGCGGCGAGACAATGGCAGAACTGGCGTCGCCAAGTGACGGCAGATCGTCGGCAAAGCCTGGTGAGGCGAGCAGGCAAGCGAGCGTCAGCAGGGTAGGGCGCAGAAAAGTCATGCACAAAGCCTTAGAAGACAAAGACCTTACTGTAGCCGGACACCGAAGCTGCGACCAGATATTCTAGGCTGCTCGAAGACCTGAACCGGAGTGACGCAATGACTGACGCTGTAGCCCATGACGTGGAACTGGACGCCAGTGGCCTGAATTGTCCGTTGCCGTTGCTCAAGGCGAAAATGGAGCTGAACAAGCTTCAGAGTGGCGCCGTCCTCAAGGTGATCGCCACCGATGCGGGCTCGCAACGCGACTTTCGCACCTTTGCCAAATTGGCCGGTCATACGCTGCTGCGCGAAGAAGACGAAGCAGGTGTTTACCGTTACTGGTTGAAAAAGGCCTGAAATCGACAGCGTTACAATCTAAGGATTATTGATGTTCAAAGTGTTACGCGACTGGATTCAGCGCTATTTCTCCGATGAGGAAGCGGTGGTGCTGGCGGTGCTGCTGTTTCTCGCCTTCACGGCCGTGCTCACCCTCGGCGGCATGCTCGCGCCGGTGTTGGCGGGGATGGTGCTGGCGTATCTCATGCAGGGCCTGGTGGTCACGATCGAGCGTCTGCGCGTGCCTGGTGGTGTGGCGGTAGGATTGGTGTTTGCGCTGTTCATGGGCGTGCTGATGCTGTTTATCCTTGTGGTGTTGCCGTTGCTCTGGCATCAGTTGATCACCCTGTTCAATGAGTTGCCGGGCATGCTCGCCAAATGGCAGTCGCTGCTGTTGCTGCTGCCGGAACGCTATCCGCACTTGGTGTCCGATGAGCAAGTGTTGCAGGCGATCGAGGCGGCGCGTGGCGAGATCGGCAAGTTCGGCCAGTGGGCGCTGACGTTCTCGCTGTCGAGTCTGCCGCTGCTGGTGAACATCATGATCTACCTGGTGCTGGTGCCGATTCTGGTGTTCTTCTTCCTCAAGGACCGGGTCATGATCGGCGAGTGGGTGCGTGGCTACTTGCCGCGTGAGCGCGCGCTGATCACTCGGGTTGCGCAGGAGATGAACCGGCAGATCGCCAACTATATTCGCGGCAAGGTCATCGAAATCGTGATTTGCGGCGGCGTGACCTACATCGCGTTTGTCGCCCTCGGACTCAACTATGCGGCGCTGCTGGCGTTGCTGGTCGGTGTGTCGGTGGTGGTGCCGTATGTGGGCGCGGTGGTGGTGACCGTGCCGGTGCTGCTGATTGCGCTGTTCCAGTGGGGCTGGAGCGATCAGTTCATTTATCTGATGGCGGTCTACGGGATCATTCAGACACTGGATGGCAATGTGCTGGTGCCGCTGTTGTTCTCGGAGGCGGTCAATTTGCACCCGGTGGCAATCATCTGTGCGGTGCTGTTGTTTGGCGGGTTGTGGGGATTTTGGGGCGTGTTCTTTGCGATCCCGCTGGCGACCCTGTTCAAGGCAGTGCTGGATGCGTGGCCGCGCAAGGAGCCGGTGGTGGCGCCGCTGCTCTAGTGGCTGATCCAGATTATTCGGTAAGTCAGGGCCCATTCGCGAGCAAGCTCGCTCCCACACTGGATCTGTGGCTTTCACAAGTCCAATGTGGGAGCGAGCTTGCTCGCGAAGGCGTCAATGAGGGCGACGCAAAGCCATCAGGCTTTATTCAAGTCCTGCGCAGCTGCCAAAACTGCATCCACATGCCCCGGCACTTTCACACCACGCCATTCCTGACGCAGCACACCGTCCTTATCAATAAGGAACGTGCTGCGATCAACGCCCAGGTATTCCTTGCCGTACAGCTTTTTCAGCTTGATCACGTCGAACAATTTGCAGACGGCCTCGTCCTTGTCGCTGATCAGCTCGAACGGAAACTCCTGCTTGCACTTGAAGTTCTCGTGGGACTTCAGGCTGTCGCGGGAGATACCGAAAATCTCGGTATTGGCGGCCTTGAATGCGGCGTATTGATCACGAAAGCCCTGGCCTTCTGTGGTGCAACCCGGGGTGCTGTCCTTCGGATAGAAATAGATCACCACTTGCTTGCCCTTGAGGGCAGACAGGCTGACAGTCTGCCCGCTGGTGGCAGGTGCTGCGAAATCGGCAACCGGTTGGTCGATGACAACGGCCATGAAAGTTTCCTTACATTGGGTTCTGTGGGCGCCAAGGCTCGATCAGTGCGTCCAGGTTCATCGCGTCGGAGAAGTCGAGGAACTGGTCGCGCAGCCAGCTGATCTGGGTGCCGGCGGGCAGGGTCACGGTAAATGTGGCGTTGAGCATGGTGCCGCCGGTCTGCGGCGCCTGGTACGTGTCGCAGGTCAGGTTTTCCAGTTCGACGTTGTGATCCATGAAGAACTGGCACAGCTCATTGATGATGTCCGGGCGATACGCCGAGCTGACATACGCCACGTACGGCAGGGCCTGCGGACGATTTTCCAGCGGCGCGCTGCGCACCACGTTGGCGGTGAAAGCGTGTTTCTTGGCCAGACCCGGCAAGCTGCCTTCCAGGCGGGCGAGGGCATCCCAACTGCCGGAGACCTCGAGGACCAAAGCGCTGCACTCGCCGTGGCGAGTCAGGCGTGAAGTAACCACGGCGCAGCGATTTTCATGGCTGGCGCGGCACAGGACGTTAGTCAGCTCCATGGGGTTGGCGCCGAGGGCACTGATGACAAGGAATTGTTCGCGAACTGTGGGGGTGGACATGCAGCATTCCTAAAGCGATGAGCGGTCGGTAGGTTTACGGGCCTTGGCCACCGGGGAGTGCCTGTTCTGGCTGTCCGTACAAAGAGGCCCGGCAAGCGCTCGCGGCTCGCTCCACTATAGCGGGAGCGCGTCGATGCGACGCAGGAACGGGGTCTGGGAGGCCGTAAAGGGAGGCTGGAACCCGGCGTACAAGCTGATCAGTACCGATCAAAGTCTGAAGGGTAGCGAAAAGCGGCGCCAAGGGGAATGGCGGCAGCGCAGTACTTCGCTTGTGCAAGCATCTTGGCGCCAGTACCATTACCGCTCTCTTTTTCCGGCAGGAGCGGTTTCATGATTGCGGGCAGTATGGTGGCACTGGTCACTCCCATGGATGCACAAGGGCGTCTTGACTGGGACAGCCTCAGCAAACTCGTGGACTTCCATCTCAAGAACGGCACCCATGCCATTGTCGCGGTCGGTACTACCGGCGAGTCGGCAACCCTTGATGTAGAAGAACACATCGCCGTCATCAAAGCCGTAGTCAAACAGGTTGCCGGGCGCATTCCGGTCATCGCCGGCACTGGCGCCAACTCGACCCGCGAAGCTGTCGAGCTGACCCGCAACGCCAAGGAAGCCGGTGCCGACGCCTGCCTGCTGGTGGTTCCGTACTACAACAAGCCGACTCAGGAAGGTCTGTACCAGCACTTCAAGCACATCGCTGAAGCGGTCGACATTCCGCAGATTCTCTACAACGTTCCTGGCCGCACCTCTTGCGACATGCAAGCCGAGACCGTGATCCGCCTGTCCACCGTGCCGAACATCATCGGTATCAAGGAAGCCACCGGCGACCTGAAGCGTGCCAAAGCAATCATCGATGGTGTGAGCACGGATTTCATCGTGCTGTCCGGCGATGATCCGACCGCCGTTGAGCTGATCCTGCTGGGCGGCAAAGGCAACATCTCGGTGACGGCGAACGTCGCGCCGCGCGAAATGGCCGATCTGTGCGAGGCTGCGCTCAAAGGCGACGCCGACACCGCACGGGCGATCAACGAAAAACTGATGCCACTGCACAAAGACCTGTTCATCGAAGCCAACCCGATTCCGGTGAAGTGGGCTTTGGTGGAAATGGGCCTGATGCACGAAGGCATCCGCTTGCCACTGACCTGGCTGAGCACACCTTGTCACGAAACGCTCCGCTCGGCCCTGCGCCAGTGCAGCGTCCTGGTTTAATTGAGGAAGTACAACGCATGAAGCGAATGGCCGGACTTTCCGCACTTGCCTTGATTATCTCCAGCACCAGCGGCTGCGGATGGGTCTGGGGGCCGGAAGGTTATTTCCGCGACCGTGGTAGCGATTACCTGCAAGCGCAACAGACTGCACCAATGCAACTTCCACCGGAAGTCAGCACTTCCAAGCGTCTGGATCCGCTGTTGCCGATCCCGCGTAACGTTGCTGATGACACCGAGAAGGGCGAATACATTGTGCCGCGTCCTCAGCCGCTGTCGGCCGTTGCCGATGCCAGCGATTACTCGCTGCAGAAGAGCGGTGACTCCCGCTGGGTCGTGGCCCAGCACCCACCGGCCGAAGTCTGGCCAGTGGCGGTGCAGTTCTTCCAGGACAACGGTTTCCGTCTGGATGAACAGCGCCCGCAGACCGGCGAGTTCACCACCACCTGGCAGCATTCCGACGAACTGTCCGCTGCCATGGCCAAGCGCCTGAGCGCAGCCGGCATCGCCAGCGACAGCGAAACCCGCGTGCGTGTGCGGATCGAGCCGGGCGTGCAGCGCAACACCAGTGAAATCTACGTGGTCAGCGCCGAGCGTCCTGCCGGCAGCACGGCCGACGTGGCCTTCACCAACCGTTCGGTCAACACTGGCCTGGACGCAGCGCTGGTCGACGACATGCTCGCGAGCATGAGCCGGATCTCCGAGAAGGGCGGTTCGGTGTCGATGCTGGCCTCGCGTGATTTCGATACGCCAAGCCGTGTCAGCCTCAGCGAAGACGGCAGCGGCAACCCGGTGTTGAACGTCGGTAACGATCTGGATCGGGCCTGGTCGAGCGTTGGCCGTGCACTGGAACAAGGCGAATGGCGCGTTGAAGACATCAACCGTAGCCTGGGCCTGTACTACATCAACCTGGCCGAAAAAGCCGAGAAGAAAGACGACAAGCCTGGTTTCTTCAGCAGCCTGTTTGGCAGTGCGCCGAGCAAGGAAGAAGTTGAAGCCCGTGCCGAGCGTTATCAGGTTCGCCTGAGCAAGGTTGGCGAGAACATTCAGGTGACCGTCGAGAAAAACATCAACACCGTCGCGCCGGCTGAAGTGGCACGCAAAGTGTTGAGCGTGATTCAGGACAACCTGGGCTGATCAACCATGCGTTTTGCCGTTCTCGGCAGCGGTAGCCAAGGGAACGGCACGCTGATCGCCAGTGCTGATACGTATGTGCTGGTGGATTGTGGTTTTTCCCTGCGGGAAACCGAAAAACGCCTGTTGCGCCTGGGTGTGACCCCGGCGCAACTGAGCGCGATACTCGTAACCCACGAACATGCCGACCACGTGCATGGCGTGGGTTTACTGTCTCGGCGCTACAATCTACCGGTCTACCTCAGTCGCGGCACACTGCGCGGGATGCGCAAACCGATTGAACCCGCAGGCTTTCTGGCCGGCGGCGAGCAACTGCAGATCGGTGCACTGAGCATCGGGGTCATTGCCGTGGCCCATGATGCGCAGGAACCGACCCAGTACGTCTTCAGTGATCACCAGCAGCGGCGCTTCGGCCTGCTGACCGACCTGGGGTCCTACTGCGAGCGGGTGCTGGATGGTTATCGGGACCTCGATGCGTTGATGATCGAGTCCAACCACTGTCGCGACATGCTGGCCCGTGGTCATTACCCGTACTTTCTCAAGCAGCGGGTGGGCGGCGAGCTGGGACATTTGAACAACCATCAGGCGGCATTCCTGGTGTCCGAGTTGGGCTGGCAGGGCTTGCAACACCTGGTCCTGGCCCATCTGAGCAGCAAGAACAACCTGCCGCAGCTGGCCCGGCAATGTTTTGTCGACACCCTCGGGTGCGACCCGGACTGGCTGCAACTGGCCGATCAAGATTCAGGGCTCGACTGGCGCCACATCGCCTAGCCCACCTACTTAGCAAGCGGAGCCCATCATGGAAAAACGTGAAGAACTCTACCGCGGCAAAGCCAAATCGGTTTACAAGACCGACGACGCTGACCGCTTGATCCTGCTGTTTCGCAACGACACCTCGGCGTTCGACGGCAAGCGCATCGAGCAGCTCGACCGCAAAGGCATGGTCAACAACAAGTTCAACGCCTTCATCATGCAGAAACTCGAAGCGGCCGGCGTACCGACCCAATTCGACAAACTGCTGGCCGACAACGAAGTGCTGGTCAAGAAGCTGGACATGATCCCGGTCGAGTGCGTCGTGCGTAACTACGCCGCTGGCAGCCTGGTCAAGCGTCTGGGCGTCGAAGAAGGCCTGAAGCTCAATCCTTACACCTTCGAGCTGTTCCTGAAGGACGACGCCAAGGGCGACCCGTTCATCAACGAATCCCACGTCGTGGCCTTCGGTTGGGGCACCGCCGAGCAACTGGCGCGCATGAAAGAACTGTCGCTCAAGGTCAACGAAGTCCTGACCAAGCTGTTCGACGACGCCGGCCTGCTGCTGGTCGACTTCAAGCTTGAATTCGGCGTGTTCAGCGACGGCTCCATCGTCCTCGGTGACGAGTTCAGCCCGGACGGCTGCCGTCTGTGGGACAAGGACACCAAGAAGAAGATGGACAAAGACCGCTTCCGTCAGGGCCTCGGTGACGTTATCGAAGCTTACGAAGAAGTCGCCAATCGTCTGGGCGTACCGCTTTAATCGACGCAAGCATCTGATAGCACGAAGAAAATTTCGAAAGAGGGTTTGCTTTCGGTAAAAGTGTTGTTATGATGCGCGCCGTTGGAGAGATGCCAGAGTGGCCGAATGGGACGGATTCGAAATCCGTTGTACCTTCACCGGTACCTAGGGTTCGAATCCCTATCTCTCCGCCATTACATAGAAAAAGCCCCGTAGATGAAAATCTACGGGGCTTTTTCGTTTCTGCGAATCCAGTATTCGTGGCGATAGCGCTGAAGCGCGTCGTGCATGGTGAGGTCCTACGCAGAGAGGCAATTTAAGTAAACACAGCCTCTGCCGACATTAGAGACACAACGCTCACAGGACTCACCGACCCATTTAAAGCCGCGCTCGCAGAGTAGGGGCTGTCATTTTTGGCCAGCGATCGGCTGCCAAATCACACCTGTCGTCGTTTATCCTCTGTCCAGTCATGAGGCCAGCGCTCTCACTAAAGTGGATACTTGCTCACCTCGGCCGTGAAAGGCGCATCCAGCGAGTTCCAGCCTCGCTCCCTATTTGAATTGGTTTGAATATGAAAATTCCACCATCAGCCCAAGGTGCTCACCGCGTTTCTGAACGTCAGTCCGTCAAGTCAGGCAGCAGCGCCGCACCCCACGTCGAAGACTGCGAAGTGCTGGTTGCGCAGCCGCCAGCGTTCGAGGATGGCGAGCCGCCAGTCGGCGTGGTTATCCATGCGTATTACCCCGAAGTGCTGAAAGATATTCTGCGTCGTTTGATTAAACAGACTGAACGCCTGCACCTCTACGTAACCTGCGTAGCCGGTCGTGAAGATGAGATATGTGCTCAGCTGACGGCCAGCACATTGAGTTTTTCGCTATACCGGGTGCCGAATCACGGCAGGGATGTTTTGCCGTTTCTGCGGGTGCTGCCGTTCTTGCGTGCCGATAACATCCGCATGCTGGTCAAGCTGCACACCAAGCGTTCGCTGCACTTGGGCGGGGCGATCGATTGGGGCGTTGAACTATTCGATGATCTGCTGGACCCGGTACGATTCAGTCGAGCGCTGGAACACCTGGCCGACCCGGTGCATGTGCCGATGCTGGGTCCTCAGCGATACCTGGTGCCAGTCACCCGATTCCTCAGCGAAAGCAACCGCGCCTTGCTTGTTACCCTGGCCGAGCGTGGCGGTATTGAGCCGCAGGGCATCAACGAAGCGGATTATTTTGCCGGCACCATGTTCTTTGCGCGCATTGAAGTGTTTGCGCCTTTGGAGCGGATTCAACTGACGGGCAGCGATTTCGAAGTTGAAAGTGGCCAGCTCGACGGTACCTTGGCACACACGTTAGAGCGGTTTTTCGGCGTTCTGGCGAATGTTGGCCGGCAGCAGCGCAATATTGACCTTTATCAGCGCTGGCTGGCGAGTCGGCAACTGGCCGCCGTCGAGGTCGAAGGTTTGCCCGCGCGACTGGCGAGCTGGCCGCGGCAACCGGACGTGTTGTTGGTGTTGACCGACACTACGGGTGATATCGAACTGTTGCGTTCGAGCCTGGAAAGCATTGACCGCCAGCTTTATCGGGCGGCGGCCATCGTGGTGCTCTCCAATGCCGAACCTGTAGGCGTGACGCCGGCCGATAATCTGGTCTGGCTGCCGTTGGCCGAATCGTGGCCGAGCCAGCTCAATGAACTGTTGCAGGAGATCGACGTTGACTGGTGGTACCTGTTGCGTGGCGGAGACGAACTGGATCCCCACGCGCTGCTTTTGCTCGCCGAAGGCATCGCGCTCAATCCCGGTGTCAGCGCATGCTACAGCGATGAAGACTCACTGACTGCTGAAGGCTGCCAGAGTCCGGTATTCAAGCCGGATTTGAATCTGGATATGTTGCGCAGTTATCCCTATGTCGGCCGCGCACTGGCTTTCAGTCGCGAGGCCGCGCTGTCTGCCGACGGCTTTGATCCAGCCTTCAGCGAACTGGCGCCCCATGATTTGCTTTTTCGGCTGATTGAAACTCACGGTCTGGGCACTGTCGGGCACCTCGCGGATGTGCTGGTGCATCAGGCCATCAATTTCCCTCAGTGGCTCGGTGAACCGCAAGTCATCGCGAACTCGGCAGCCATCGTCGGGGCGCACTTGCAGCGTCTGGGCGTGGCGCATGAGCTGCTGGCCGGACCTTTGCCAATGGCGAATCGTGTGGTCTACCAACATGCGGAACAGCCGCTGGTGTCGATCCTCATTCCCACCAAGGACTGCCTGCCGATGCTGCTGCGCTGCATCGAAAGCATCATGGAGAAAACCAGCTACACGAATTACGAACTGATCATCGTCGACAACAACAGCGAAACAGCCGAGGCCCGAGACTGGTTCAACGGTATGGAGCTGTTGAACAATCCCAAGGTGCGCATCCTGCGTTATCCGCACCCGTTCAACTATTCGGCGATCAATAATTTTGCGGCCAGTCATGCCCGCGGCGATTACCTGGTGCTGCTCAACAATGACACGGCGATCATTGATGGCGACTGGCTTGGTGCACTGCTCCATCACGCCCAGCGGCCGGAAGTGGGGATAGTGGGCGCTAAACTGTTATTCCTCGACGGGACTGTTCAGCATGCAGGTGTGGTACTCGGGTTGCGTGGCGTTGCAGACCACCCGTTTATCGGCGATTCAATGCAGTCCAACGGCTACCTTCATCGCTTGCATCTTGATCAGAACTACAGCGCGGTCACCGCCGCCTGCCTGATGATCAGCACCGAGCTGTACCAGCAAGTGGGGGGGATGGACGAGGTCAGCCTGGCCGTTTCCTTTAACGATGTGGATCTGTGCCTGAAGGTCGGCCAGGCTGGACGGCTGATTGTCTGGACACCCTATGCGCTGCTCGTTCACGAAGCCAGTGTGAGCCAGAACAACGTCGACACGACCAAGGAGGAAGCCAAGCGCAAACGGTTCAAGGGCGAACAGTCGGTGATGTACCAGCGTTGGCTTGCGCAAATCGCCAACGATCCGGCCTACAACCGCAACCTGACCCTGGAGGGCAGTGGCTTCTCCTCCAAATACCGCACCGACACTGATTGGCACCCGTTTGCCAGTCGTGAGTTGCCTCATGTGCTGTGTCACCCCCTCGATTCTTTCGGCAGCGGACACTACCGCGTGCGTCAGCCTTTCGCTGCCCTGAAAGCTGCGCAACTGATCGGCGGAACGGTGAGCAACGAGGGACTGCAACCGACAGAACTGGAGCGCATTGCGCCGGACACGATCATTTTCCAGGGACAGCACACAACGCCTCATCTGGAGTACATGCAGGACACCAAGGCATTCTCTAGGGCGTTCAAGATTTACGAGCTGGATGACTATATTCTTGGCGTGCCCGCTGGCAACTTGAACCACGAATTGCTGCCCAAAGACATCACCAAACGCTTGAAGAAAGCCGTAGGGCTGTGCGATCGGTTGGTGGTGTCTACCGAGCCGCTGGCCAATGCGCTGAAGGGCTTCAATGCCGACATCCGGGTGATGGAAAACCGTCTGCCGAGCCATTGGTGGAGCGACCTGACCAGCCAGCGCCAACAAGGCCGCAAGCCTCGAGTTGGCTGGGCCGGCGGCTCGAGTCACAGCGCCGACCTGCAAGTCCTTGCCGAAGTGGTTCGTGCGCTGGAAGGAGAAGTTGAATGGGTATTCATGGGGATGTGCCCACCAGCACTGCGTCCCTATGTCCATGAGTTCCATAGGGGGGTGAGTATCGAAAAATACCCGCAAAGACTGGCTGAGCTGAACCTCGACCTGGCTTTGGCACCTCTGAAAGACAACTTTTTCAACGCCTGCAAAAGCAATTTGCGCTTGTTGGAATATGGCGCCTGTGGTTTCCCCGTGATCTGTTCGGACATCCCTTGTTATCGGGGTGATTTCCCGGTGACGAGGGTCAGGAACCGTTCGCAAGACTGGATTGCCGCTATTCGCGAACATCTGGCTGAGCCCGATGCCAGCGCCAAGGCTGGAGACGCCCTGCGCAGCGTTGTACTCAATCAGTGGATGCTCAAGGACGAACATCTGTTGGCATGGCGAAACGCCTGGCTGGCGGACTGAACAAGAGGCCAGCGTTGCGCGCTGCTTCTTCAATGTCTTTCGATACAAAGCCCGAAAAAAAGCCTCACAGCCTTAAAGCTGTGGGGCTTTTTCATATCTGCAGGATCGTGCAGAGCGGCTAGATCTCCTTGACCGGCGTCTCCCCCTGCGCAGCCTTGATCAGCCCGATCACATGCATGCAATCCGCCTTGTTCACATACGACTCGCCACTGGCGATGGTCTCGTGGTTACCCGCTCTCAGTCTCCAGCGCCATTGTCCTTTGCCGGTGCTCGGGGTGCCTCTGGATTGCCTGTAAATCTCGAAATACATTCAGTTCGCTCCATGCGATTCATTGTGCGACAGCCGGTGTGGCGCATGGTCGCAAGCCTAGCGCAGACGGTTTTTTTGGCTATCGGACATTTGTTTCCAATCGTTCGCGGATGTTTCTGAAGGACGCGGGCTAGAGCGCAGCAATAGGCCTGTGGATTGGCCAAAATGACGCCGTCTGATCCTTGCAACACCGTCGACGCTGCTGCTTAATACGGGACGGCTCATGGCGTCGAATATCGTTCGGCGACCGACAAACACTATAAGAAGAGCACTCCTTTGACTGAGCACGGAACGCAACAGGCCGGGCGGGTGAAGTTATCGCTGGTGGTCCCCGTTTTTAACGAAGAGGACAGCCTCGACACGTTTCTGCGGCGCATCAATGAAGTCTTTCAGACGCAGGCGTTGATCGACCTTGAACTGGTATTCGTCAACGACGGCAGTACCGATGCCACGCTTGAGCGCCTGCTCGAACATCAGCGGGACGATGGGCGTCTGCGTATCGTCGATTTGAGCCGCAACTTCGGCAAAGAAGCAGCGTTGTCCGCCGGTTTGCAGATCGCGACCGGGCAGATCGTGGTGCCGATCGACGCTGATCTGCAGGACCCGCCCGAGGTCATTGTGCAGATGATCGAGCGTTGGCGAGAAGGCTTTGAAGTGGTGCTCGGTCATCGCATCAGCCGTCGCAGCGACACCTGGGCCAAGCAGACATCAGCGCACTGGTTCTACCGCCTGCACAACAAGATCGCTGAACAGCCTTTGCCCGAGAACGTCGGTGATTTTCGCTTGATGGATCGCTGCGTGGTTGATGCCTTGCTGACCCTGCCGGAATCCCGGCGCTTCATGAAAGGCCTGTTCGCCTGGGTCGGCTTTCGCACCACCCACGTCGATTACGAGCGCCCGGAGCGCGTCGCGGGGCAGAGCAAGTTCAATGGCTGGCGCCTGTGGAACTTCGCGCTGGAAGGCATCACCAGTTTCAGCACTGAACCGTTGCGGATCTGGACGTATGTCGGCGCACTGGTGTCGCTGGTGTCATTTGCCTTCGCCATATTCATTGTCCTACGCACGCTGATTCACGGTATCGACATGCCCGGTTATGCCTCGCTGATGGTGGCCGTGACCTTTCTCGGTGGACTGCAATTGATCGGCATCGGTGTGCTCGGTGAGTACCTGGGCCGCACGTATATCGAATCCAAACGCCGGCCGGTTTTTCTGGTGCGTCGCGTCTATGACCCCAAGGACTGACACATGGATCTCAAGGAAACCGACATCCTCGGCGACGCCATCAACGAGCACTGGTATTACTGCTCAAAAGCCGCCGCCACCCGGCGTTTGCTGGGAAATGCACCCATCAGCCGAATCCTCGATGTCGGTGCCGGCTCGGGATTTTTCTCCCACCATTTGCTGACGCACACCGATGCACGCGAAGCATGGTGCGTGGATATCAGCTACCCCGCCGACTCCAGCGCGACCACCGCCGGCAAACCGGTGCACTACCGTCGCGGGATCGAAACCATCGAGGCCGATCTGGTGTTGCTGATGGACGTGCTGGAACACGTCGATGATGACCTCGGTCTGCTCAAGATGTACGTCGACAAAGTGCCATCGGGCAGCCGGTTTCTGATGACGGTACCGGCATTCCAGTTCTTGTGGAGTGGCCACGATGACTTTCTTGAGCACAAGCGCCGTTACACCCTGGCGCAGTTCGAAACCCTGGCGCGTGATGCCGGTTTGACGGTGCAGCGCGGTGCCTATTATTTCGGTGCGGTGTTTCCGATCGCTGCGGCGTTGCGCTTGCTGCCGCAAGGCGCGCAAGCCCAGCCGCCGCGTTCGCAACTCAAGCGTCATCATCCGCTGGTGAACGGTGTTCTCAAGACGCTATGCAGTCTTGAACTGCCGTTGATGGGCATCAACCGTCTGGCCGGGTTGAGTGTGTTCGTGCTGGCGCGCAAACCGTGACCTCGGCGCGAAAAACAGCATTGATTCAGCGAGGGTTGCGCTTTGCCGTGACCGGGCTGTTTGTCACTGCGCTGCACGCGCTGGTGGCGGTGCTGTTCATCAACTTCATTACTGCGCAACCGCCGCTGGCCAACGGCGTGGCGTTTGCCGTGGCGACGGTGGTTTCCTACGTGATCAACACCACCTGGAGCTTTTCTGCCCGCTTGCATGGACGAACGCTGCTGCGTTTTCTGCTGGTGTCCGTGGGCGGCTTTTTCCTCGCGATGTTCGTTGCCTGGGCCGCGCAGGTTGCCGGGCTGCACTATCTGCTGGGCATCGTTGCGGTGGCACTGACGATTCCAGCGTTCACCTTTGTCTTGCACAATTTCTGGACTTATCGATGAAGGCTTCACCAAACCATCCGGCGCTGGGCGTGTTGCCTTTACTGCTCGGCGTTCTGGCATTTTTCTGCGTGATCGGGCCGCAAGCGCTGGATCCGCAAAACATTGCCTGGCTGGAGCAGGGCGATCCGGCGACGCATTATCTGGGCTGGGAATATTTTCGCCATTCACCCTGGACCCTTCCGCTCGGACTCAACCCTTCCTATGGTCTGGAGCTGGGCAGTTCAATCATCTTTTCCGACTCCAATCCGCTGCTGGCGTTGCTGTTCAAACCGTTCAATGCGTGGTTGCCGGCGACCTTCCAGTATTTCGGTCTGTGGCTGCTGGCGTGTTTCGTGCTGCAAGCCTGGTTCGCTTGGAAACTGCTGGGGCTGATGACCGGCAATCCGCTGATTCGTTTGCTGGGTACCGGTTTGCTGGTGGTTTCACCGCCGATGTTTCTGCGCATGGGTGGACATCTTTCCCTGTCCGGGCATTTTCTGATTCTGGCGGCGCTGTACCTGGCGTTGTTGCCGAACCTGTCTCGACGACGCTTGGCCTGGGGCGCGTTACTGGCGGTGACGGCGATGGTGCATGCTTACCTGCTGGCGATGGTGGCGCTGATCTGGGTAGCAGATCTGCTCGGCAAAACTTTCAGCCAACAACTGGCTCGGCGTCAGGGGCTGCTTGAAGGTATTTCGCTGTTTGCCGTGGTGAGTGTGTGTTGCTGGCAGGCCGGTTACTTCGCCATTGCCGACGGCGGGCAATCCGGCGGGTTCGGGTTGTACCGGATGAACCTGTTGTCGCCACTCGATCCAGCGGGCTGGTCGTTCATCTTGCCGGATCTGCCAAAAGCCAGCGGCGATTACGAAGGCTTTAATTATCCGGGGCTGGGTGTGCTGTTGCTGGTGCCGTTGGCGCTGATTGCCTTGCTGAGAAATCGCCAGCCGCTGAAGGATGAGCTTCGCGTTCGCCCTTGGCTGTTGCTGGCGTTGATCGGTTTATCGTTGTTTGCGCTATCGAACCAGATCGGTGTCGGCGGGCAAACATTCAGCTATCCGCTGCCTAAAATCGCCCTCAAACTGGCCAATATTTTTCGCGCCTCGGGGCGGATGTTCTGGCCCGTGTTGTACGCGCTCATCCTGATGGTGATGTTCCTGCTGGTACGCGGTTACCGGCCACGTATCGTCGTCGCGTTGTTGGCACTGGCATTGACGATACAGATTGTCGACACGCGCAACGGCTGGATGGGCTTGCGCAACAGCAAAATGATGACGCCCGCCGCAGAATGGCCAACGCCGATGCGTGATCCATTCTGGGTGAGTGCGGCGGCGCATTACCCGAACGTGCGCAGTCTGATGCCACAGAATCAGTCCGAACGCTGGCAAGTGATTGCCGATTTCGCTGCGACCCATGGTCTGAAAACCGACGCGGTCTATCTGGGACGCATGAGTTCCACAGCGCTGGATCAGGCTCGGCAGAAAACGCAGCACATGCTCGAATCAGGGCAATACGATGCCGACTCGTTGTACATCCTCGACGACTCCGTGCTGGCCGATGCCGCCAAAAGCGTCAACAGTGAAACGGATCTGCTGACCCGAGTGGATGGCCTGGTGGTACTGGCGCCGGGCTGGAAGCGTTGTTCGCAGTGCCTGAGCGTGTCTGATGAAGGACGCCGAATGTCATCGCTGGCACTGATGCGTCCCGGTCAGGCGCTGATCTTCAACTACTCCGCCCGGCAGTTGACCAGCGGTTGGTCGACCCCGGAAAACTGGGGTACATGGTCGGCGGGGCAGCAGGCGCAGGTCGACTTGCGGGTGTCACCCGAGGCGCGCTCGATTGCGCTGGAGGTCATGGCATTCGTTTTGCCGCAACACCCGGCGCAGCGAGTGATTGTCAGTTTGAATGGCGAGCAGGTACTGAGCACGCGGCTGGTGCAACATCAGGATAATCATCTGGAGATCCCGATCAGTCCCGCGATCCGTCAGCATCTGGCAGACAATGATCGCCTGACGATCGAGCTGCAATTGCCCGACGCCATCAGCCCTGAACAACTGGGCATCAATGACGATTCACGGGTCATGGCGCTGGGCTTGAAACGCCTGACGGTGTACTGACGCAGCGTGGCGATGGACGGCGGGGCCCCGGCCTTTCTACACTGCCGGTATTCCGGGGGGGCAGGGGGCAATGGATGAACCGCAATGAACTACGCAAGGCTGACATCAACCTGATGGTGGTGTTCGAGACCTTGATGCTCGAACGCAACGTGACCCGGGCGGCCGAGAAGCTGTTTCTCGGCCAGCCGACCATCAGCTCGGCGCTCAATCGCTTGCGCACCATGCTCAATGATCCGCTGTTCATCCGTGTCGGCCACCGCATGGAGCCGACTGCGCGTGCCGAAGATATTTTCCGCCATCTCAAGCCCGCGCTGGACTCATTGTCGGTCGCGCTGAGTCTGACCCGCGATTTCGATCCGGCCGTGAGTACCATGACCTTTCGCATCGGTCTGTCCGATGACGTCGAATTCGGCCTGTTGCCGCCGCTGTTGCGTGCGTTGCGCCAGGAAGCGCCGAACGTGGTGTTCGTGGTGCAACACGTCGATTACTGGCGCATCCCCGATCTGCTTGCAGCGGGTGATATCACGGTCGGCATCAGCCAGACGCGTGGCTTGCCGGCCAATGCCAAGCGCAAATTGCTGCGGCACATCCAGCCGAGCATCCTGCGCGCCGACGCCAGCGATACACCGCTGACGCTGGATGAATATTGTGCGCGCCCCCATGTACTGGTTTCGCACACGGCCAACGTCAGTGGTTTTGCCGATGAGTGGCTGGCCGAACTCGGTCGTACTCGCCAAGTGGTGCTGTCGGTGCCGCAATACAGCGCGTTGCCGGCGCTGCTGGCGGGCACTGACTTGATTGCCAGTCTGCCGGATTACGCGGCGGCAGCCATGGCCACTTCCGGATTGCTGTTTAAGGAGCCGTTTCCGTTTAAAACACCGACGCTGGATTTGTCGATGGTCTGGCTCAGCCACGTCGACAGCGATCCGGCGGAGCGCTGGTTGCGCTCCAGGCTGGAGCAGTTCATGAGCGAGCGGCCACTGACGCCATCCTGAGCCATAACACACACTTTGTGGGAGCGAGCTTGCTCGCGAAAGCGCTGTATCAGGCACCTTAAGTGTCGCTGAACGATCGCATTCGCGAGCAAGCTCGCTCCCACATTGATATGTGAAAGTCCCCGGGAAGGTAGGGCAGAGCTGTGCTATATGTACGACCTTTCTGCCAACTGACTGGGGACCTGCAATGCCACACCTGCACATGGAATACACCGCCAACCTGCCGCAGTTGAACGCCGATGTCGCGTTGATGCGGCTCAACAACACCCTGGTGGGCTCTGGTCAGTTCGCGGCGGAGTTCGATATCAAAAGTCGTGCGGTGAAAGTCGAGACCTTCAAGGTCGGAACCGCCATGGCCGAGCGCGCCTTCGTCTATGTGAAGCTGGCGCTGCTCAGCGGGCGTTCGCCGCAGATCAAGAAGCAGTTGTCAGAGAGCCTGTTGGCAGTCTTGCAGGACCTGTGCGAATGGCCGGCCGGTGTCGAGGTGCAGCTGTGTGTCGAACTGGTCGACATGGATCGCGAGTCCTACAGCAAAACCGCTATTGGCGTGTAGGACTCAGGCCGCTTCGAGTTCGCTGCACACCTTGACCACCTGCTCGCGCAACCACAGATTGGCGCTGTCCTGATCAACGCTCTGGCTCCATTGCATGTCGAGGGTAAAGCCCGGCAAGCCATTTGGCGCCTCGCAGTGATTGAACACCGCCTCGTTGGTCAGTAAACGCTGGATACGGCGGGGCAGGGTGAGGATGAAGTCGGTCCCCGTGATCATTTTCAATGCCGCGCTGTAGCTGTTCGAGCGCGCGACGATCTGACGCTTCTGCGCCTGCCGCGCCAGCCAGCCATCGACCATGTTGGTGGTTGACGTCCATGGCGTCGGGAACACGTGCCGGCGTTCGGTAAAAGCCTGCAGGCTCAGGCGTGGCTCCAGTGGCGTGGCGCGTTTGTCGAAGACGCAGACCAGATCGTCCTCCAGCAGCATTTGTGATTTCAGGTCAGCGTGATGACGGTGGAAGTTGGGGCCGAAGCTGATCACCAGATCGAGGCTGCCGTCGCGCAGCTCATCCGCCGGGACATCGGTCTCGAACTTGTGCATGTTGACCATGACCGGCAAATCGTCGAAGTCGAAACGCTTTAACAGACGCGGCAGGATCAGTTGCTCGAAGTATTCCGGGGCGCAGATGTTGAAGGTGACGGCTTGTCGGGTCGGGTCGAACGTGGGGGCACCGGCGTGGCACAGGTTGATGCTTTCGAGGATCTTCTGCACATGCCCGTACATGGTGCTGGCCTTGTAGGTCGGACGCATGCCGGTGCGGGTGTTGATAAACAGTTCGTCTTCGAAACTGGTGCGCAGTTTTTTCAAACAGTAGCTGACCGTGGACTGGCTGACGAACAGGGTTTCTGACACATCGGTGACGCTGCTCTGCTCATAAACAGCGACAAACACCATGAGATCCTGCATGTCGAGCTTTCTAAGCAAGTTACTGTTCAGCATCCGTTCCGTCTCGCTGTGCTCCTTGCGCTGAATCCGCGCAAACGTGTGCGAATGATCCTAACGGAACGATGGTGCCAGGACAAAGCCCTGTAGGACGTTTCACAGTCAGTTGTGGGACAGAAAGTTTTAGTAACACGACGTCACCGACAAAACCGCCGAAAAGTGGCCAGAAGCCTTTATCTCGACGAGGGAAAGTGTCGGGCGTAATGCCTGGGATCGAAGCGCCATACCATCAACAGCATCACCACCATTACCGCGGTCAACGACCACCACGCCCACTCGAAGCTGCCCAGTTGATCGCGGATCATTCCAGCCAGCAGCGGCGAGAGACCAGCAATCAGATAGCCAATGCCTTGCACAAATGCAGTCAGGCCACCGGCACGTTGCGGGTTGTCGAGATGATCAAGCGAGACAATCAGGCTCATCGGGAATAACCCGCCAATGCCCAGCCCCAACAGGCATGGCCACAGCAGGCTGAATTGTTGCGGGCTGAGGATCAGGCCGCAAAATCCGCCGATGATCAGAGCCAGTAGTGTCATCAGAATCACACGCCGATCCCGGCTGCGATTGGCGATAGCCGGAACCACCAGACCGGAAATTACCTCCATGGCCGTCAGCAAACCCAACAGCAGCCCGGCGTTCTGTTCGCTCCAGCCGTTTTCCACGTAGTACGGCGCGAGCCAGGCCAGCACGCAGGTATAGGACGCTGTCCCCAGACCAAAGAAGAGGGCCAGCAACCAGGCACGGGAATACTTGAAGAACGAATCCTTGCCGGCTGTCGCCGTCACCGTGGAGGACAGCTGGTTGCGTTGCGACCACCAGAACAGCAGCGCGATGAATGCCAGGATCGCCCAGATCGCCAAACCGCCGCGCCAGCTCCCGGTTTGCAGCATCACCAGCGGTGCGAACGAGGCCGCAATGGCCGCTCCACCCATGATCGACGTGACATATAAACCCATGCACAGCGCGACATTGTCGGCGAAGCGCGATTTGATCAGCGTCGGCATCAATGCCTGAATCAGTGCAATCCCGAGGCCGGCCAGCACCGCGCTGACGATCATTTCAGCGGCCGATTCGATGAACAGCCGCGACAGCGTCGCCAGGCCAATGATCAGCAGTGACAGGAAAACCGTCCGTTGCTCACCCAGCCGTTGACTGATGCCAATGCCGAAAAACATCGCCAGCCCCATCGCCATCACTGGCAGCATGGTCAGCAGTGACGCGACGCTGAAGCTCAGCGGGATGTCAGTGCGCATGGCCGACAGTAAAGGTCCGACCGCCGCCATCGATGGACGTAGATTGAGGGCGACGAGCATGATCGCGAGCATCAGCCAGACAGCGGGGCGAGCGGTGGCGCGGAAGTTTTCCATCATCAGACCTTTGAGCGGGGCGGATGATTAAGCGCGGAGCGGTCTAGTCCGGGCAAACCAGAAAACCCGCTGCTGTATTTAAAAAGTCGATAACACCGCCATCCCTTGTGGGAGCGAGCCTGCTCGCGAAAGCGGATTGTCTGCCACCGAAAATATTGGATGTGCCGGTCTCTTCGCGAGCAGGCTCGCTCCCACAATAAACAGCCGTGCTGTTTTTTCTGAATCAAACCTGAACCATTCTCAAATACTTCACAAGTTTCATCGGATTGCCAACAGCCAACTAATCGTTAGCGTCTTTTTCACAAAAAATTGATGGTTGCCTGCTTAAAGTTTCTCGTGCCTTAGTTAATGAAATTTTCACAATTGAAATTTCTTTCATGGACCGAGGCTCTTCTTTTCAGGAATCGCCCTTTCTATGTTGAAGTTAAAAGCCGTGCGCCCGGAATGGGTGACGTTAATTGCCAGTGCCTTTCTTTTAATCGGCTGCAATTTTGTCCTTTGGCAGCACCTGTTCGAGATCACCGCCGCCGATGGCAAGGGCATCGCCATGCGTGTGGCGTTCGGGGTGATGATTCTCGCGGCATTCAATATCGTGCTGACGGTCCTCGCCTTCCGTCCGCTGCTCAAGCCGCTGTTGACCGTGATATTTCTGATCAGCGCCGGCGTGGCTTACTTCATGAGTCAATATGGCGTCATGATCGATGCCGGCATGTTGCGCAACTTTGCCGAAACCAATGCAACGGAAGTGCGTGATCTGCTCTCGTTGAAGTTGTTTGCTTATATTCTACTGCTCGGTGTATTACCGTCGTGGTTGTTGTGGAAAGTTCCAGTCAACTATCGTCGTTGGCATCGTGAGTTAATCAGCAAAGTTATTGTCGGTGTTGCTTCTGTGGCGGTGATTGGTGGGGTGGCGCTGGCCAACTATCAAGGCTTGTCATCGCTGTTTCGCAATCACCACGAAATTCGCCTGATGCTGGTTCCGAGTAATTACATCGGTGCTTCGGCGGGTTATCTACGTGAGCAAGTAGTCTCGGCGCGGCAGCCATTCATCAAGATCGGCGAGGACGCCGAGCGCAATCCGGATGTGAAGCTTCAACCGCGTAAATCCCTGACCGTGCTGGTGGTGGGTGAAAGTGCCCGGGCGGAGAACTTCGGCATCCTCGGCTATGACCGTGACACCACGCCGACACTCGATAAGGAAGCCGGGCTGATCGCCTTCACTGACGTGCATTCCTGCGGAACGGAAACGGCTGTTTCGGTGCCGTGCATGTTCTCCAACATGGGCCGCAAGGATTATGACGCCAGCAAGGCGAAGAATGAGGAAGGCCTGCTCGATGTGCTCAAACGTGCCGGTATCGATGTGATCTGGCGTGACAACCAGTCCGGTTGCAAAGGCACTTGCGACCGGGTCACCCTGCAAGATGTCAGCAACCTGAAAGACCCGGCGCTGTGTGCCAACAGCGAGTGCCGCGACGAAATCCTCCTGCAAGGTCTGCAAAGTTTTATCGACCATCTGGACAAGGACACCGTGCTGGTTTTGCACCAGATGGGCAGTCACGGCCCGGAATACTTCAAGCGTTATCCGAAGGAATACGAGCACTTCACCCCGGTGTGTGAAAGTAACGCGCTGAACAATTGCAGCCGCGAAAGTATCGTCAACGGTTACGACAACACGTTGGTGTATACCGACCATGTGTTGTCGAGCCTGATCGATGTATTGCGCAGCAATCAGGACAAAGTCGATACCGCGATGTTGTACCTGTCGGACCACGGTGAGTCGCTGGGCGAGTACAACTTGTTCCTGCACGGTACGCCTTACATGTTGGCGCCAGAGCAACAAAAGCATGTAGCGATGCTGGCGTGGTTCTCCGATAACTATCAGAAGGCCTATTCGGTCGACACGCATTGCTTGCAAATGAGCCGTGACAAACCGCTGAGCCAGGACAACCTGTTCCACTCGATGCTTGGCCTGCTCGAGGTCAGGAGCAAGGTCTATCAGCCGGGTCTGGACATGTTTGCCGGTTGCCGAGGTGCGGTGATCGACGGCGTACTCGCCAAGGACTGAGGCCAATCGGCTCCGTCGTTCTGATACGACGGGGCTTTCTGCTTCTTTTGTCAGACTATTCTTGCTCTCTGGCAGGACATTTCGTTACAGCTCTTGCCCTTCACAGGCGCGTAAATCGCCAGTGGCGATATATACTGCGCGCCATTCTTCAAGGGAGAGCCGTGTGGCCATCGATATTCACTGGATTCGCGACAACGAAAGCCTCGCGCAGTTTTGCGCCGAGTGGCAGCAGCTGCCGTTCGTTGCCCTCGACACCGAATTCATGCGGGTCGACACCTTCTACCCGATTGCCGGCCTGTTGCAGGTGGGCGACGGCAAACGCGCCTACTTGATCGATCCGCTGACCATCAATGCCTGGCAACCGCTGGCTGCGTTGCTGGAAAACCCGGCGGTACTCAAAGTCCTGCACGCCTGCAGCGAAGACCTCGAAGTGCTGTTGCGCCTGACCGGCAGCCTGCCGGCCCCGATGTTCGACACGCAACTGGCCGCCGCTTACCTGAACCTCGGTTTTTCGATGGGCTATTCGCGACTGGTGCAGGAAGTGCTCGGCATTGAACTGCCGAAGGGCGAGACCCGTTCCGACTGGTTGCAGCGTCCGTTGTCCGAGACGCAAATCAGCTACGCCGCCGAAGATGCCGTGCATCTGGCGGAGGTTTTCGTACAGCTGCGACCGAAACTGTCTGACGACAAATTCGCCTGGGTGCTGGAGGACGGCGCTGAACTGGTCGCCAACCTGCGCCGTGAAACCGACCCGTACGAGGTCTATCGCGAGGCCAAACTGGCGTGGAAACTCTCCCGTGCGCAACTGGCGGTTCTGCGTGAACTGTGCGCCTGGCGGGAAAAGGAAGCCCGCGCCCGCGATCTGCCGCGCAACCGCATCGTCCGCGAGCATTCGCTGTGGCCGCTGGCCCGCACGCAACCGGACAACCTCGCGGCGCTGGGCAAGATCGAAGACATGCACCCGCGTACCGTGCGTCAGGACGGCCAATTTCTGCTTGATCTGATCAAGCGCTCTGGCAGTGTGGGGCCTGATCAATGGCCGCCCGCCGTAGCGGAGCCCTTGCCGATTGAAGCCGCCGCGTTGATCAAACAATTGCGCGCATTGGGCCAGGCTGAGGCCGAGCGTCTGGGCATTGCCCCGGAACTGATGCTGCGCAAGAAAACCCTCGAAGCCCTGGTCAAAAGTGGCTACCCCGAGGGTCCTTACCAATTGCCTGAGTCGTTGCGTGGCTGGCGCCGCGAACTCATGGGCCAGAAGCTGCTCGACAGCCTGGCCACCGCCGGAGAACAGCCTTGAAACGTATTTGTTCCATCTACCAAAGCTCCAAGCGCAGCGGCATGTACCTTTATGTGCTCAAAAGTGATGCGCTGGAGCGTGTGCCGGAAGCGCTGATGCTGGCGTTCGGCAAAGCGAAGCATTCCTTCGACCTGGTGCTGTCGCCTGAGCGCAAACTGGCCAGCGAGGACATCGTCGTGGTCCTGGAAAACCTCGACAAGCAGGGCTACCACCTGCAAATGCCGCCGGCCGAGGACGAGTACATCGAGCACTTGCCCGAAGAGTTGCTGCGACGCAACGACCCGGTCTGATCTGCGCGGCTCTGTTCTGAGTCTCGGTTTACCCTGGAACTGTTTTTACCGCGATGGCCGGCTTAATCCGGCGGCCGTCTGCACGGTTTGCGAAAGGTTTGAAGATGCGCGTTCTGATTGCCGAACACGACCACGCGATATACGCCCGGCTGCTGCGTCAGGCAGCACCCGAGCTTGAAGTACTGACCAGCGGTGATTCCGCCGAGCTGGCCCGTCAAGCCGCCGATTGTCCGGTGTGGCTGGGGCAGCCGGATTTGCTCGCGACTCTGTTGCGCCAGGGGCACCAGCCACAATGGCTGCAATCGACCTGGGCCGGTATCACACCCTTGCTCGCTGACGGCTTGCGCCGCGATTACCGTTTGACCCGTGCAGTGGGGATTTTCGGTCAGGTGATGGCCGAGTATGTGCTGACCTACATTCTTGGCCATGAGCGCGAAGTGCTGGCGCGACTGGTCAGCCAGGTCGAGCGTAAATGGGACAACCGCAGCGGCCAGAGCCTGGTCGGGCGCAAAGTGCTGATCGTCGGCACCGGCGATATCGGCCAGAGCGTCGCGCAGTTTCTGCTGCCGTTCGGCATTGAGCTGTACGGGATTGCCAGCAGCGCCCGTGAGCAGGCGCCGTTTGTCGAGGTCGGTTCGATGGCTGATCTGCCGCGACTGGTGGGTGAAGTGGATTACGTGGTCAATCTGCTGCCGAACACCGAACACACCCACGATATCTACGACGCGGCGCTGTTCAAGCAATTCAAGCCAACCGGGTTGTTCATCAATGCCGGGCGCGGTGTCGCGGTGGTCGATGCCGACCTGGTGGAAGCGTTGAAGGAAGGCCATCTGGCGGGGGCGGTGATCGACGTTTGCCGTCAGGAGCCACTGCCGCAACGCCATCCATTCTGGACTGCTTGGGGCTTGCTGCTGACCGGGCACAGTTCGGCGCCGACGTCACCGGCGTTGATGGTGCAGCTGTTTGTCGAGAACCTGAAGGCGTATCAAGCGGGTGAAGCGTTGCGCGGGGAAGTGGATTTCAACCGCGGATATTGATCTCCTTGCTTCAGATCGTTCCCACGCTCCGCGTGGGAACGATCATTTGCGGTGTGGCTTAGAGGGTGAAGTCGCCTTCGGCCGCCAGTTCATTCAGCGGACGGCGCGGGCTCGGCTCTTCACGGGCCTGCAGGTATTCAGCCAGCGTTGCCTTGTCACCGAGCTTGCCGACGGCAACGGCCGCATGCAGCGCATAACCTTCAGGAATGTTCAGCTCCTTGCGCGTCAGTTCCTGATCGAACCCGGCCATGCCGTGGGTGTGCCAGCCACTGATGCTTGCTTGCAGCGCCAGATGGCCCCACGCCGAGCCGGTGTCGAAGGTATGCCACAGCGCCGGGGTTTCTTCAGTGGCGCCTGGTGCAGTGAAGGTGGTTTTCGAAATCACGATTACCAATGCCGAGGCATGCTGCGCCCAGCTACGGTTGAACTCGTTGAGCAGACCCAGATAACGCTCCCAGTTTGGCGTATCGCGACGCGCATAGAGGAAACGCCAAGGCTGCGAGTTGTACGCCGAGGGCGCCCAGCGTGCGGCTTCGAAGAAGCTCAGCAGGGTTTCTTCCGGAATCGCCTCGCCTGTGAAGGCGCGCGGCGACCAGCGGTCGGTGAATTGCGGGTGAATGGCGTAATCGGCAACGCGTGGATTGGCACTCATCAAGAGATTCCTTGCTACGTTTGAGTCAGGGATTTGAATGAAAACCCGGCGGGATCAGTTGCGCTGAGCGATGGGGTTTTCCGAGCCTGAGGGTTCACCACAATGCAACGCGGTCGAGCGTTAATGGCTTGCGGGCAAGGCTCCTTGCGACTGGCAAAGCTACGCGCCGCCACAAAAACTGACAAGCCCCGCGCAACCGGCAGTCGCCGGCGCTTGGCCCACAAGGCCTTGGGCACTAGACTGGCGGCCTTTTCACCACCTGATGTTGATGCTTGAGCCATGGCCGCCAAAGTCGAACCGTTCTGGAAACGCAAAACCCTCGATCAACTCGATCACCAGGAATGGGAATCGCTGTGCGACGGCTGTGGTCTGTGCTGCCTGCAAAAGCTTGAGGATGAGGAAGACAACAGCGTTTATTACACGCGCATTGCCTGCAAACTGCTGGACCTGAAAACCTGCCAGTGCAGCGATTATCCGAACCGCATCAAGTTTGTCCCGGACTGCATCCAGCTCACCCCGGGGCAGGCCGAAGAGTTCAAATGGCTGCCGCCGACCTGCGGTTATCGACTGGTCAGCGAGGGCAAGGATCTACCGTTGTGGCACCATCTGGTCTGCGGCGATCGCGACGCGGTGCACCACGAGCGGATTTCCCAGTCCGGGCGCATGCTCGCCGAAGGCAGCGTGCCGGAGGATGACTGGGAAGATCACCTGATTTTCCGCGCGGGCTGAATACCTGCTGATTCAAGCTTTACCAAGGAGTGCGTATGGCTGTCGGATTGCAGCGAGCGTTGATGATGGCGCTGCTGGCGCTGAGCGCCCCGGTGTGGGCGGCGAAGAAAGTCGATCTGGATTATCACGTGCGCCTGTTGCCGCAAAGCGATCAGGCCGAGGTGCGCCTGACCCTGGGCAAAGGCGAGGCGGTGCGCAGTCTCGATTTCGACCTTGGCGACGGCAGCCATTACAGCGACTTCAAGGCAGACGGCCAATGGCTGCTGACCCCGGGCAAAAACGCCCGGGGCGTCTGGCGCCCGACCAGTGACAAGGCCAGCCTGACTTACCGCGTGCGCATCAGCCACGGACGCAAGAACGGCAGTTTCGACACCCGCATGACCCCCAGCTGGGCATTGATGCGTGGCGATGAACTGGTGCCGCCAGCCAAACTCGATCAGCAGGACGGCACCGAACTGGTCGCGCGCCTGCAATTCGAATTGCCCGATGGCTGGAAAAGTATCGAAACCGCCTGGCCGCGTATCGGCAAGAACAAATTCCGCATCGACAACCCGTCACGCCTGTTTGATCGTCCGACGGGCTGGATGCTCGCCGGCCATCTCGGCAGCCGCCGTACGCGCCTGGGCGAAACCGAAGTCACCGTGGCTTCGCCGCAAGGGCAGGGCATGCGCCGGATGGACGTGCTGACCCTGCTTACGTTCGTCTGGCCGCAGGTGCAGGCGGTTTATCCACGCCATCCGGCTAAACTGTTGATCGTCGGTGCCAATGACCCGATGTGGCGCGGCAGCCTCGGCGCACATGAATCCATCTACGTGAACACGCGATTGCCGCTGGTCAGCGAAAGCGGCAGCAGTGCGCTGGTGCGCGAGCTGGCGCAGGTGTTCGGGCGGATTAACGACGAGCAGCGCAGCGACTGGATCAGCGAGGGTTTTGCCGAGTATTACGCCATTGAACTGGTGCGCCGTGCCGGCGGCATGAGCGATGAACGTTATCAGGCGCTACAGACGAAGCTGGCCAGGGACGGCCAGAAAGTCACGACGTTGCGCGGCGAGCAGATCAGCCCGGCGCAAGTGGCGAAAGCGGTGGTGGTGTTGCAGGAGCTGGATGGCGAGATTCGCCTGAAGACGCGCAACAAGCGTTCGCTGGATGATGTGTTGCGTGGGGCGATGCATCTGGGGACGGTGAGTACCAAGGAGTTTGTGCAGCTGGCCGAGAGCGTGCTCGGCGAGTCCTCCAAAGTCCTTGATACCGTGTTGCTTCAGTAATACCGCTTTCGCGAGCAGGCTCGCTCCCACAGGGAAATGCATTGCAAAAGGTGGGAGCGAGCCTGCTCGCGAAGGGGTCATTAGCCCCACCGCAACTCTTGGATCAAACCCCGGCTTTCGGCGACTTCACCGAATCATTGCCGGTCACGGTGGCGGTGCTGGTCGCCGCCTCGGCATTGGCTTTCAGCTTGCTCAACTCTTCCCCGGCCCGTTCGATCTTCGCCCGCACATTGTTCATGTCCTGACGACTCTTCTCGATCAGGCTTTTCATCGAGCTGTGCCCGGTAATCCCGCGCGCCATGGCCACGCCGCCAATCGCCACCTGAATCAAACCGAACACACCGCCACGGCGCAGGCCCTTGCCGACCATGATCACGCCGCCCGCCAGCGAGCCGATGCGCTCCCAGCCTTCGACGTTCTGCTCGGAACGGCTCTGGAACGGGGTGGATTCGATACGTTCGACACGTTTGAGCTCGGTCATGATCTTTCTCCAGGCAATGAGTAATGGATAAACAAGCTGACTGCCGGAGCGGTCAGCTCGTTCCATCGGATCTGCGATGTTTCAGCGGAATTTGGGCCCGGAGCGGGTGTTCAAGCCCTTGGCCATGCGGTCGTAAAGCACGACGTTGACCGTGGCGGCGAGGTTCATGCAGCCGGTGGTCGGGATGTACACGACGTCTTCGCACCAGTCGCGGATCTCTTTGTCCAGCGAACCGTCTTCGGGGCCGAAGATATACAGGGCGCGATCCGGGTGGGTGTATTCCGGCAGCGGGCGGGCGCCTTCGACCAGTTCCACGGCGACGGGCACGCAGTTGAGCGGGAGGATCTTTTTCAGGTCATCGATGCCGATCAGCGGGATGTCGTAGTGCACGCGTTTGGTGTCGGTGACGAAGTCGGCGGCGCGTTCATAACGCTTGCCGGTGTAGAACACCGACGCCACGCCGTAGCAGCCTGCGGCGCGCATCACCGAACCGACGTTTTCCGGTGATTTGGGGTTATACAAACCAATGCAGCTGTACCGTTTGTCTGCCACGAGCGGGGTGCCTTCGGGAAAAAGAGCGCGATTATACGGGGATTGAACGGTTGTGGTCAGATCATGGAATGGCGGTGCCTGAGCGGCCGCCTTCGCGAGCAAGCTCGCTCCCACACTGGATCGGTGTCATACACAAAACCACTGTGGGAGCGAGCTTGCTCGTGAAGGGGCCAGTCAGGCCAATGAAGAACTTTAATCTTCTTTCTTCATGAGGCCGGCGAGGGCAGCAAACGGGTTATGCGTCGCCTTGGCGATCTTCGGCGTGCTCAGCGAGCCTTCGCTGAAATACTGCTGGTCGGTATAGCGCGAGTGTTCGTTGTCGTGGCAATACAGGCACAACAGCTCCCAGTTCGAGCCGTCCTGCGGGTTGTTGTCGTGGTTGTGGTCGCGGTGGTGCACGGTCAGTTCGCTCAGGCGCTTGCCGGAAAACTCACGGGTACAGCGGCCACAGACGTGCGGGTACATCTTCAGGGCTTTGTCGCGGTAGCCCATTTCCTTGTCGCGCTGGTTGTCGGCGAGGATGCGATCCAGCTTCGACGTGTTGGTTGGGGTGGACGAACTCATGGGTTCACCTTTGTAAAAGACTGATGACGGTTATACGCAGAGTTTAGCTCAGCCCTTGAGCTTCTCGGCAATCCAGATCGTGTGGCGCGTGCCCTTGTTGCCGTGGGCGAAGACCTGGACTTCTTCGGCCTTGAAACCGGCCTTCTTCAATTTGTCGGAAAACAGCCGGTCGGCGCTGGCCGACCACACTGCGAGCACGCCTTTCGGGCGCAGGGCTTTGGCGCAGGCATTCAGACCAGCGGCGGAGTACAGCCAGCTGTTGGCTTTCTGGGTCAGGCCTTCGGGGCCGTTGTCGACGTCGAGCATGATTGCGTCGAAACCGTTCGGCTCACTTTGCAGCACCTTGGCCACGTCTTCCTGACGGATCAGCGTGCGCGGATCCAGCAGCGGACGGCCGGACTTTTCGCCGAGCGGGCCACGGTTCCATTCGACCACGCCGGGCACCAGTTCAGCGACCACCACTTCGGCAGTCTTGCCCAGATGCTTGAGCGCGGAGGCGAGGGTGAACCCCATGCCCAGACCGCCGATCAGCACCCGCGAATTCGGCCGGCCAGCGACCTTGCGGCACGGAATTTCGGCCAGCGCATCTTCGGAACCGTGCGTGCGCGTGTTCATCAATTGTCCGCCGTCGCCGCCCTGGATCTTGATGACAAAATCCTCGCCATACTCGAACAGGCACAGGGCACCGCCGCTTTCAGGGATCGGGGTGGTGTCGAGCAGAACGAAACGTTTCATGGAAATCTCTACAAGGGGGAAGGCAAGCAGGCCCGTTGGGAGTAGCCTGAGCGCAGACTAAGGCCAAACGGAGCCCTTGATGAAGCGCACCATTCTAACGGTCATTGCCCTGGCCGCGCTCTCGATTACTGCAGTGCAGGCGCAGCAGGTCGTTCCAGTCAGTCCGGCGCCGCAACCCGGCTCGCCCGGCACCGCTACACCGACACCGTATCCGCAGATCACGCCGATCAATATTCCCAAGTCTGGCGCTGGCAGTGGCAGCCCGCCGCTGGTGCCGATTGAAATGCCCAGTCCGCCGAGCAAGGATCAATCGGTGCCGGGTATCGAGCCGAGTGGCACCAAGGCGAAATCCCCGGGGGGTTAAACCTGTTGCGCCGCCAGTTGGCCGTCGGCCATGCGCAGGCGTTTCGACAGAGAGACGGCGAGGGCGCGGATGATTTTCGCGGCAATCTTCGGCGCGTCGTTGAGCATTTTTTCCAGTGAGTCTTTGCCGAGGTTCAATAGCTGACAGTTCGTCGCCGCCACGCACGTTGCCGAGCGCCGTTCGCCATCGAGCACGGCCATCTCGCCGAACGCCCGACCACTGCGCAGGGTAGCCATGGTGATGACTTGGCCATCGGGCCCGGTTTTCTGCACGGCCACCTGGCCGGTGTGGAGGATGCACATGAAACTGCCGGCATCGCCCTCGCGGAAAATCGCTTCGCCTTCAGCCACGGTACTGATGCTGAAGTAGCCGGAAGCGGCCGCAAAGTCGGCCAACTGCAATTGATCGAACAGGCCGCAGTCCATCAGCCAGTCGCGGATTTCGTTGTTCAGGAAGGTCGGTTCTGACATGTCGTCACGGTCTTTTTGTTTTCACTGTTTCAGGCTTCACACGGTCCCCCTGTAGGAGCTGCCGAAGGGGTGTGTGGGGTATCGGCCTCTTGGGTCTGCAATTAAGACCCAAGTGACCAACGGAGTTCCTCAGGCCAGCCCCAAAACCTTGAAAACAAATGCGTATTCGAGCGCTACGTCACGTAATCCCTGATAACGCCCGCTCATCCCGCCATGCCCGGCGCCCAATTCAGTCTTGAGCAGCAGCACGTTGTCGTCGGTTTTGGATGCGCGCAGTTTCGCCACCCACTTGGCCGCTTCCCAGTACTGCACGCGGCTGTCGTTGTAACCGGCGATCACCAGCGTCGCTGGATAATCCTGCGCACTGACGTTTTCGTACGGCGCATAAGCCTTGATCCGCTCGTAAACCTCCGGCTCTTCGGGATTGCCCCACTCGTCGTACTCGGTAACGGTCAGCGGCAGTTCCGGGTCGAGCATGGTATTGAGCACATCGACGAACGGCACTTCAGCAATTGCCACGCCGAACAGATCCGGACGCTGGTTGAGCACCGCGCCAATCAGCAAACCACCCGCGCTGCCGCCGCTGATCGCCAGTTTATCGGCCGTGGTAATGCCGTTGAGGATCAGAAACTCGGCGCAGGCAATGAAGTCGCTGAAGGTGTTGTGCTTGTGTTCCTGCTTGCCGGCGCGATACCAGGCCTCGCCCAATTCACCGCCGCCGCGCACATGCGCAATCGCGAAGGCCATGCCACGATCCAGCAGACTCAGGCGGGCGTGGGAGAACCACGGATCAAGGCTCGAACCGTAAGCGCCGTAACCGTAGAGATACAGCGGCACGGCTTTGCCAACCATGTCGCGCTTCATCACCAGGCTGATCGGCACTTGCGTACCGTCCGGCGCAGTCGCCCACAAGCGCTGGCTGACGTAGGCATCGGCGTCGAACGGGCCGAGCACCGGGGTTTCTTTCAACACTGCTTGTTCGCCGCTGGCGAGGATCAGTTGGCGAACTTGCGCCGGACGGTTCAACGCCTCGTAGCGCAGGCGAATGCGGTCGCTCTCGAACTCCAGGCTGTTTTGCACATAGAGACTGTAGGCCGCGTCCGGCAATTGCACGCGATACGGCGCCAGACCGTGTGGGTGAACTTCTATGATCGGCAGGCCGCCCTCGCGCAGGCTCAGGGTCATGGCCTCGGTGTTGAGGCTGACGCCATCGAGCATCACCGTATCGCTGTGGGGGATCAGGTTCTGCCAGTCGGCTTCGGTCGGCGCGGTGCCGCTGTCCGGTGCCTGATACAGCGCGTAGTTGATGCCGTCACGGTTGGTGCGGATAAACCATGTCCACACGCCATTGAGCAGGCCGTGATCGACATCATATTCATGATCCTCGACCCGCGGCGCCAGGCAAGTGAACGGCAGGTGCGGCTGGTTGGCGTCGAGCGCCCAGACTTCGCTGGTGGTCTTGCTGCCCAGCGACAACAGCAGTTGCTGCTCGGAGCTGGAACGGTAGCAATGCAGGAAGAAGCGCCCGTCCGGCTCGTGGAAAACTTCTTCGGCAGCGGTGCCGTCGAGGCGGTAACGGAACAGCTTGTGTGGACGATGGGTGTCGTCGAGTACGCCGAAGAACAGGGTCAGGCTGTCGTTGGCCCAGGTCATGCTGCCGTCGCAGTCTTCGAATTCCAGTTCGCTGACTTTGTCGTTGGCCAGTTCCTTGACAAACAACGTGTAAATCTCATCGCCCGAGGCATCAACGCTGTAGGCCAGACGCTGGTGATCCGGGCTGATACTGAATGCACCCAGCGAGAAGAAACCGCCGTTGGCCAGTACATTCGGGTCGAGCAGCAGTTGTTCGCGACTTTCATCGAGGCTCAGGCTGTCGTCCGCCGGGCGTGGGCAGCGGTAGTGCCGGGCGTATTCATCGCCCGCTGTGGTGCGCGTGTAGTACAGGTACGGACCCCAAGGCGAGGGCAGGGACAGGTCGGTTTCCAGAATCCTGCCCTTGATCTCTTCGAACAGACTTTCACGCAGCTCGGCCTGATCGGCGGTTTGCGCTTCCTGGTAGGCGTTTTCGGCCTTGAGGTAATCGAGTACCGCGTCGGTGTCGCGCTCCTGCAGCCAGGCATACGGGTCGGCACCGGGCGCCTTGTGGGCAATCGGGGCACTGAGGACGTTGGCGGATTCGGGCATGAAAGGTTCTCGGACAATTTACGGAATAAGGGTTTTCGCGGATCTTGAAACCGCCGCAGACCCCTGTGGGAGCGAGCTTGCTCGCGAAGGCGTCGTGTCAGATGACATTTGTTTCACTGACCCACCGCTTTCGCGAGCAAGCTCGCTCCCACGGGGTTTGCTGCTGGCCGTCTGGTATTGGGACAAGCCGCACGGGCGAAAAGTCGTTACTATAAGCGCCTCTTTGCCTGCCTTGCCATGGACACCATGACCGAGAACGACTATCTGATCGCCTGGGGCCTCTACGCCTTTGCTGCTGTGGGCTGCCTGTTGGTATGGATGCGCCTGACCACCTGGATGTGGCGCTGGTTGCGCGAACCGCTGCGCGTCTTGATGGCCGTGTTGCTGTTCAGCCCGACCATCATTGATCCGGTGAAAGCCAAAGTTGCGCCGTCCATCGCCATTACTGCGCTGGATCTGGCCTTCAAGGTCGGCAACAACGCCTGGCGAGCGATCTCCGATCTGTTCATGTACAGCATGATCGCTTTCGGCATCTACCTGATCTTTGTGCTGATCCGCTTTCCGATCGAACGGGCTTCCCGTGCGCGTCGTGAACAGGCAGAGGCCGCCAAAGCAGCTGCCCGCGCTGATGACCGCGACGACGATCAGCCGTTTGGCGGCGCCGGCGATGACCGCTATGGCCGTCCACCTCTGCCAAACAATCCGCAGCGTATGCGGGTCGAGCCGCGCCTGTAACCCGAGAGTCCGCACATGTGTGAATTACTGGGCATGAGTGCCAACGTGCCGACCGATATCGTGTTCAGCTTCACCGGCCTGATGCAGCGCGGCGGCCGCACCGGCCCGCACCGCGACGGCTGGGGCATTGCCTTCTATGAAGGCCGTGGCTTGCGCCTGTTTCAGGACCCGGCGGCGAGTTGCGAGTCGGAAGTCGCCAATCTGGTGCAGCGCTATCCGATCAAGAGTGAAGTGGTCATCGGCCACATCCGCCAGGCCAATGTCGGCAAGGTCTGCCTGTCCAACACCCACCCGTTCGTCCGTGAACTGTGGGGACGCAACTGGTGCTTTGCGCACAACGGCCAGCTCGCCGATTTCACCCCGATCAAAAGCTTCTACCGGCCGGTCGGCGATACCGACAGCGAAGCGGCTTTCTGCGATTTGCTTAACCGCGTGCGTGCAGCATTCCCGGAGCCGGTCGATATAGAAGCGCTGTTGCCGGATCTGGTCGCTGCGTGCGCCGAATATCGCAGCAAAGGCGTGTTCAACTGCCTGCTCAGCGATGGCGACTGGCTGTTCTGCTTTTGCTCGACCAAACTCGCCCAGATCACCCGCCGCGCCCCGTTCGGCCCGGCGCGCCTGAAAGATGTCGACGTGATCGTCGATTTCCAGGCGGAAACCACGCCCAACGACGTGGTCACCGTGATCGCCACCGAGCCTTTGACCGAAAACGAAACCTGGACCCGCTACGAACCGGGCCAATGGAGCCTGTGGCGACGCGGCGAATGCGTCAGTCAGGGCAAGACCGAATAAGGATTGCACCCCATGTTGCTCAGTTATGTACGGCTGGTGTTGTTTGCGGCGGGCCTGTTGATCGGTGTCCAGGTGCCAGGCTTCATCAACGATTACGCGAAACGCGTGGAGGCGCACCTGATCGAGGCGCAGACCGGCCTGCGCGGTTTTCAGGGCACTGCCGAGCAGTTTTTCAAGGGCGATATGCAGGCGCTGGTCGCGCATTATCGCGCCAGTGAAGACCCGGTATTTCGCAGCGATGCCGACAGCCTGAGCACCTTGCTCAGCCGCCAGATTGCGCTGGACAAGCAGTTCCAGGCGATGCAAGGCCCGTGGTACATCCGCTTTCTGCAAGTGGTGTTGGCCGCTGATCCGGACATTCGCAAGGAAACCTGGAATGGCTACAGCTACCAGATCCTGCTGACGCCGGAAGCGATGATCTGGGGCATGAGCGGCGCGTTGCTGCTGTCGTTCGGCATCGAGTGCCTGTTCCGCTTGATCGATTGGGTCGTGCTCGGTGGCCGCCGCCTGCGCCAGAGCCGGCCGATCGAAGATCGTGACGTGCGCGGTCTCTGAGATCAGCGCAGCAAGGATCGTTCCCACGCTCTGCGTGGGAATGCCTCAACAGACGCTCCGCGTTCGGCTTTTGGAAGGGACGCGGAGCGTCCCGGGCGGCATTCCCACGCGGAGCGTGGGAATGATCACGGTGTGAGGGTGATGTAACCATCACCGACTTTCTGCGCATACCCCGCCAACACTTGCTGACACAACGTCACAATCTCCTCGACCCACTCAACCCCCACCCGCCACGACACCACCACCTGTAAATTCGGTGGCCGTTGATCAATCGCCAACAAGATCAATTCCCCCCGCGCCAATTCCTCAGCCACCAGCACCGGTGGCAACACGCCAATACCAAACCCATCGCGCAACAACCGCGTGATCGCCGACACTGAATTCACGCAATTCAAACGCGGCGCCATCACGCCGTTCGCCTGCATCAACGCCAGCAGGTCCTGATGCGGCCGGGAGTTTTTCGAGTAGGTAATGATCCGTTCCTGGGCCAGTTCGGCGAGGTCGGCGTAGTCGCGGTTGTAGATCGAATTACTGGCGACAATCCAGCCCAGCGGATGACTGGCCAGCTCCAGGCTGCGCACGCTTTCATGACGGATCAGATCGGTTTGCAGAACGATGTCGAGAAAGCCTTTTTGCAGTTGATCGCAGAGGTTCAGCGAGGTATCCGCCACCAGCTCGATTTCCACCCGCGGATACAGCTCGGTCATCTGCGCCACCAACGGGCTGAGCCAAGTGTGAATTACCGTGTCCATCACGCCGATGCGCACCCGGCCGACTTTGCTCGAGCGGGTTTCGATCGATTGCTTGAGCGCCGACATCGTGTCGAGCATTTGCTCGGCATATTCCAGCACTTTCAAGCCTTCGGGCGTCAGGCTGACGCCGCGCGAATCGCGCAGAAACAGCTTCACCCCCAGCTCGCCTTCCAGCACCGCAATGCGGCTGGAGATCGACGCCTGAGTGGTGAATAGCTTGTCGGCGGTCAGGCGAAAACTCTTCAGTCGGGCGACCCAGACAAAGGTCTCGAGAAACTTCAGGTTCATGGGCAAGGCTCGGGTGACAAATTTTTCTTATGGCTAAGGCGGGTTTTTATTCGTTGGACGCAGCAGGGCCGCGCGACGAAAAATCGACGCATCCGGTCCCCACGATAGGCGTCGTCGGGGCTACGAACAAGACCAATAAAAAACCTGCGGAGATAAGCCATGCGTGCTCCCGACACCCTAGAAGTCCCCAAGGCAACGGCGCGTCCGGGGCCGTTCGACTGGTATCGCAACATCAACCAGCAGGAGCGTCGCACGTTCTGGAGCTGCAAGATCGGCTACGGTCTGGACGGCATGGACACGCAGATGCTCAGCTTCGTCGTGCCGACACTGATCGCGATGTGGGGCATCACCACCGGCGAAGCAGGACTGATTCACACCAGCACATTGATCGCTTCGGCCATCGGCGGTTGGGTTGCGGGGATTCTCTCTGACCGCATCGGCCGTGTACGCACCTTGCAACTCACCGTGCTGTGGTTCGCCTTCTTCACCTTTCTCTGCGGCTTCGCGCAAAACTACGAACAACTGTTGATCGCACGTACCTTGATGGGCTTCGGTTTCGGCGGCGAGTGGACCGCCGGCGCGGTGCTGATCGGCGAGGTGATCCGCGCCAAGGACCGAGGCAAAGCGGTGGGCATGGTGCAATCCGGTTGGGCGCTGGGTTGGGGGCTGACGGCGATTTTGTATGCGCTGCTGTTCTCGGTGTTGCCGCCGGAAGACGCCTGGCGCGCCTTGTTCATCCTCGGCATCGTGCCGGCGATTTTCGTGATTTTCGTCCGTCGTCTGGTCAAGGATCCGGAGATCTATCGCGAGGCCAAGGCCCAACAAACGCCGGAGACTCAGTCGAAGTTCTACGAGATCTTCGCCCCCGGCATGCTCTTCACCACGTTTCGCGCTTCACTGCTGACCACCGGCGCGCTGGGCGGCTATTACGCGATCACTTCCTGGCTGCCGACCTTCCTGAAAAACGAACGCGGCTTGAGCGTGCTGGGCACGGGGGGTTATCTGGCGATGGTGATTGTCGGTTCCTACGTCGGCTATGTGATCAGCGCCTATCTGACTGACCTGCTGGGGCGGAAAAAGAACTTCATCCTCTTCGCTGTCGGTTCGTTCACCATCGTTCTGCTCTATACGCAACTGCCGGTGAGCAACGGCGTGATGCTATGGCTGGGCTTCCCGCTGGGCTTCTTTGCCTCGGGGATTTTCAGCGGCATGGGCGCATTTCTGACCGAGCTGTTCCCTACGCGAATTCGCGGTTCGGGGCAGGGCTTTTGCTACAACATCGGTCGGGCGCTGGCTGCCCTGTTTCCGCTGCTGATCGGCCTGCTCAGCCAGAAGGTGCCGTTGAGCGTCGGCATTGGCGCCTTCGCGGCGGTGTCCTACGGCGTGGTGATTATCGCGGCACTGAGTCTGCCGGAAACCCGTGGCAAGCAACTCGATGCGCAGTAACTGATAACCTGCAAAGCAAAGTCCTACAGATAAAAAGAAAAGCACCTACAGGAGTGTTCACCGTGAGCCGCCTGCTATTGAATTGCGACATAGGCGAGAGCTTCGGCAGTTGGACCATGGGTCTGGACGCCGAAATCATGCCCTTCATCGATTGCGCCAACGTGGCCTGTGGTTTCCACGCGGGTGATCCGAGCATCATGCGCAAGACCGTCAGCCTGGCCCTGAGCCATGGTGTGCAAATCGGTGCACACCCGGCCTATCAGGATCTGGTCGGTTTCGGTCGCCGCTCCATGGCGTACTCCGCGCAAGAGCTGCAAGACATCCTGCATTACCAGATCGGCGCTCTCGACGGCATTTGCAAAGCCCAGGGTGGCCGTGTCAGTTACGTCAAACCCCATGGCGCGATGTACAACGACATGATGGCCAACCCGGCACAATTGCGTGCGGTGATTCAGGCGGTGGCCGCTTACGACCGCAGCCTGCCGCTGATGCTGATGGCCACCCGCGACAACGCCGCCGCGCAGCAGATCGGCGATGAGTATGGCGTGATCCTGTGGTTCGAAGCTTTCGCCGACCGCGCTTACGACAGTGCCGGCAAACTGGTTTCACGACAATTACCGGGCGCGGTGCATCACGACCCGGAAAAAATCATTGAACAAGCCCTGACCATTGCCCGTGGCGACAACCTCACCGCCAGCGACGGCAGCGCCTTGCGCCTGCACGCCAATACCCTCTGCGTGCACGGTGATAACGCCAGTTCGGTGGCCGCCGTGCAGCGCATTCGCGAGGCCCTGAATCAGCAGAGTGCCTCATGAATCCAAGGATTGAAGTGGTGGCGCTGGATTGCCTGATGCTGCGTCTGTTTGATGAGATCGCCGAAGCCAACATGCCGTGGATGCTCGCTGCCAGTGAGCGTTTGCGCGGGGCATTCGGCGCGCAACTGATCGATCTGGTGCCGTCCTATACGACGTTGATGGTGCATTACGATCTGACTGCACTGAGCCCGAGTCAGGCGCGGAAATTGATTGCCGAGGCGTTGATCGACCTGTCGCCGAATGCGCGAACTGGCGGTCAATGTCATGTGTTGCCGGTCTGGTATGACCTCAGCGTCGGGCCAGAATTGAGCCTGCTCGCCGAGCGTAGTGGGCTGGCAGTGGAGGAGGTGATCCGTCGTCACAGCGGACGTGAATATCAGGTATTCGCCCTGGGTTTCGCACCGGGGTTCGCCTTTATGGGGCTGGTCGAAGAGGTTCTGGCGGCGCCACGTCTTAACACACCGCGCAAGAAAGTCGCTGCGGGCAGTGTCGGCATTGCCGAGCGCCAAACCGCTGCGTACCCCGTGGTCTCGCCCGGTGGCTGGAACCTGATCGGCCGCACTCCGGCGAAACTGTTCGATCGCACACGGGATGGCTACAGCCTGATGCAACCGGGCGACACCGTGCGATTCGAGGCGGTCGGTCATGCCGAGTTCATCAATCTGGGCGGCGATGACACACCACTGGAGGCGCTGGCATGAGCCGACTGAGGATTGAAGCGAGTACACCGCTGTGCCTGTTGCAGGACGCGGGCCGTTTCGGCGTGCGGCATCTGGGCGTGACCCAGGGCGGCGCGGCAGACTGGTGTTCGATGAGTTGGGCCAACTGGCTGCTCGGCAATGAACTGGACGCAGCGGTGATCGAAATCACCCTCGGCGGCCTGGCCGTGGTGGCCGAAGAGGAGTGTTGGCTGGCCTTGGCCGGTGCGGATCTTGCCGCACGGATCGACGGGCAGCCGCTGGCGCCGTGGCGCAGTTTCAAGTTGGGCAAAGGGCAGACGTTGCAACTCACTCAACCGTTGCTTGGTGCCCGGGCTTATCTGGCCGCGCCCGGCGGTTTTCAAGCACCGCAGGTCTTGGGCAGTAGCGCCACGGTTGTCCGCGAAGAACTCGGTGGACTTGATGGCATGGGCTTACCGTTGGCGAAAGGGGCGGTGCTGAGTTATTGCGGTGAATCGCGGCTGCTGCGGGAAGTGCCTTTGCCGTTGCAGCCGGATCTGAAATCGAATGCACCGCTGGATCTGGTACTCGGCGCGCAGATCGGCCAGTTCAGCGGACAGAGCCTGTTTGATGTGTTTAACACGACCTGGGCTGTGGACAGTCGCGCTGATCGCATGGGCATTCGCTTGTTGGGCAGCGCCTTGCACTATCAGGGGCAACCGATGATTTCCGAAGGCATTCCGCTCGGTGCGGTGCAAGTGCCGCCGGACGGGCAGCCGATCGTCTTGCTCAATGATCGCCAGACCATTGGTGGTTATCCACGGTTGGGTGCGTTGACGCCGTTGGCGCTGGCGAGGCTGGCGCAGCGTCTGCCGGGTGACAAGGTGCGCTTCACACCGGTCATGCAAGAGCGTGCATGGCAAGACCATATCAACTACCTGAAGTCCTACTTGTAATTGACCGCATTTCGGACTGAAGACCGAGACGTTTCCTGACACTTTGGTAAGTCGCCCGACATCACGCGTCGAGAGGGTGTGGAACTATCGGTCTTCATCTTTTACAAGGAAGTTACAGATGCGTTTTATGAAAGTGATGGCCCAGTCAGAGGGCGAGTGTGCGAACCGTGTCGATGGGCACATTGTCGGGTTTTATGAGGATGTGGGCAGCGTGCCGGTTTATCAGGCGAGCATCGATCGTTTCTACAATGTGCAACGACTGGACGCCGAACATGCCGGTAATCAGGACATCGTTGCGCGTATCGATACATTCATGTCCACCGCAACGGTCGACATGATGCGAATGTTTCACTGGAATCACCGCACAGAGGCAAGCGGTCAATCCACGGAACTGATTGCCGAGGGGGAAGGCTGCGAAACGGAGGCGATCCGGGTCAGGTTTCGTTTTCTGTCGCCAGAGGGCGAGATGAAGAGTGAAATGACCCTGAGTTCTGAAACGGATATTGAAAAAACTCGCAGGGTAGAGTTGGAAAGCGGTGGGGTGAAAGTGGTCGCCAAAGGGAAGAAAAAACGTCGCGGGCAAAAAACTGCCTCAGTCGGGCCGGCGATTCAGGACACCGTTTTTATGGACAGGCTCTGCAAGGCCTATCTCGCATCAGGTTGGTAAAACGGCCACCGATTCCGTACGGAATTGAGCGTTCCCACGCTCACGTGGGAACCCCTCTGGCCGTTATTTCGACAAAAACCGCATCCCTTCCTCAAGCCCGCGCAACGTCAACGGATACATCTGATCCTCGATCAGATCCCGCACGATATTGGTCGACGAGGTATAGCCCCAGGTGTCTTTCGGGTACGGATTGATCCAGATGAGCTTTTTGTACTTCTCCATGAAGCGCTGCATCCACACGTAACCCGGCTCTTCGTTCCAGTGCTCGACACTGCCGCCGGCCTGGGTGATTTCATACGGCGCCATGGCGGCGTCACCGATGAAGATCACTTTGTAGTCGGCGCCGTACTTGTGCAGCAGGTCCTGGGTCGAAGTGCGTTCCGAGGTGCGGCGCATATTGTTCTTCCACACCGATTCATAAATGAAGTTGTGGAAGTAGAAATACTCCAGATGCTTGAACTCGGTCTTGCAGGCCGAGAACAGTTCCTCGCAGATCTTCACGTGCGCGTCCATCGAGCCGCCGATGTCGAACAGCAACAACAACTTCACCGTGTTGCGCCGTTCCGGGCGCATCTGAATATTCAGCAGACCGGCGTCCTTGGCGGTGTGGTCGATGGTGCCGTCGATGTCCAGCTCTTCTGCTGCGCCTTGGCGGGCGAATTTGCGCAGTCGGCGCAGGGCGACTTTGATGTTGCGCGTGCCCAATTCCACCGAATCATCGAGGTTCTTGTACTCGCGCTGATCCCAGACTTTCACGGCTTTGCCCTGGCGCTTGCCAGCATCGCCGACCCGAATGCCTTCCGGGTTGAAGCCACCGGAGCCGAACGGGCTAGTGCCGCCAGTGCCAATCCATTTGTTGCCGCCGGCGTGGCGCTCCTTCTGTTCCTCCAGACGCTTTTTGAACTCTTCGATGAGCTTGTCCAGGCCACCAAGGGACTGGATCTGAGCACGTTCCTCATCCGTCAGCGAACGCTCGAACTCCTTGCGCAGCCAGTCTTCGGGAATCAATGCCTGCAAGTGATCGTCGAGCTTTTCCAGGCCATTGAAGTAGGCGCCGAACGCGCGGTCGAACTTGTCGAAATGGCGTTCGTCCTTCACCAGAATCGCCCGCGACAAGTAATAGAACTCGTCCATGTCGGCGAAGGTCACGCGCTGTTTCAGCGCGTTGATCAGGTCGAGCAGCTCACGCACCGACACCGGCACCTTGGCTGCACGCATTTCATTGAAGAGGTTGAGCAGCATAACGATGGCCCCTGCTTACAAGTGCTTAGCGAGAGCCGCGACGGCTCATGAACGCCAGGCGCTCAAGCAATTGCACGTCCTGTTCGTTCTTCACCAAAGCACCGGCCAGTGGCGGAATCGCCTTGGTTGGATCGCGCTCACGCAGCACCGCTTCGCCGATGTTGTCGGCCATCAGCAGCTTCAGCCAGTCCACCAGCTCCGAGGTCGACGGCTTCTTCTTCAGGCCCGGCACCTTGCGCACGTCGAAGAACACGTCCAGCGCTTCGCTGACCAGATCCTTCTTGATGTCCGGGTAGTGCACGTCGACGATTTTTTGCAGGGTGGTACGGTCGGGGAAGGCGATGTAGTGGAAGAAGCAGCGGCGCAGGAAGGCGTCCGGCAGCTCTTTCTCGTTGTTGGAGGTAATGATGATGATCGGGCGTTTTTTCGCCTTGATGGTCTCGTCGATTTCGTAAACGTAGAACTCCATCTTATCGAGTTCTTGCAGCAGGTCGTTGGGGAACTCGATGTCGGCCTTGTCGATTTCGTCGATCAGCAAAATGACCCGCTCCTCGGACTCGAAAGCCTCCCAGAGCTTGCCCTTCTTCAGGTAATTGCGCACGTCGTGGACTTTTTCGTTGCCCAATTGCGAGTCGCGCAGACGGCTGACCGCATCGTATTCGTAGAGACCCTGATGGGCCTTGGTGGTGGACTTGATGTGCCAGGTGATCAACTTGGCGCCGAACGATTCGGCCAGTTGCTCGGCGAGCATGGTCTTGCCGGTGCCCGGCTCGCCCTTGACCAGCAGCGGCCGTTCCAGGGTGATGGCGGCGTTGACTGCCAGCTTCAGGTCATCGGTGGCGACGTAGGCCTGGGTGCCTTCGAACTTCATCTGCTAATCCTCGAACGGTAACGCCGACCTGACGGGCAGGGCGGGGGCGAAATAATCGGATGCCCGACTATAACGCGCAGCCCGGTCGACTGTGAACGCAGACGGCTTATTCAGTCTCTGAATGGGGCGTCACATGTTGACTCAGTCTCGGCCGATGGCCAGTATTCAGGTATCGCCGATTTGGCGATAGCCTCTCGGGCATGACGACTAAATACCGATTTCGCGACAAATACCGCATTCAGTTGCGCGAGAAGGATCACCCGCCGCCCCATGTTCACCTCATCGGTGGCGGCGTGGAAGTGATGCTGAGCCTTGAAACCGTTGAGGTCATGACGGGCAAGGCGCCGCCACTGATTATCAAGGAAGCGCTGGCGTGGGTTGCGACTCATCGGGTGCAACTGTTGGAGGACTGGAAACGATGTTACCCATGAAAAGACCTCGCCTGTCAGCAGTGCAGGCACTGTCAGATTTTCGATTGGCACTGACCTTCATTGATGGACAGGAACTGACACTTGATCTCGGACGGGATATTAAAGCTTATCCAGGGCTGCAACCATTGCTCGATCCCGAGGTGTTTTTGACTGCGACTCTGGACGACTACGGCTGGACTGTCGAATGGCTTGAACCCGATATTCAGATTGGTGCAGACACACTTTATATGGATGCGCTGGCCCAAAACGCAGCCGATGAAAACACGCGAATCTTCATCAACTGGCGAGCCCGAACCGGGCTGTCTCTTAATCAGGCTGCCGAGGCACTGGGTGTCAGTGCTCGCAGCATCAGTCGCTACAGTAATGGTCGCGAGGCAGTCCCGCGTTCACTGGCGCTGGCTTGTCTGGGCTGGGATTCACTGCAACAAGGCTCAACTCTGGCCGCAGAGGAGTCTGGTCGCTATACCGTCAACCGCAAAAGCTAACCCGCATCCGGCTTCGGCCGCTCATACCGGGCGTTGAACGCCTGTATGAATCCATTGCGCAAAATCTGCAAAAACGCTTCGAACGCGCTGATGTTTTGCTGATGCACGTTACCGCTGAGTTCGACCTTGGTGGCGAACTGGTTTTTCGCCTGATTCTTCAGCACGGTTTCCGAGCCGCCGACGATGGCTTCCCAGACCGAGCGGAAGATGCTTTTGTTCTTGTTTTCCACGTCCTGCTGCCAGTTGAACACTTCGACATCGCGCAGCAGCGGTTTGATGTAGCCGTTGACCTGGGCTTTTTTGGCTTGGGCTTCGATCACCACGTCACCGTGGCCTGCGTTGAAGTCGAACTTGCCGTAGGCCGAGGCGAAGTCGTTCATGCTCTTGAGTTCGATGTCTTTGGCGCGCAGGCGGAACTGGAAGTCTTCAAAATTGCTCAGCGGGTCGAAGGTGGCAGTGGTTTCCAGTGGCGCATGCCCGAGCAAAAGCGCTTTGCCTTCGAAACGCGCGTCACGTTTGCCCTGATTGTCGACCACGTTGGTCAGGTTGTAGATGCTGGCCTCGACGTTGGTGGCGTTCATATTGACCGGTGGCTTGGAGTTGAAATTGCGGAAAGTGATTTTGCCTTCGTGAATCTGGACCTCGTCGAGGGTAATCGGCAGCAATTTGCCCAGTTGTGCGCGCCAGTCGGTGCCTTGACCGGTTTGAGAGTTCTGCTTGTTGGCACCGCCGTCGACGAAGTTAATCTCAGGTTTGACGAATTTCACCTGGGCTACGACGGCATGGTCATACCACAGCGAATGCCAGCTGACCGCCAGATCGATCAGCGGAGCATTGACGAACGGCACCGGTACCTTGCCGTCGACCTTGACGATCTTCAGTCCATTGATCTTGTAGGCGCCGCGCCATAGGGCGAGGTCGACATCAGTGATCTGGCCCCGATAGTCACCCATGTCCGCCAGTTTGCCGTTCAGGTAGTCGCGCACCATGTAAGGCAGGGCGATGTGCAGTGCGATCAGCAGCACAACGACGACGGCGAAAATCCCTAGTGGCCAACTGTAGCGACGCTTCATGACGGCAATTCCCTGACGATGTAAGCGATTGACTGTTACGTCGCGCAGACGTTCGACCCGACTGGACTGTGATGGGCAACAGGCATACCTTGGAAGGCTGAATTCAACGCTGCATAAGGACCCAGCCATGAGCCGTATTTTTGCTGACAACGCCCATTCCATCGGTAATACGCCGCTGGTGCAGATCAACCGCATCGCACCGCGTGGCGTGACCATTCTGGCCAAGATCGAGGGGCGCAACCCCGGTTATTCGGTCAAGTGCCGGATCGGCGCCAACATGATCTGGGACGCCGAAAGCAGCGGCAAACTGAAGCCGGGCATGACCATTGTCGAACCGACGTCGGGCAACACGGGGATCGGTCTGGCCTTTGTTGCCGCGGCCCGTGGGTACAAGTTGATGCTGACCATGCCGGCCTCGATGAGCATCGAACGCCGTAAAGTCCTCAAGGCTCTGGGCGCCGAACTGGTGTTGACCGAGCCGGCCAAGGGCATGAAAGGCGCAATCGAGAAGGCGGCCGAAATCGTTGCCAGCGATGCCGACAAATATTTCATGCCGGCGCAGTTCGATAACCCGGCCAACCCCGCCATTCACGAAAAGACCACCGGTCCGGAAATCTGGAACGACACTGACGGTGCCGTCGATGTACTGGTAGCGGGCGTCGGCACCGGCGGAACCATCACCGGCGTTTCGCGGTATATCAAGAATACCCAGGGCAAACCGATTCTTTCGGTGGCCGTGGAGCCGATGTCGTCGCCGGTGATCACCCAGGCGCTGGCGGGTGAAGAAATCAAACCGAGCCCGCACAAGATTCAGGGGATCGGTGCCGGCTTTGTGCCGAAGAACCTGGATCTGTCGATGGTCGACCGGGTCGAGCAAGTCACCGACGAAGAGTCCAAGGCCATGGCCCTGCGCTTGATGCAGGAAGAGGGGATTCTATGCGGCATCTCCTGCGGTGCAGCGATGGCAGTCGCGGTGCGTTTGGCGGAGACGCCGGAGATGCAGGGCAAGACTATCGTGGTGATTCTGCCCGACTCCGGCGAGCGTTATCTGTCGAGCATGCTGTTCAGCGATCTGTTCACTGAGCAGGAGACTCAGCAGTAATCCAGTTGATTCAGATCAGCCGGGGTTCAGGATCGTTATGCTAATAAATGCTTTGTTGCGCAATTCTTAACACTGAATCTTGTGTAAGGCGGGTTTTGCCCGGCGCCGGTAGTGTTTATCATGGCCGGCTGCCATGCCGGGTAAAGGGCATTGCGCAGCGTTGTCTTTATTCAAGGAGTCGTTGATGACCTTTTCGTTAGCCGCCAAGGTATTGGTGCTGCTGCTGTTCGTGGGCAGCATCCTCTATGTGCATTTGCGCGGCAAGGCGCGTTTGCCGGTTCTGCGCCAGTTCGTCAACCACTCGGCGCTGTTCGCTCCGTACAACGCCCTGATGTACCTGTTCTCCGGCGTGCCGTCCAAGCCGTACCTGGATCGCAGCAAATTTCCGGAACTGGACGTGCTGCGCGACAATTGGGAAACCATTCGCGACGAGGCCATGCACCTGTTCGATGAGGGTTATATTCGCGCGGCAGAAAAGAACAACGACGCCGGCTTCGGCTCGTTCTTCAAGAAGGGCTGGAAACGTTTCTACCTCAAGTGGTACGACAAACCGCTGCCATCGGCCGAAACCCTGTGCCCGAAAACCGTGGCGCTGGTCAGTGCGATTCCCAACGTCAAAGGCGCAATGTTCGCGCTGTTGCCGGGTGGCAGCCACTTGAACCCGCACCGCGATCCGTTCGCCGGCTCGCTGCGTTATCACCTCGGCTTGTCGACGCCGAACTCCGACGATTGCCGGATCTTTGTTGATGGTCAGGTTTATGCCTGGCGTGACGGTGAAGACGTAATGTTCGACGAGACCTACGTGCATTGGGTCAAGAATGAAACCGAGAAGACCCGCGTGATCCTGTTCTGCGACGTCGAGCGTCCGCTGAGCAACCGCCTCATGACCCGCATCAACCGCTCCATCAGCGCCTGGCTCGGCCGTGCCACTGCACCGCAGAACCTTGATGATGAACGCGTCGGCGGGATCAACCAGGCCTACGCCTGGAGCAAGAGCTTCAGTGACAAGTTCAGTGGCGTGGTCAAACAGTGGAAACGCCGTCATCCGAAAGCCTACCGCGTGATGCGGCCGGTGCTGGCGGTGGTGGTATTGACGTTGTTGGGGTATTGGCTGTTTGGCTGAGGCTGGATATTGTAGAAAAACCGCTCCTTGTGAGCGGTTTTTTTATGAAGAGAAGGTGAATGAGGCGCCAGCGAGGACGCCTCCTGGCTCTTCCGCGGCTGGATTCACCAATGCTTCTCTGATTCGGTGCAACTCCCGTTCAGATAACTTTGCGGAAGAGCGTTTTCTATCAGCTTTTATCGATCTGGCGCCTGGCGCCTTTTTTTCAACGGCAGCCTTCATGGTGCCTCCGGCATTGATCATTAAATGAGCAGTTGTCCGATACTAGTCTTACCAAATTAGCTTCACAAGCCTGCCCTCCGAATCGAATTCGAAACCCAGTTGCCGGTACAGGGAAATCACTCCAGGGAGAGGTTCCTGAATTTCAATTTGGGTACTGCCGATGATTCGCGCGAAGTGAGTCACGGTGGTCAAAGCAAATGTCGCTACTCGGCTTTTGAGAGGGTGATCGTTATCGGGCTTTCCTTCCAGGCGCACAATTTTCACTCGCAACCGGCTCTGATTAGGGTTTGCAAAGCAAAGTCCGCATAACTCCTGATCAAACCAGATTGCCAAATCGAAGCTCAGTGGTTCTTTGGCCTTCCACCTGACAACATCTTGCCAAGAGAAATGAGGATCAAACCACGCTTCATAGGCACTCAGCGCTTGAGCATCGATTGCTTCGAAACGAACTCTGGAGTGATCAACATCCACTATCCCTTGCAGCAACAAGTCTTTGTGCAGTTTTGCGAAAGTAACAGCAGCCTGTTGTCGAGCCTGTGATTTGTAGACCTGGTAGCGCAAATACGTCCGTTCCCTTGGCATGTGATCCTGTGCATTCCTTGTCCCCCATGGTTGGGTGTCTCGATTGCAATCCAGCCTATTCACCTTGCGGCCAACTGTCCTTGCTGGCCCTTTGTCCAAATCATTGCAATCCATGTCGCCCGCTGGTTATAGTCGGCGCTCGTGAGCCCCCATGGCTCACCTTCCAACCCTTCAAAAAAGATCTGCGCCAATGCCTGCATCCCTCAGCAACGCGGTAGTCGATTCAGCGGTCAACGCTGGCGTCGTGCCGTGCGGGAATCAGCAGCCCAAGCAGATCAGTCATTACCCCCCACCTGTCAGTTGCACGCCGGTGTGCGCAGTCGTATCACCGCCGGGCGTTGGCGTTTCGGGCTGATCGGCAGTTTCTGCTGACCCCTGCGCCCGCCAGAAAAACCTACTGAATTTCAGCTTCGGCTGAGTTGGCTTCTTGCCTGACTACAGGTGGTATTCATGTTTGTCCTGTCGAAAAAATCCGCGCTCGCGGCCGCGTCCACGAGCCTGTTCGTTCTGCTGTGGAGCAGCGGCGCGATCTTCTCCAAATGGGGGCTGGCCCACGCGTCACCATTTGCCTTTCTGCTAATTCGCTTCGCGATTGCCTTGAGCGGCCTCTTGTTGTTGGCGCCGCTGCTCAAGCTCAAGTTGCCCAAGGGCGGCAAACCAATGCTGTTTGCGATCGCCACCGGTGTGGTGTTGTTGGGGGCGTATCAGATTTTCTATCTGCTGGCGCTCAACACCAAAGTCACCCCTGGGGTGATGGCGACCATCATGGGTGTGCAGCCGATTCTCACCGTGGTCTTGATGGAGCGGCAGCGCTCGGCGAGCCGGATGTTTGGTCTGGCCTTGGGGTTGGCGGGGCTGATCATGGTGGTTTACCAAGGCATCGGTTTGGCCGGGATGTCCTTGGCGGGGATGCTGTTTGGTCTGCTGGCGCTGGCGAGTATGACGCTGGGCTCGATCATGCAGAAACGCATCACCGACAATCCTCTCGGTACGCTGCCGGTGCAGTACTTGGCCGGTCTGTTGTTGTGCGGGATTTTCGTGCCGTTCCAGCCGTTCCACTTTGAGCACAGCACCGGTTTTATCGTGCCGGTGTTGTGGATGGGACTCGTGGTGTCGGTGCTGGCGACGCTGTTGCTGTATCGGTTGATCGCGCGGGGCAATCTGGTCAATGTCACCAGCCTGTTCTACCTGGTGCCGGCGGTGACGGCAGTGATGGACTATCTGATTTTCGGCAATCGCCTGGCGGCGTTGAGTGTGCTGGGGATGCTGTTGATCATTGTCGGTCTGGCGTTTGTGTTCCGTAAAACCAGCTAACAGATCGTCAGGTGGCGGCTTTTAGGCCGCCGATCGCAAGCAGGCTCACTCCTACAGAGGAACGCATTCCAATTGTAGGAGTGAGCCTGCTCGCGATGGCCTTTTCGGCAACAGCACAAATTTATCGGGCCGGCGCCTCAGCCGGTTTCACCACCGCCGGCTTCAACACCAGCCACAACGCCAGCGCAATCAACACCCCGCCATAAATGTGCGCCATCGACAACGGCTCATCCAGCAGCAACGCCCCCCACAGCACGCCGAATGGCGGAATCATGAAGGTCACGGTCATCGACTTCACCGGCCCGATCGAACTGAGCAGGCGGAAATAAATGATGTAGGCAAACGCCGTGCAGCCAAGACCCAGGCCCAACAGCGACAGCCAGACATTCCAGCCACCCCAACTGACCGGCGGTGCGGTGATCACGCTATATCCAAACAACGGCAACAGAAACAACGTCGCACCGAGCATGCTGCCCAGCGCCGACAGGCGACTGTCCAGACCACCAGCCTGATCCAGCCAGCGCCGCGCGAGGAATCCGGCAAAACCATAACAAGTGGTCGCCAGCAAACAGGCGAGGGCGCCCATCAACAGTTGCAAGTCGAACGCCACCGGGCCGGCGCGGGTCAGCACGCCAACGCCGAACAAGCCGAGGAACACCCCGCCCAGTTTGGCTGCGGTGAGTTTTTCACTGAAGAACAACCCGCCAATCAGCACGCCCATGAGCGGCGTGGTGGCGTTGAAGATCGCCGAATAACCGGCCGGTAACACCTGGGCCGCGACCGAATACAGCGTCGCCGGAATCCCCGAGTTGATCACGCCCAGCAGCATCACGGTTTTCAGTTTGCCTTTGAAATCCCAGCGTACGCGCATCAGCCCGAGGATCACCAGCAGGCCAAGGGCCGCAATCGACACGCGAAAGAATCCGGTCGGGATCGTGCCGATCACCGGCGCAATAATGCGCATGAACAGAAAACTCGCGCCCCAGATGGCCGCCAGCGACAACATACGGAAAATATCGACAGGGCTCACGGCGGGTCTCCTTCCTTGATCGGGACGAGAGTGTTGCCGAGCGCCCTGCCGAAGGCAACCGCTAATCGGGCATGCAACTGTTCGTTCAGATCACAAAGCGTGTGACCAGGCCGTTCAAGTCGACGGCCAGACGCGACAGTTCCTGGCTTGCGGCCGAGGTCTGGGTGGCGCCAGCGGCGGTCTGGGTCGAGAGGTCGCGGATGGTCACCAGATTCTGATCGACCTCGCGAGCGACCAAGGCCTGTTGCTCGGCTGCACTGGCGATCACCAGATTGCGCTGGTTGATCTGCGAGATCGACGCGGTGATTTTCTCCAGCGCCTGACCTGCGCTGTTGGCCCGGCGCAGCGTTTGACCCGCCTGCTCGGCGCTGCTTTGCAATGCGCCCACGGTAGCGCCTGTGCCTTGCTGGATGCTGCTGATCATCAGCTCGATTTCCTCAGTGGAGTTCTGCGTGCGTTGTGCCAGCGAACGCACTTCATCGGCGACCACCGCAAAGCCGCGCCCGGCTTCACCGGCGCGGGCCGCTTCGATCGCCGCATTGAGCGCCAGCAGGTTGGTCTGTCCGGCAATCCCGCGAATCACTTCCAGCACTTTGCTGATGTCCTGTGCCTGCGTGGCCAGGCCTTCGGCTTGTTCGGAAGCACCGAGTACCGCATCGACCAGCTCCTGAATCGAACTGATGGTTTCGCTGACCTGCACATGGCCGTGCTTGCTGTCCTCGTTCGACGCGGCGGACGCCTCGGCGCTGGACACCGCGTTGGCCGCGACTTCGTCCACCGCGGTGCTCATCTCGGTCACTGCGGTGGCGGCTTGTTCGATCTGATCGTTCTGCTGTTGCAGGCCGCGAGTGCTTTGCTCCATCACCGAACTCATTTCCTCGGCCGCGGAAGCCAGTTGCTGTGCCGATTCGCTGATGCCGCGAATAGTCGAGCGCAGATTGCCCTGCATCTCGGCCAAGGCGTCGAGCAGATCTGCAGCCTCATCTTTACCAGTGCTGACGATCTGTCCGCTGAGATCACTGGCAGCAATGCGCCTTGCGACATTCAGCGCCTGATTGATCGGGGTGGTAATACTACGCGTCAACTGCCAGGCCAATAGCAGCGTGGCAATCAGGGCAACCACGATGATGGTCGCGACGATCCACAATGCTCGTAGATATATCGTTGCGGCGGCAGCGGCGGCGGTATTGGCGCCTTGCTGATTGAACGAGATCATCTGCTCCAGGGCCTTGTCGAGCAGCGTTCCCTGTGGCGCCAGTTCATTGTTAAGCCGCGTGTAGGCCTGTTCACTTTGCCCGGCGTCGATCTGGCCGATGATCTGTTCGAGGATGTTCATGTACTTGGCCGTGTTGGCATTCAAGCCGTCGAGCATCACTCGTTCTTCTTCGCTGGAGAGCAGGGTTTTGTGATCGGCGAGGCGTTTGAGCAATTCTTCGCGCTGCGCTTTGATGATGCCTTTGCTTCTGTCGCGCACGGCAGGTTGGGTGCTGGTGATCAGGCGCAACGATTCGAGGCGAATGCTGGCGATGTTCGCCGCCGCGACATGGATGTTCTCGATGCTTGGCATCCATGATTCTTCAATCACTGCTGCACTCTCGCGCAGGGTTTTCATCTGGCCCAGCCCGAACAGGCCGACCACCACCAGCAGACCGGCCAAAACGGCAAAGCTCAAACTGGCGCGCAAACCTATGCGCAGATTCCGGATAGACATCAGTGTGCTCCTTGATCTTTGAGGGGGGGAGGTCGTCCTCGTCAGCGAGGATCTTGTTATGAAGGGGGTAATGGCGGGCTGTATATCAAAGTGCCACTATTTTGGTAAGACCAATCTGGAAGCGTCGCTGTCGGTAAACGCATGCGCAGCAAAGCAACGAGCTAGACGCGTCTGGTCAGTATTGGAGCCGAAACCCAGCGAATTCGCGGGCTGGCGCGGGGCGACAAGAAGAACCGCTCAGGCGATTAACTGACCGAACGGTCGATTAAAAAAACTTTGCTGAAAACTGTGCCGTTGTACAACCCCGACGCAGAATTGGCCGAAATTGCACTTCACGCGCACACGCTTGCGTGGCTAAGCTCAGCACAGATTTCCCATGCACGCAGAGGTCTTATCTATGCCGCAGCAATGGCCCGCCACCGGTATCGCCCGCATGATCCTCGATGGCTTTGACGATTACCGCGAGCATTTCCGGCGAATTACCGACGGCGCCCGGGAGCGCTTCGAGCAGGCGCGCTGGCAGGAGACGCAAACCGCGTCGGCGGCTCGGATCAATCTCTACGAAGAAAAGGTCGGCGAAACCATCGCTCGCCTGCGCGAATACTTCGATGATGAAACGCTGATTAACGTCAGCTGCTGGCCGCTGGTGAAAAGTGCCTACATCAGCGTCATCGACCTGCGCTTCGATGATGAGTTGTCCGAGACCTGGTACAACTCGATTTTCTGCGGGCTGTTCAGCCACGACCTGATCAGCGACGGCTGCATGTTCATCCACACCACCCGCCCGAGCCTGCGCCGAGCCCGCGCCGCGCAAACCCGCACCTACAAACCGCAAGGTCAGTTGTCGGGGATGCTCGCGAGCATTTTTGCCGATTACCGTTTCAGCGAGGATTACGCCGATCTGCCGGGTGACCTGCGTCGCCTCGAAGCGCAACTGCGTGAGAACCTGCCGGACTGGGTGTGCAAGGACCCGGAGCTCAGCGTCGAGCTGTTTTCCTCGGTGTTGTACCGCAACAAGGGCGCGTACCTGGTCGGGCGCATTTACACCCGTGACGAGCAATGGCCGCTGGTGATTCCGTTGTTGCATCGAGAGGGGCGCGGGATTCAGATCGACGCGTTGATCACCGACGAAGCTGATGTATCGATCATCTTCTCGTTCACCCGTTCGTATTTCATGGTCGATGTACCGGTGCCGGCGGAGTTCATCGGCTTCCTGCGACGCATTCTGCCGGGCAAGCACATTGCCGAGTTGTACACCTCAATCGGCTTCTACAAGCACGGCAAGTCCGAGTTTTACCGCGCGCTGATCAATCACCTGGCCAACACCGATGACCAGTTCATCATGGCGCCGGGCGTGCGCGGCATGGTCATGAGCGTGTTTACGCTGCCGGGCTTCAACACCGTGTTCAAGATCATCAAGGACCGTTTCTCGCCGTCGAAAAACGTCGACCGGGCCACGGTGATCGAGAAGTACCGACTGGTGAAAAGCGTCGACCGGGTAGGGCGCATGGCCGATACCCAGGAGTTCGCCGATTTCCGTTTTCCGCTGAGCAAGTTTGATCCGGCGTGCCTGGAGGAGCTGCTGGAGGTGGCGCCGTCGACGGTGTCGGTCGAGGGCGACACGGTGTTGATCCGTCACTGCTGGACCGAGCGGCGGATGACCCCGCTCAACCTCTATCTGGAAAACGCCAACGATGCGCAGGTGCGTGAGGCGCTAGAGGATTACGGCCTGGCGATCAAGCAACTGGCGGCGGCGAACATCTTTCCCGGTGACATGCTGCTGAAGAACTTTGGCGTCACTCGCCACGGGCGCGTGGTGTTCTACGACTACGACGAAATCTGCTTCCTGACCGAAGCCAACTTCCGTCACATCCCGCAACCGCGCACACCGGAGGATGAAATGGCCTCGGAGCCGTGGTATTCGATCGGGCCGCTGGATGTCTTTCCTGAGGAGTTTCCGCCGTTTCTGTTTGCCGATTCGGGGCAGCGCAAGTTGTTCGATCAGTTGCATGGCGAGTTGTATAACGCGGATTACTGGAAGAGCTTGCAGGAGGCGATTCGGGCGGGGAAGGTCATTGATGTTTTCCCGTATCGGCGTAAAGGTCTCGATAACGAATAAGCCAGAAACCCTCACCCCAGCCCTCCCGAAACGTCGGACCGCCCATAGGGAGGCGGGGCCTACCGAGGTGCCTCAGGTCGAACGCCTACCTGAAAGGCCTTGGCGATTATGGATTCGGTAAATTTCTTTCAGGTCGATGGACCTCTGGAATATCCCCCAATCGGTCCCCTCTCCCTTTGGGAGAGGGCTAGGGTGAGGGCAGCAATCCCCCCGACACGCCACAAATCCGCCAAATCTGCGACAATCCGCCCCCTGCATAAATAGACGACCGAATTGCCTACCCGATGACCGACGAATCGCCCTCCATCGACAAACTGCTGAAGAACCTCGATCACGCCATGCTCGCCGACCGGCACCGGCTGCGGCGGCAGTTGCTTGAGCTGCGCAAGAAACCCGACGAGGCCAAACTGGCCCAGTGGGTGACGCGCATGCAGGCGTCCTGTGATCAGGTGCTGGCACGGCGGGCCAGCCTGCCGGTGATTCGTTACGACGACAGTCTGCCGATTGCGGCCAAGCGCGACGAGATCAAGAAGGCGCTGGAAAAGCATCAAGTGCTGATCATCGCCGGCGAAACCGGCTCGGGTAAAACCACCCAGTTGCCAAAAATCTGTCTGGAAATCGGTCGCGGTCAGCACGGTCTGATCGGCCACACCCAACCACGTCGAATCGCTGCGCGCAGCGTCGCCAGCCGGGTCGCCGAAGAACTCGCTACGCCACTTGGTGCGCTGGTCGGCTATCAGGTGCGTTTCGAGGATCAAAGCGATTCCAATACTCTGATCAAGCTGATGACCGACGGTATTCTGCTGGCGGAAACCCAGAACGATCGCTACCTCGAACGCTACGACACGATCATCGTCGACGAAGCCCACGAACGCAGCCTCAACATCGACTTCCTGCTCGGCTACCTGAAAACCCTGCTGCCGCGTCGCCCGGACCTGAAAGTCATCATCACTTCGGCGACCATCGATCTGGAGCGCTTCTCCAAGCACTTCGACGATGCGCCAATTGTCGAAGTCTCCGGCCGCACCTTCCCGGTGGACACCTGGTATCGCCCGCTGACCCTGGAGCAGGACGAAGAGGGCAACCGCGTCGAGGATGACCTGACGGTGGATCAAGCGATCCTCGCGACCCTTGACGAAATCGCCGCTTACGAGCGCAGCGAACGCCGCAGTCCGGGAGACGTGCTGGTATTCTTGCCCGGCGAGCGCGAGATTCGCGACGCCGCCGACATGCTGCGCAAGGCGCAACTGAAACACACGGAAATCCTGCCGCTGTACGCGCGCTTGTCGCCGGCCGAACAACAGCGGATTTTCCAGTCGCACCCGGGCCGTCGCGTGGTGCTGGCGACCAACGTCGCCGAGACCTCGTTGACTGTGCCGGGCATCCGTTACGTGATCGACAGCGGCACCGCGCGCATCAGCCGCTACAGCTATCGCGCCAAGGTCCAGCGTCTGCCGATCGAGGCGATTTCCCAAGCCAGCGCCAATCAGCGTAAAGGTCGCTGCGGTCGGGTTGAGCCGGGCATTTGTATTCGGCTGTACAGCGAAGAGGATTTTAACGGGCGCCCGGAATTCACCGATCCAGAGATTCTGCGCACCAACCTCGCTGCCGTGATTCTGCAGATGCTGCATCTACGTCTCGGCGAGATCACCGCGTTCCCGTTTATCGAGCCGCCGGATGGCAAGGCGATCAGCGACGGTTTCAACCTGCTGCAAGAACTCTCGGCGGTTGACCGCAACAGTCAGCTGACGCCGCTCGGTCGCCAACTGGCGCGCCTGCCGGTCGACCCGCGCATGGGCCGTATGCTGCTTGAAGCAGCCAAGCTCGGCAGTTTGCAGGAAGTGCTGATCGTCGCCAGTGCGATGTCGATTCAAGACCCGCGCGAGCGTCCGCCGGAGCGTCAGCAAGCTGCCGATCAGGCCCACGCGCAATGGAAAGACACCGACTCGGACTTCGCCGGACTGGTCAATCTGTGGCGCGGTTTTGAAGAGCAGCGCCAGGCGCTGACCGCCAGCCCGTTGCGTAACTGGTGCCGGAAGAATTTCCTCAACTATCTGCGTCTGCGCGAGTGGCGCGACTCGCATCGGCAGTTGAGCCTGATCTGCCGCGACATGCAGCTGAGCCTCAACAAAGAGCCGGCGGATTACCCGAAACTGCACAAAGCGGTGTTGGTCGGGTTGCTTAGCCAGATCGGTCAGAAAACCGAGGATGGCGATTACCTCGGCGCGCGTCAGCGACGTTTCTGGATTCATCCGTCGTCGGGCATCGGCAAGAAGCGCCCGCAGTGGCTAATGACCGCCGAACTGGTGGAAACCACCAAGCTTTATGCACGCATGGTCGCCAAGATCGACGCCGACTGGATCGAGCCGCTGGCCGGGCACCTGATCAAGAAAAACCACTTCGAACCGCATTGGGAAAAGAAGCGCGGCCAGGTCGTGGCCTATGAGCAGATCACTTTGTTCGGGCTGATCGTGGTCGGCCGCCGGCCGGTGCATTACGGCCCGGTGGATCCGGTGGTTTCTCGCGAATTGTTTATCCGTGAAGGTCTGGTACGCGGGGAGATTCAGTCCAGAGCCAAGTGCCTGACGGCCAACCAGCAACTGCTGGAACAGCTCGACGAACTGGAAGCCAAGGCCCGTCGTCGCGACATTCTCGCGGATGAAGAAACCCTGTACGCGTTCTACGACGCGCGATTGCCGGCGGAGATTCACCAGACCGCGACCTTCGACAGTTGGTACCGCATCAATAGCCAGAAGAATCCGCAGTTGTTGATCATGCGCGAAGAAGACGTGCTGGCCCGCGAAGCCAGTGAAGTCACCGCGCGGGATTACCCGGACACGCTGCACATCGGCGATCTGGAACTGGCGCTGACTTATCACTTCGAGCCCAATCATCCGCGCGACGGCGTGACCCTGCGCGTGCCGGCCCCGCTGTTGCCGATGCTGCCACCGGAACGCCTGGAATGGCTGGTGCCGGGGCTGATCGAGGCCAAGTGCATCGCCCTTGTGCGCAACCTGCCGAAGGCCTTGCGCAAGAACTTCGTGCCGGTGCCGGACTTCATCAAAGCCGCGCTGCAACGCATGACCTTTGCCGAGGGTTCATTGCCGCAAGCGCTCGGTCGCGAACTGCTGCGCATGACTGGCGCGCGGGTCAGTGACGAGGCGTGGGCTGAAGCCGAGCAAGGCGTCGAGGGGCATCTGCGGATGAACCTGGAAATTGTCGACGGCCAAGGCAAATTCCTCGGCGAAGGTCGCGATCTGGCCGAGCTGACCGCACGGTTTGCCGAAGCCAGTCAGGCCGCGCTGGCGGTGCCGCAGAGTGCGAAAAGTCAGCAACCGGTGGAGGCCAAGGTCTTCGCGCCGGTCGCGGAAAAGACTCAACAGAAGATCGCCGGGCTGTCGATGACGGTATATCCGGCGCTGGTTGAAGAGGGCGGCACGGTCAAGGAGGGACGTTTCTCGACCCCGGCCGAAGCCGAATTCCAGCATCGTCGCGCCTTGCAGCGGTTGTTGATGCAGCAACTGGCGGAACCGGCCAAGTTCCTGCGTGGCAAGTTGCCGGGGCAAACTGAGCTGGGCTTGCTCTATCGCGAGTTGGGCCGGGTTGATGCGCTGGTCGAAGACATTCTGCTGGCGAGCCTCGACAGTTGCATTCTCGAAGGCGAAGACTCGCTGCCCCGCGACGGCGCCGGTTTGGCGGCACTGGCCGAGCGTAAACGCGGCAGCTGGACCGAGCACGCCGAGCGCGTGGCCCGGTTGACCCTGGAAGTTCTCAAGCTGTGGCACGGCCTGCAAAAGCGCTTCAAGGGCAAGATCGATCTGGCCCAGGCCGTGGCGCTCAATGACATCAAGCAGCAAATCAACAATCTGGTGTATCCGGGGTTTGTCCGCGAAACGCCGATGCAGTGGCTTAAGGAGTTGCCGCGTTACCTGAAAGCGGTCGAGCAGCGCTTCGAAAAGCTCGGCGCGCAGGTGCAGAAGGATCGCGTCTGGAGCGGCGAACTCGCCGGCCTCTGGGGGCAATACCAGACTCGCGCGGCGAAACATGCCCAGGAAGGCAAACGCGATCCGCAGCTTGAGCTGTATCGCTGGTGGCTGGAGGAATACCGGGTGTCGCTGTTCGCCCAGCAGTTGGGCACCAAGGTCCCGATCTCCGACAAACGTCTGAACAAGCAGTGGACCCAGGTCGAACCGTAACGCTGATCGTTCCCACGCTCTGCGTGGGAATGCCTCTGGGGACGCCCCGCGTCCAGTGACGCGGAGCGTCACTGGCTGCATTCCCACGCAGGAGCGTGGGAACGATCATCCGTGTTGATCTTGAGAAAGGCGCCAAAATCCTGCGTTTATGGCAAACTTCGCGACCATAAACGCCGGTTTCGCGACCCAGAGCCTTCGGCCGGTTCGCGCGACGGAATAAAGCGATGCCAGGTTTGCGTCCCCCGGATGGGAATAGACCCTTTGTGTGTTGGTACGACGGTTCCAGCACTTTCTGCCTGAACAGATTAGAGAAACGACCATGCATAACGTCGTCATCAGCGGCACCGGCCTGTACACCCCGGCCAACAGCATCTCCAATGAAGAGCTGGTGCAGTCTTTCAATACCTACGTCGCCCAGTTCAACGCCGACAACGCCGAGGCCATTGCCAGCGGCGAGGTCCAGGCCCTGACCGAATCCAGCGCCGCGTTCATCGAAAAAGCTTCAGGCATCAAGAGCCGCTTTGTCATGGACAAGGACGGCATCCTCGATCCGCAACGCATGGCCCCGCGTCTGCCGGAGCGTTCCAACGACGAATGGTCGGTGCTTTGCCAGATGGCTATCGGCGCTGCCGAACAGGCCCTGCAACGTGCCGGCAAAACTGCTGCCGACATCGACGGCGTGATCGTTGCCTGTTCCAACCTGCAGCGCGCCTACCCGGCCATCGCCATCGAAGTCCAGGAAGCCCTGGGCATTCAGGGTTTCGGTTTCGACATGAACGTGGCCTGCTCCTCGGCGACTTTCGGCATCCAGGCCGCTGCCAACAGCGTGCAACTGGGCCAGGCCCGGGCGATCCTGATGGTCAACCCGGAAGTCTGCACCGGTCACCTGAACTTCCGTGACCGCGACAGCCACTTCATCTTCGGCGATGCCGCGACTGCAGTGATCATCGAGCGCGCTGAGACCGCGACGTCCAAACACCAGTTCGACGTGGTCAGCACCAAGCTGCTGACCAAGTTCTCCAACAACATCCGCAACAACTTCGGTTTCCTCAACCGCGCGGCGGAAGAGGGCATTGGTGCCCGCGACAAACTGTTCGTGCAGGAAGGCCGCAAGGTGTTCAAGGATGTCTGCCCGATGGTTGCCGAGCTGATCGGCGAGCATCTGCAAGAGAACCAGCTCAACGTCGGCGACGTGAAGCGCTTCTGGCTGCACCAGGCCAACCTGAGCATGAATCACCTGATCGTGCGCAAGTTGCTGGGTCGCGAAGCCACTGAAGAAGAAGCCCCGGTGATTCTCGACACCTACGCCAACACCAGCTCGGCGGGTTCGGTGATTGCTTTCCACAAGTATCAGGATGATCTGGCTGCCGGTTCGCTGGCGGTGTTGAGTTCGTTCGGTGCAGGCTATTCGATCGGTAGCGTGATTCTGCGCAAGCGTTGAAAATCGGTTTAATTTCCTCCTAATCGCGCCGACCTTTCCTACATCCGAATCGGCTCAAACGCTGTAATTTTTCGGAAATGGCGGCAGGTGAAGACCTGCCGCTATCATTTTCGGAATCGGCACAAGGAGATTTTTGGATGGCGGCTGACGACACCCAACTGCTTGCGCGCCTGCTGGCGGGTGAGCAAAAGGCTTTCAAGGAACTGGTGACGACGTATCAGAGCGCCATGCGCGCCGTGGCGTATGCGATTGTCGGCCAGCGTCATGTCGAAGAAGTGGTGCAGGACGCCTGGTTGTCGGTGGTGCGCCACATCGCCAGCTTCGAAGGCCGCTCCAGTCTCAAGACCTGGCTGTTGACCATCACGGCCAACTCGGCCAAAAGCCGTTATAAACAAAATCGCCGGGAAGTGTTGATGGATGATCTGCCGTCACCCCATGGCACGATCGACGATGACCGCTTTTCTCCCGGTGACGGCCATTGGCTGGTTGCCCCGTTCGCCTGGCATCAGGACACCCCGGAAGCCTTGCTGACCGAAGGTGAATTGCGTGACTGTCTGGAGCACACCCTGCTGAACCTGTCGGAACTGCAAAGCAGCGTTTTGTTGTTGCGCGAACGCCAAGGGCTGGAGCTGGAGGAGATCTGTAATCTTCTGGAGATCTCGCTCTCCAATGTCCGTGTGCTGCTGCATCGTGCGCGGCTGAAAGTCTTCGCGACCGTGGAGCATTTTGAGGAGACAGGGGAATGCTGACCTGTAAGGAACAAGTGGCGCGCTCCAGCGATTATCTCGATGGCCAATTGAGCTTTCGTGAAAAACTGATGGTGCGCCATCACCTGATGTTTTGCCCGAACTGTCGGCGTTTCATTCGTCAGATGCGTTTGATGCAAGCGACCTTGAAGGCGATGCCGGAGAAACCGGAAGAGGGTGTGGACGCGCTGGCTGAGCGTCTGGCTACGCAGAGGCGGGACGATAGCCCGTAAAAACACAGCCCGGTGCAGCGCCAGCGAACGGATGATGGGGATCGCTGTAACTGCACCGGGCTGCAGGAAAATCAGCTTCGATCGGCAAATCGCAGGGGGAGCTGTGACTTGCGGCTTGTCGCTCGAAGCTTGTAGCTGTTTTCTTAGAACTTGGCTTCCGCGTCCAGCTGCAAGGTGTTGGCGTCAGCGTCACGCTGGGTACGGCTGGCGAAGTCAGCCTTGGTCAGGAAGTACGTGGCACCGATAGCGAAGTTCTTGTCGATGTCGTAACCGACCTTGAACTTGTGGCCACGGGAACCGGTGGTGCCATTGGCGAAGTCGGAGTCGGTGAAAGCGCCGACTACGGCGTTGCGCTGCACGTCACGATAGTTGTAATCGAGGTTCAGGCCGAAGACTTTCGACTTGGCACCCAACAGCCACGCGGTGTCCTGATCGGTCACGGCATCGTTGTTCTTCACGTACTGACCGTAGAACGACAGTGGCATTGGCAGACCGCCGATGTCGACCTGGCTGAAGCCTTCATACAGACGGAATTCGTTGTTGGCCGAGTTGCCGTTGACCGCCAGTGCGCACGGTGTGGAAGTGCCGGTGCAGCGGCTGTCTTCGTCGTTCTGGTAGGCGTAGACACTACCGCCCAGAGTCACTTTCAAGTTGTCAGTGATGTTGAAGCGGCTACCCAACTGGCCGGCGGTCAGACGCAAGTCGTGACGGAATTGCACGCCATCGCCGTCGACGTTGTCCTTGAGGTTGTAGTTACCCAGGCTGCCGAACAGTTCGGCGCTGCTGCCCAACGGGTATTTGTAGGTAACGGCCAGACCTTCCGGGTTGATGTCGCTATCCCAGATCACGTCGCCCATGCTGACCCACGGCTGGAGCATCTTGCCGCCGATGATGTGCAGGTTCTTGATCTGGTCAGGGTGGTAGTCGATGTAGCCCAGATCCAGCCAGATCTGCTTCTTGTCGAAGTAGTTGTCCTGGTCCTGGTTGGTCGAACGGGCATCATCGCCGCCGCCGGTGGCGATACGGATACCGGTGTCGACTTGCGGGTTGATCTCGGTGTAGGCACCCAGACGGGCGCGGATGCGCTGACGGTCCTTGTCGCGGCCGCCGTTGTTCGGTTCGCCATCGATCTTGATGGTTTCCTGACGGATACGCACATCGCCCTTGAATTGGGTCTTGGCTGCCCAGGCGAGTTTCTGGTCGAAGACGCTTTGTTCGTTGGTCTTCTTCGCAACAGCGGCGACTTGTTCGTTGGTCTCTTGCTGCGCCTGCTGCGCGATTTGCTGAGCCTTCTGATCCTTGGCCAGTTCAGTTTGCAGTTCGATGTACTGCGCCTGGGAAATGGAACCGTTAGCCTTGAGCATGTCGAGCAGTTTGGCGTCGACTGCAGCACTGGCCGGAACACTCATGGCCAGCAACAAGCCACCGCACAGGGCCGCCGCAGTTTTCGTGGAAGCAAGACGCATAGCAATCTCCGAAGATGAGAGGGGATGGCACAACCATCCGGGGCACAACCGACGATTCGAGCGTCGGAAAACAGTGTCCGGGTAGAACCCGGCGCTCTAAAAACAGGCGCCAGTATCGCGATGGTTTATGACAGAGCAGTGGCACAGTGATGGCAGGTTGATGACGATATCGATTTGGCCTGAACTATTGATCTAGAGCGCTGTCGGCCGATTGCGGGTGTGCAATGCCACGCAATCGGCGATACTCGCCGGGCGCTGAAGTCTTGTTGTGGAGAGCTGTCGATGCCGTTGCAATGCCTGCAAAACCTGTCGCAAATCGCTCCGGCAACCTGGGATGCGTTGGTGCCTGAAAGCCAGCCATTTCTGCGCCACGCTTTTCTCAGTGCACTGGAGGACAGCGGCAGTGTCGGCCCTCATACCGGCTGGCAACCTGAGCATTTGCTGCATATTGAAGATGATCGACTGATCGCCGCACTGCCCAGTTATCGCAAGTGGCATTCCTACGGCGAGTACGTGTTCGATCACGGCTGGGCCGACGCCTGCGCCCGCGCCGGTATCGATTACTACCCCAAGCTTTTGACCGCCGTGCCATTCAGTCCAGTCAGCGGCCCGCGCCTGTTGGCGGCCAATGTCGAAGACGGTTTCGAGCTGCTCAAGAGTCTGCCTGGTTACCTGGAGATCGAAGGGCTTTCCAGTGCGCACATCAACTTCACGGATCCTTTCACCGACGCTGCAATGGCCGAGCAACCAGGCTGGCTGCAACGTATTGGCTGTCAATATCACTGGCAGAATCGCGGGTATCGCGACTTTCAGGATTTCCTCGACGTACTCAGTTCGCGCAAGCGCAAACAGATGCGCAAGGAGCGCGAGCAAGTAGCGGGGCAGGGCTTTGCGTTTGAATGGCTGGAGGGGCGCGAGCTGGACGAGGCGCAGTTGGATTTTGTCTACGCCTGCTACGCCAATACCTATGCGGTCCGGCGTCAGGCACCGTACCTGACGCGGGAGTTTTTCAGTCTGCTGGCCGAGCGTATGCCCGAGGCGATCCGCGTGGTACTGGCCAAACAAGGCTCACGGCCGGTGGCGATGGCCTTCAGTCTGGTCGGTGGCGACAGTTTCTACGGGCGCTATTGGGGCTGTCTGGCGGAGTTTGATCGGCTGCACTTTGAGACGTGTTTTTACCAGGGCATGGATTACGCGATCGCGCAGGGTTATCAGCGTTTCGATGCTGGCGCTCAGGGCGAGCACAAGTTGATTCGTGGCTTCGAGCCGGTGATCACCCATTCATGGCATTACTTGCGTCATCCGGGGTTGAAAGCGGCGGTGAAGGATTTCCTGAAACAGGAACGCGCCGGCGTCCTCGCTTATGCCGAAGAAGCGAAAACCGCGTTGCCTTATCGCCAAACCTAGATCCCTTGTGGGAGCGAGCTTGCTCGCGAAAGCGGTGTTGCAGTGACATGGATATCAGCTGACACACCGCCTTCGCGAGCAAGCTCGCTCCCACATTTGTTTTGTGTATGCCTTGGCTACTCTTCTTTGCCCAACCAGCGATAGATCCCGCCACCGACCACCGCGCCAATCAACGGTGCGACCCAGAACATCCACAACTGCGCAATCGCCCAGCCGCCGACCATCAGTGCCGGTCCCGTGCTACGGGCCGGGTTCACCGAGGTGTTGGTGACGGGAATCGAGATCAGGTGAATCAGCGTCAGACCCAGGCCGATGGCGATCGGTGCCAGCCCCGGTGGTGCGCGTCTATCGGTCGCGCCCAGAATGATGATCACGAACATCGCCGTCATCACCAGCTCGGTCAAAAAACCCGCCGCCATGGAGTACTTCCCCGGCGAATGCTCGCCATAACCATTGGATGCGAGGCCGGCGGCGATATCGAAACCCTCCTTGCCGCTGGCGATGTGCGCGATCAGCGCCGCCGCGAGAATCGCGCCAAGCACCTGCGCGATGATGTAGGCGGGCAACTCTTTGGCCGGAAACCGACCGCCGACGAACAGACCGACCGACACGGCCGGGTTTAGGTGACATCCGCTGATGTGACCGATGGCGAATGCCATGGTCAGCACCGTCAGACCAAACGCCAGGGCCACCCCCAGCACTCCGATTCCCAACGGTGAAGACGCGGCGATCACCGCGCTGCCGCAACCACCCAATACTAACCAGAACGTACCCAACAACTCAGTGACTGAACGTTTGAACAGAGACATGAGAGGCGTCCTTGATAGCCCTGCTATCGAGACTGCATCGAGTTGTGCATCCCTGCAGATTTACGACAGGTTTCGTACCGAAACCTTGGCTGAGTACAGCAGGCTTTCTGCGGATTTCCAGCAGCCACAAAAAACCGCCAGCGCCCGTGGTTTGCGGGCTGTGGCGGTGATCGTTCCCACGCTCTGCGTGGGAACGCCTCAAGGGACGCTCTGCGTCCACTGACGCGGAGCGTCACGGGCTGCATTCCCACGCAGAGCGTGGGAACGATCATGGGAAGGTCAATCGATACCGACAAACCCCCCTGTCTGGTGCGCCCAAAGTCGTGCATACAGACCGCGATGGGCCAACAGCTCGGCATGGGTGCCGCTCTCGGCAATCTTGCCGTTCTCCAGCACCACCAGCCGATCCATCCGCGCAATGGTCGAGAGTCGGTGCGCAATCGCGATCACGGTTTTGCCCTGCATCAGGGTTTCCAGGCTTTCCTGAATCGCCGCTTCGACTTCCGAATCCAGTGCCGATGTCGCTTCGTCCATGATCAGGATCGGCGCGTCCTTGAGCAGCACGCGTGCAATGGCGATGCGCTGGCGCTGCCCACCGGACAGTTTCACCCCACGCTCACCGACATGCGCATCAAAGCCTGTGCGGCCCTCAGCGTCCGACAGTAGCGGAATGAACTCATCGGCGCGCGCCTTGTGCACCGCATCCCACAACTCGGCGTCGGTCGCATCCGGTTTGCCGTACAGCAAGTTGTCGCGGATCGAGCGGTGCAGCAGCGAGGTGTCCTGGGTGATCATGCCGATGCGCGCACGCAGGCTTTCCTGGCCGACTTCGGCGATGTTCTGGCCGTCGATCATAATCCGTCCGCCCTCGACGTCGTACAGGCGCAGCAACAGGTTGACCAGCGTCGATTTACCGGCACCGGACGGCCCGATCAAACCGATTTTCTCACCCGGTTTGATGTTCAGATTGAGATCGCCGATGATCCCGCGCTTCTTGCCGTAGTGAAAATCCACGTGCTCGAAACGCACTTCGCCACGGGCCACTTCCAGCGGTTTGGCCTGCTCGTGATCGGTGACGCTGACCGGTTGCGAAATGGTCTGTAAGCCGTCCTGGACCATGCCGATGTTTTCGAAAATGCCGGTGACCACCCACATGATCCAGCCGGACATGTTGACGATGCGAATGACCAGACCGGTTGCCAGGGCAATCGCACCGACAGTGATCAGCGACTGCGTCCACAGCCACAAGGCCAGGCCTGTGGTGCCGACGATCAACAGGCCGTTCATGGTGGTAATGGCGATGTCCATGCTGGTCACAACGCGGCCTGCCAGTTGGGCTTTTTCGGTTTGTTCTTCGATTGCTTCGCGGGCGTATTGCTGCTCGTAATTGGTATGGGCGAACAGCTTCAGGGTGGCGATATTGGTGTAACCATCGACGATCCGCCCCATCAGTTTGGAGCGTGCATCGGAGGACACCACCGAGCGCTCCTTGACCCGCGGCACGAAGTAACAGAGCGCGCCAATGTAAGCGGCGATCCACGTCAGCAACGGAATCATCAGGCGCCAGTCCGCCTCGGCGAACAGCACCAGCGAGCTGATCGCGTAGATCAGCACATGCCACAACGCATCCACTGCTTGCACCGCAGAGTCACGTAGCGAGTTGCCCGTCTGCATGATGCGTTGGGCGATACGACCAGCGAAGTCATTCTGGAAAAAGTTAAGGCTCTGCTTGAGCACGTAGCTGTGGTTCTGCCAGCGGATCATGCTGGTCATGCTCGGGCTCAGGGTCTGGTGCACCAGCAGGTCGTGCAGGCCGACAAAGACCGGGCGCAAGATCAGCGCGACCACGGCCATCCAGGCCAATTCCAGGCCATGCTCCTGAAAGAAATTCGGATTCGGTGCACCTTGGGCGAGGTCAATGATGCGACTGAGGTAGCTGAACAACGCCACTTCGATCAGGGCGCCGAACAGTCCGACGGTGAGCAGGGCGGCAAAACTCGGCCAGACCTGCTTCAGGTAATAGGTGTAGAAGGGCAGCACGCGATCCGGCGGGGATGCCGTGGGGGCGTCGCGGAACACGTCGATCAGTTGTTCGAAACGGCGATAGAGCATCAGATAACCGCCCGGAGCACGGGCTCTCCTTTTATCGGTGTGAGCGGCGCGGGATCAGGCCAGCGCCGCTCGATACGCCCTGTACAGCTTAGTCGATGACTTTGGCCGACTTGATGAATACAGGGTCGGCAGGTACGTCTTTCATGCCGCTTTTGATGGTGGTCGGCGAGTTGACGATGATGTCGACAACGTCCATGCCTTTGACCACTTTGCCGAATACTGCGTAGCCGTCGCCCTGGTCGAGGAAGTCGTTGTCCTTGACGTTGATGAAGAACTGGCTGGTCGCCGAATCAGGTACGGAAGTGCGAGCCATGGACAAGGTGCCACGAACGTTCGCCAAACCGTTTTTGTGTTCGTTCTTGATCGGAGCCTTGGTTTCTTTCTGCTGCATCTGTTGAGTGAAACCGCCGCCCTGGACCATAAAGCCCGGGATCACACGGTGGAAAATCGTGTTGTTGTAGAAGCCGCTGTTGACGTAATCGAGAAAGTTCTTGGTACTGATCGGTGCCTTGACCGGATCCAGTTCGATTTCGATCTGGCCGTTGGTGGTGTCCAGCAGCACATGCGGTGCCTTGGCTGGCGTAGCAGCCATCAGGTTGGCGGCAAACAGCACAGTACCAGCGGCGAGGGCGAGTTTTTTCAACATGGGTCAGTGATCCTGAGATTGAATATCGGCTGCGGCGAGAAACTCCAGCAGCGTTTGATTGAAACGTTCGGGTTGATCGAGCGGGGTGGCGTGGCGCGAATCGGCGATCACCACCAGCCGCGCATTCGGCAGCAGTTTTACATAGGTTTCTTTCAGCGCCACCGGTGTGTAGTCACGGTCGGCGCTGATGACGAGCGTTGGACAGGACACTCGGGAAAGTCGTTCCTGAACGCCCCAGCCAACAATCGCATCGAAGCTGGCGAGATAAGCACGTTTGTCGTTTTTTGCCCAGCGTTCGGCCATTTTCTGTCGCAGATCCGCCTGTTCCGGTTTCGGAAAAAGTTTACCGCCGAGGGCTTTGCCGATGGTCGCGAGGCTGAGTACGCGCATCAGGCTCCAGCGTTTGAACCACTGCCAGTAGTCGTCGCGGCTGCGGATTTTGACCTCGGGCGCACTGTTGACGATGGTCAGGCTCTTGAGCATTTGCGGATGATCGACGCCGAACTGGAAGCCGATCATGCCGCCCATCGACAGCCCGACGTAGTGCACCGGGCCGAGGTTCAAGTGCTCGATCAGCGCCAGCATATCGGCACTGAAACCGGCGATGCTGTAGCGTTCGCGCGGTTTGTCCGAGCGCCCGTGGCCGCGGATGTCCGGGACGATCACGCGGTAGTGCGCGGCCAGGGCCGGGATCTGCATTTCCCAGTCCAGTGTGCTCGAACCGAGCCCGTGAACCAGCAGCAACGGCGCGCCGTGGCCATATTCCTCGTAGTGCAGGTTGCAACCTTCATGTTCGAACCAGGCCATCGGTGAACTCCGTGTCAGGCTTGTTCAGGGGCGGCGAACGGTGCGTCCAGCGGCAAGGTGTCGAAGGTACGCAGCAGTTCGATGAGGATTTGCGTGGCCGGGCCCAGGGGTTTGTCCTTGTTCGAATACAGATAGAAGCTGGAATTGCGGTTGCCACCCCTGTCCAACGGTAGCAGCTTGAGCGAGCCATCCTTCAGCTCTCGTTCAATCATGTGGCGAGGCAGCCAGGCAAAACCGAGGCCGCTGCTGACGAACGTGGCCGCCGTGGCGAGGCTGCCAACGGTCCAGCGCTGCTCCGCGCCGAGCCAGCCGACATCTCGTGGTTGCTGGCGGCCGGAGTCGCGGATCACCACTTGCATCTGGGTTTCCAGATCCTGAAAGCTCAGCTCACGGTTGAGCCGGTGCAGCGGGTGATCGGGGTGGGCGACGGCGACGAATTCGACGTCGCTCAGTTCCGCACCAAGGTAACCGGGAATGCTCAGGCCGGTGATGGCCAGATCGGCCACGCCTTCGAGCAGCACTTCTTCGACACCCGACAACACTTCCTCACGCAAACGCACGCGGCAGCCGCGACTCTGCGGCATGAACGCGGTCAGCGCGCGGACGATGCGTGCGCTTGGATAGGCTGCATCGACCACCAGCCGCACTTCGGCTTCCCAGCCTTGCTCCATGTGATGGGCGAGGTCTTCCAGTTGACTGGCCTGTTTCACCAGTTGCCGCGAGCGGCGCAGCAACACACCGCCGGCTTCGGTGAGCACGGCTTTGCGCCCGTCGATCCGCAGCAACGGCACGCCGAGCTGGTCCTGCATGCGGGCGACGGTGTAACTCACCGACGATTGCGAACGGTGCAAGGCCTCAGCGGCCTGGGCGAATCCGCCGTGGTCGACCACGGCCTGCAATGTTCGCCATTGATCAAGGGTCACGCGGGGCGCTTTCATCAATAGCTCCTCTTGTCCTAAGCTGGCCGTCCCTCATGGAGACTGCCGAATGAAAAAATTCTGTTGTGTGCTGCTGGCGCTGCTGCCGCTGACTGCTTTTGCTTACCCGATCGATGTGCAGAAGGATCTCAACGGCATGAAGATCGATTACGAGTCTTACGACACCGACAACGACATCGGCTCCATTCGGGTGGCCAACTACGGTGACGTCGACGCAGTCTGCAAGGCCGTCTTCAACAATGGCCCGGAAGCACCACGCACCCGCACGATCGAGGTACCGGCCGGCAAACATAAAAACGCCACGGCCAAGTTCACCCGCGAGATCATCAAGCTGCGCATCAAACTGACCTGCGTCCCGAAATAACACCGTATTTAGCTGTGGGAGCGAGCCTGCTCGCGAAGGCGGTGTTTCAGTAAACACATTCCTTGACTGACACACCGCCTTCGCG